>CAYPSX010000022.1:0-35170 GCA_964413185.1 uncultured Bacteroidales bacterium
GCCGTTACCGCAGGCAGGATACAATTGGCACACCTTATGCAGTAACAGTAGACCATGAGACACTGGAAAACGATACGGTTACCATACGCGACCGGGATACTATGGAACAAAAAAGAATAAAAATTGAAGACATCGCTGAAATGCTAAGAGAGAAGGTATCTCTTAACAGCCTATTAAAGAGCTTAGATTAAAATATTTAACAATTAATTACAATTTTTTGGATAAAATATTCTTACATTTGAAAATAAAATAACTGCTATGAAGAGGGTACTTTTGCTATTTTGGGTAATCTTTTTGCTTTCAGGATACATGGCCTACAGCCAGCCTCTGGATGAGTTGCTCAAAGACTACCGTTTCGAAGAAAGGATAAAAGGCCCGACGCATAAACGCAGCAAATTGCTGGAGGTTAAAGTTGATGAACACAACAACTACCTGGCCATGACATTTTCTGCTACAAGTTATCGTTATATACACCTTTACATTTACCGGCTTTACACCTGGAAGCCGGTTCAGGAACTCCGGATACAAGCAAAGCGCATTGAGCTATATAACAGCACTTTCGATGCAGATGGAAAATATTTCTATGCGAATACAGATGTATATAAAAATGAATTCATAAAAATAGACCTCAAAAGCGGGGACATAACAAATGTTGCCTGCCAGGAAGTTCCCGGAAACGGCTGTCGTCCCTTGGAAGTGCGCCAATATGAGACTACAAAGTTTACAGTTGGCGAGAATTATGTAATCTTTCAGGATGACAAGCTTGCCAATTATGTGCGGATTTTTGTGCGCAAAGAATTATATAAAGTGCAGAATGAAGAAGACGGCATACCCGATTTCTTAAAAGATAATAATGCAGAGGATGAAGAAAAGACACCAACAATTAACTCCAACTTTTATACAGTTTGGATAGAACCCAAGGACCTCACAGATCTTAAGGAATACGGATATTTGAAAGTAAAGAAATTTGATTTACTGATCAATAACGAGTTAGCCAAAACTTTTGAATTTAATAAGCATAATACAACGACCATCGTATTACCCGAAACAGCCCTTGATAAAATTGAGCAGGAGGGCGAATGGAAATTGAACGAACTGCGTGTTGCCGTCAAAAAATAAACAGGGTTTCACATATAACTTTCATCATAAGATTAGTATATTTATGACTTCAAACAAACAGTGTTGAATAGTCATGAATATACCCAAACTCCTAATTTTCAGTGTTTTTATTCTCAGTTTACAATTTAGTTTTGGTCAGTGCAATAACGAGTTAATTGATATTTGCAAAAACAAACTAACCAAAACAACCTACCTAAAACATTTCAAGGTACGATTTGCCAAATCAGTGAAGCAGAGAAAAGCCAGTAGTGCAAATTTTTCGGTATACCTCAATAAAGGAACTTTTTATAAGTTTTCCACTGCCAATGATAGCACAAAAAAGGGGAAAGCTATTATAAAATTATATGATGATTTTCGATATTACGGTGGCAACATCAATACAAAAACACAGGATCTGGCAAATGCTTTTGGATTTTTGTGCCAGAAAACCGGCATTTACTACCTTACCATTAAGTTTAAAGATGGCGAAGAAGGTTGCGCTGTGGTTATGCTGTCTATGCGTAAGAAAAAGAAAAAGTATGAATGGGAAAAAGGTGAAGGGGACGATTAGTTTTCCATTTGTAAAAAATGCTATAGTTAGTCCAGAAAATCCGTGGTAATTTGACCTATTGAACTCTTTTTCTCTTCGATCTTCATTTTTGGCCTGACCCAAAAACGAAGGAAAAAAGTCAAGACTTTGTCAAGAAAAAAAGATTGTAAAAGCAAATCTACAACTTTTTCAACTGATCCAGATTTTGCCCGTTAAGCCGTTTTGCAACTTCGGCTTAACGGGCAATTTTTTTGATGGAGAACTCATCAATTAATATCCTAACGTTTTACCTTTTTTAACTGCGGGAATACCTTTTTTCATCCACTCCGGGGCTGGTTCTTCTTTTAAATAGTGATCAAAGAATTGTTTCATGCGAATGCTCAGGTCGACACTGTTTGGCGATTTATTTTTTTCATTGTGCGGTGCATCATTGTAGTTGAGCATCCACACGGGTTTGTTCAGGCGGCGCAACGCGACAAAATACTCAATGCCCTGATACCACGGGACGGCGCCATCGCCATCGTTATGGCGCATGAGCAGCGGTGTATTTACTTTTGGGGCATAGAATACCGGTGAATTTTCAATGTAATGCAATGGTTTTTCCCAAAGTGTACCTCCGATGCGGCTTTGAGTTTCTTCGTATTGGAACATGCGGCTCATGCCACTGCCCCACCGAATTCCGCCATAAGCACTGGTCATATTTGAAACGGGCGCTCCGGCCGATGCGGCAGCAAACATATCGGTTTTTGTAATGATAAATGCTGCTTCGTATCCGCCCCAGCTTTGTCCCTGTATTCCGATATGATCTTTATCGATAAAATTGTGACGGTTCAGAAGCGCCACTGTTCCGCTAACTACGTAATTGTATGAACTTTCGCCAGGGTAACCAACTTTATAGCGAATATTGGGAATAAAAACCAAATAATCGTTGCTGGTATAAAATGTTGGATTGATAATGGAGCGGCTCGGTTTAGGCGCCCAATGGGCATGTAACTCATCGGAGTAAAGGCGATAAAAATAAACCATCATCGGATATTTTTTATTGGGATCGAAATTTTCGGGTTTGTACAGCAAACCTTCTTCTTCGGTGCCTTCGGAAGTTATCCATTTAACCATTTCCACACTTCCCCATTTATATTTCTTTTGTTGTGGATTTGTTTCTGAAATTCTTACGGGGTTTTCAACTTTCATGTTGCTGTACCACACATCCGGATATTTCTTGTAAGATGCTTTTTGCCAGATAATTTTATTTGCTTTCCTGGCTTTTTGTGGTGTATAGAAGGCATAATCATCGAGTATAAGTTTTTGCGGATTTTTTTGCTTATCGACTTCGGCTAAATAGTAACCTGAGGCTTTTGTTTCTTTATTAAAGGCCGACAGCCACAAAGGTTCTTTAGGGTCGATGTACTTTGCATCGCGGTCGAGCTGTCGGAAACGCAATTGTATATTATTTTTCCGTCCAAACTGATTGGTAATACAAACGGGCTTTTTGCGGGCTTTAGGATCAAGTTGCCAGATATCAAACTCGTCATAAATGAGAAGAAACCTGTCGTCTTTTGTCCAACCGGCAGTTCCGTACGAAGATGGATCGTTCGGATAATCATGATCAGCCATAAATACCGGCGCGGGCAAAGATTGGGTGAGGTTGCGATGCTCTTTCTCTTCGATATCGTATACATACCAGCAACTATCGGCAAAATTGTAGTACTGAATATATTTTCCGGATGAAGAAATACGGGTTGAAGATTGGATTTTTTCCAGAACTATTTGTTTGTCGCCTGTTTTTACATCAACTACATATACATCTTTGTAGTAGGGCATTTCCCAGGAGCCGATTTTTTCGTAAGGTTGATAATTATATCCAATGGCGGTATTTCCATTGCCTTTGAGGGGAGTATAAACCCGGCGCACAACGGTATCTTCGAGCATTACAGTGTTCTGATTATCAACAAAATATACAGATAGATAATTGCGTTTCAATTCCCGTTTTTTCTTTTTGAGCTGTTCGGGTTGCAATTTGCCATCGTTCCAGCTCCACAAATCGAGGCGAACTTTTTCCTCATCGAGCAGTGTATCTTTCGGTTCAGGTTTTGGAGGTTTGGCAATTCCGAAAAACAGACGTTCATCGTTGTCGGAGAAATAAATTTTACCGTGCTCGCTGACGGTCCATTTTGCGGGCAGTTCATTGCTCAGTGTATCCATAATTTTTCTAACTTCTCCATCATCTTCAAAATATAATGAATAAACTTTCTCTTTTATAGTGTCGGCACTGTGAATAAATGCAAGTTGATTGCCCTTGTGATCGACTGTAACTTTTTTTGCCAGTCCATTCTCCAGGAAAACAGTATCGAACTGCTCCTTTTTTGTATCGAAGCGAACAACTGCCGAACGCAGAAGTGTATCATTTTGAAGGCTGATAAAAGTGAGCATTTGGCCATTTTCGGAAAACGCAAAAGTGGTTGTATTTTCAATTTTATAGGTTTTATCGGTAACCGGATTATGAATGACCATCTCATAAGACTTCGGAGCATTTTTGTCGAATTGTTTTTTCTTTTCCATCTTTTTCGCGTTGGTGCTGTCCTGCCCGGCAGAATCGGTATCGGTTTTTGCCGGAAGTTCTTTCTCGTGCTGCCAGGCTATCCAGTTTCCTTCTTTTTCGGGGAGTGTGAAAGACTTTACCCGGGCAAATTTCTTTACAGTACCGTTTTCGGTGAGGTGAATGGCAAGAGAATCTTTCGGCAGTTTATCTTTTTTTACCTTTTTGAGTTTTAAAGCCCTCAAAGAATCGTGTTGCGGAGAAATGAGAAAAGCCAAAAATTTGGAAGTTGGCGCAAAACGTGCTTTATGCCCACGAGGATAATTATTATTTTCACGAGTTTTAGCACTCCACAAATTTAATGTTCCATCACCTTTATACGGATTGGTCTCATAGCTCACGAAATTCCCATCAGGCGATATTTTCTTATGCCTTAGATGGTTCCAGGTTTTCATATCATCGACAGTAAGCGTTTTTTTCTCTTGTGCTGAAACATAAACGCCCAGAAAAACAAAATATACAACAATCAATAACCGTTTAGTCATCATAATTAGGATTTTTGATAAAAATAAAGCGCAAATTAATCAAATATACGAGTTTTTGAAAAAGCGTACGTAAATGAACATTTCAAAAGCCGAAATGTATAAACAAACAAACCGTTTAACATCAACATCATGAAAAACACCTACAGTTTATCAAAGCAAATTATTGTCCCAATTATTTTATTTGCCATTACCATGGGCATGTTTGAATCGGCTGTGGTTGTTTATTTGCGGGAGTTATATTACCCGGGTGGTTTTGAATTTCCGCTTAAACTAACCAGCTCTGCGGTGGCCATAACTGAATTTTTGCGTGAGTTTGCATCGCTTATTATGATTGGGTCGGTTGCATGGCTGGGAGGCCGGAGTTTTACGCAACGTTTTGCCTGGTTTCTCATCATTTTCGCTATTTGGGATATTTTTTATTATGTGTTTCTTAAAGCCATTCTTAGCTGGCCCGAATCGTTCATGACGTGGGATATTTTGTTCCTGATTCCTGTGCATTGGACCGGCCCGGTGATTTCGCCCATCATTATTTCACTCATCATGATCTTTTGGGGTAGCGCGTTATTGCATTTTACATCGAAATACCATGAAGCACGACCGGTTAATGGCGGAGAATGGTGGCTGTTAGGCGGCGGAGCTCTGGTAGTTTTCTTTTCATTTATAATGGACTACACATTATATCTGTTTAAACATTATATGAAAAATTCAGCAGATTCATTTATAGATAAAATGGAGGTTTTGTCGATGAATTATGTGCCGGATACTTTTTACTGGCCGGTTTTTTTAGCAGGAGTGATTCTATTGCTTGTTTCTGCCCTGATGTACATTAAGAGACAGCTGGCAGGTCAATGATATCCACTGAAAATTTTTTTATGAAAAAAATTCCGCCGGCAAACAGGGGAATGTTTACCGGCGGAAAAAGAATAGGGACAGGGATAGAAAATTTTTATTTACTTCACAAACTTCCAGTATTTCCATTCATTTTTAATTGCGGGACCAACGCCGATAAACGGCACCTGTTCTTTATCGTTAATCATTAGCGATTCAATGCCAACACTTTCTTTTAAATAATCGGCCAGTTCTTTATAAGTAATATTTCCGGCGGTTTCTTTCAATTTTTTGAGTAAAAAGTATGTAAACATGCCGTGTTTTTTCTCTTTGTGAGGCATTGATGACTGGTCGGAGCTGCTAGCAGTATATACTACAAGTGGACCTTTTAGAACGGACGATTTGGGAACAATTTTCACGCCCCGGGCAGCAAGTAAAGGATTATTGCGTGCCCCTCCGCTAAAACAAGCATCAATAAAAACAGTGATGCGTTTGGCATCGTATTTAGCCATATCATTATATAATTTATTGAGAGAAACAGCACCATTGAGGTTCCTGCCATTTATGTCGGCCGGAATGAGATACGGCTCTTTTGTTTTTTCGTGGGGAAGACCGTGTCCGGCGTAATAAAAATAAAAGGTTCCCTTACCACTGGTTATTTCCATCAACTTAAGAAACTTACTAATTTTTTGGCTCATTACGCCTGAGGTAGCATCCGTTAAAAAAATGATATTTTTTTCAGGTACGCCTAAAATATCGCGCGCATATTCCCTGAACATGTATGCATCGTTTCGGGCAAAATCGACGTTTATTTCGGAGTTCAGCCCGGTTTGATAAGTTGTATAATCTTCATTCCCAATTATGAGCGCAAAACTGTATCGGTCTGTCTTATCATTAATTGGAATATTATTATCCACATCGGCATGCGGAACAAAATCAAAAGCTGTGTTTTTTTCGTAGGTTTTACGGGTTTGTCGTCTGGCAACAGGTTGGTTATTCTCGTATTGAACCCGGTACGATATGCGTGCTTCGTTGTTGAAGTCATCGATAGCCACAATGTTTATTTTGTTTTGTTGCCGTGCATCAATAGTTTCGGACACCTTGTATACATCGCCACTTTTTTTTGCGGAAACTTCTTTTCCGTTAACAGTTACTTTTTTTAGTGCGCTTTCATCTGCTATTCTGATACTAACTGTTTCGGTGGGCTTATTAAATCGAATGACGTTTCCAGAAGGTGATGGCGATGTTACACTTATTTTTGGGTTTATTTTATCGGGTGCCAATTGTTTTATTTTTTCCCGTGCGCCAATAACACATTCAGTATAATTGGCGTTTCCTGAAAACCTTTTAACGATTTTGTTATAATATGTAGCTGCTTCTTTTTTGTTCTCTTCTTTAAAATATTGGTCGGCCAGCATTTCGTAAGCCTTGTATGATTCAGGCTGTATTTCAATAATGGATTTTAAATCATTTACAGCTTTGTCTTTATCATTTACTTTTAAATACAGCTTTGCTCTGCGGTAATAGGCATCAACATTTTCGGGGTTTATGGTCAAAACTCTCGACATGTCGTCAATAGCATCGCGGAAAAGCATGGTATGTTCGTTTATCAGGCTTTTTACGTGATATATTTCCACGTTACGCGGATCAATTTTAATGGCTGCTGCGAGTTGGCCTCGTGCTATGGTATATTTTTCACGTTTATCAAGCGCTCTTGCCAGCCAGATGATTGCATCAACATTGCGAGGCTGAAGATTCAAAGTTTTACGCAGGAATATCTCTGAGGATTTATAATTTCCCAGTTTATAATCGATTACTCCGGCACGGTAATAAGAATCAGGATTTTTATCCAGATCAATAAGTCTGACTGCAGAAACACGTGCACGTTCATAATTCCCGAGCGCCATCAACATATCGACTTGAAGCAATAAAGCATCATAATGCCGACTTTTTTGGGCTAATACTTTTTTTGTAAAATCCAGACCTTTTCGGTACTCTTTCTGCTTAAAAAGATTGATGGCTGCTTTGTACGCATATTCTTCCTTGCGGGAATTATATTCAAACAGAGTTTGATAATCTTCAAAAGCAAGATTATTCTGATCTGTTTTCTCGTAACACTCAGCTCTCAATTCCAAAAACTTATCATCACCAGGAGCTAATTCCAGCGCTTTTGAGTATTGCTCTATAGCATCATTAAATTTGCCAGCCTCCTGCATTTCTTTGCCTATACGATATAGCTTTCGGGTATTTTGGCCGGTAAGATTAACTGATAAGAAAAAAATTAAACCAAGAACAAAAAAACACCTCATAGTCAATTAATAATCTAAATTTCCCGTATAAAAAGATTGATGAATCCCCAAGTATTTGCAACAAAACTCGCATTTTTTTTAGAAAAAACACACCAATTAACAACCTGTTAACACTCACGGAAAACCGTTATTTATAGCATGTAATCAGCTGTACCAGCATCAATTAAAATATTATTTTAAATCATTATAAATTGCAAATACAAACGTTAAAACTGTTTTATATTTTGTTTCCACTTATTGCAAACATGCAAAACATAGGAAGCCTTGAAGTGTTTATGAATTAGAAACATAATAATTAAGACCTATGAAAAACATAATTTTTTTAACGCTCATATTAGGTATTTCATTTACCGGTATGGCACAAAACAAATCAATTTACGACTTCAAGGTCAATGATATAAGTGGTCAGGGGTTTGATTTCTCTACTTTGAAAGGGAAAAAGATAATGATTGTAAATACCGCATCAGAATGTGGTTTAACTCCTCAATACGAAGGCCTGGAAGCATTGTACAACAAGTACAAAGATGACAATTTCATTATTATTGGATTCCCGGCAAATGATTTTATGAACCAGGAACCGGGAACGAATGAAGAGATCGCAAAATTCTGTCAAAAAAACTATGGTGTGTCTTTTCCCATGATGGCAAAAATTTCCGTAAAAGGTAAAGACCAACATGAAATCTACAAATGGCTGACTTCCAAAGAAGAAAATGGCGTTGAAAACTCAAGGGTTAAATGGAATTTTCAGAAGTACCTGATTAACACTGATGGAACGCTGGCCAAAGTAATATCGCCACGCATCAAGCCACAATCAGAAGACGTCATTCAATGGATTGAAGAATAAAACAAATTATCTGAAAACTTTCTTTAATGAGGCTGTTTAAAAAGTTTGGAATTGACTTTTTAGACAGTTTCGTTGATTTTAATCCCCTTTATTTTACATCGTTCCTATTGTTATTCAAAAAAAATCAGGTAAAATTGTAACTTTTCGTGTTTATGATCTTCATACAGTAAAACAAAATTATGAATCGTACAGTATTCTTCCCAGCAATTTATTTGATTTTGCTTTGTCAAACCGCTCTACCAGCCCAGGAAAATGCTTATTTCCAGCAAAAAGTCAATTACAAAATTGATGTAAAACTCGATGATGAACAGCATTTTTTGCGCGGCAACATACAAATGCAATACACAAACAATTCGCCAAATGAATTGGCCGTTATTTATTTTCATTTGTGGCCCAATGCGTATAAAAACGACAGCACAGAACTCGGAAAACAAAAGGAGCGATTTTGGGGCAGGCCACCCCGACTCAATCGGCCATCTGTACAGGGCTACATTGATTCGCTAAACTTCAGCGTAAACAATGCGCAGGCAAAACTGGAACTTGACAGCACCCATATTGATATTGGAAAACTCATTCTTCCCCGTCCAATAAAACCGGGCAAAACCATGACCATAACAACCCCCTTTCGTGTAAAGATTCCTCATGCCAGCATTTCAAGATTTGGTCACATTGGCAGTGCGTACAAAATAACGCAGTGGTATCCGAAACCGGCGGTTTACGACCATGAGGGGTGGCACACTTTCCCTTACATTGACATGGGTGAATTTTATTCAGAATTTGGCTCCTTCGAGGTCTCCATCACCCTGCCCGATGATTATGTAGTTGCATCGACCGGCAACCTTCAAAACAAAGATGAATTGCAGAGAATCGAACAACTTGCCGCGCATACAGCCAAACAAATAAAAAACAACCAGCCGCTCACCAACCCGTACTTCAACGACAGCACAAAAAACACGAAGACATTGCGCTATAAAGTTGAAAATGTGCACGATTTTGCCTGGTTTGCAGACAAAAATTATGTGGCTCTGCAAGAAAAAGCCAGTCTACCATCGGGCAAAGAAATAACGTGCCAGGCGTTTTTCAGAAATGGCGACCAAAAACACTGGAAAAAAGCCACTACCTACATCAAAGATGCGTTAAAGTATTATTCCAAATGGTATGGTGAATATCCGTATGACTATTGCACAGCCATAAAAAACCCGCCCGGAGCAAGAGGCGGCGGCATGGAATATCCAATGATAACGGCTATCGGACAATCGAACAATGATGCATTGCTGGAAATTGTCATTATGCACGAAGTCGGCCACAACTGGTTTTATGGAATGCTGGGATTCAATGAGCGGGAACATCCGTGGCTCGATGAAGGCATCAACACGTTTAGTGAGATCAGGTACATGCAAACGAAATATAACGACACGAATCTTGTAGCACTTGCGCTGAATAAGTTTGCCGCCCGTGCGGCAGGAGTAAAAAATTTTCCATACAGGTATTATCACAAATTTTCGTACCTGAATGTGGCTCGTTTTAATCTCGATCAGCCGGCCCATATACGAAGTGAAGCCGCAAAACCAATGAATTACAGCAGCATTTTTTACTCCAAAACAGGCATGGCTGTTTATATGCTGATGCATTACCTCGGTGAAGAGGAGTTTGATAAAATAATGCAAAGTTTCTTTCAAAAATGGCAGTACAAACATCCCCACCCGAAAGATTTTGAGGCTCATTTTCAAAAACATGCATCGAAAGACGTGAGCTGGTTTTTCGAAAATGCCATCAGGAGCGATGAAAAAGTCGATTATAAAATAAAAAAACTGGAT
This sequence comes from uncultured Bacteroidales bacterium, assembly GCA_964413185.1. Classification (GTDB taxonomy): domain Bacteria; phylum Bacteroidota; class Bacteroidia; order Bacteroidales; family Salinivirgaceae; genus Salinivirga. Next base: position 10,528 of record CAYPSX010000022.1, read on the forward strand.
GGTGATAAGCTTCTGATAAAAAACCGTAAAAACGGCATTTTGCCTTTTCCTGTGAGCGGCATAAAAAACGATTCGGTTATTTTCACACGCTGGTACGAAGGCTTCAGCGGGAAAAAGGAAGTAACTGTTCCCAGCACAAAAGTTGATGAATTATATATTGATTTTGGCGAAAGCACACTTGATCTTTACGGGCATAACCACCGGCTTAAAACCAGCGGAATTTTCAAAAAAGCAGAGCCGCTTAGCTTAAAACTTATCGGCGCCGTTGAGCAGCCAAAACAAACACAAATTAACTTTTTACCGGCAGCCGGGTACAATTATTACAACACAGGAATGTTGGGCTTTTACTTACACTCCAGCTATTTCCCGGAGAAAAAATTCAATTATCATCTTGTACCGCTCTACAGCATTGGTACGAACGACATTGTTGGCTCCGGGCTTTTATCATACACACATAACCCGCAAAACAGTTGGCTGCGGAAGATCAAAATAACAGCATCGGGCAAGCATTATAATTACAGCCGGGAGCATGGCAAGAACTATAATCGTTCGCAAATAAAATCGACTTTCGACTTCAACAACAGCGGAGCACACAACAGAATTTACCAGAACATGAACATCACCGCTACAAGAGGCTCGGATATGGGCAATATTTTGGCGGGCGAAAACCCCACATGCAAAAACTTCCTTAACCTTGATTATGGGTACAGAAATTATGAATTATTTCATCCGTTCCGGGCTTATGCCGGCATGGAACTTTCCGATGATTATTTGCGGGCGACACTAAAACTGCACTACACATTATATTTGAGTGAAAAAAGGTCGCACGCGATTAAATTCCGCCTGTTTGGGGGGTCTTTTCTAATGGCAGACAACATTTCTGCCCCCTACTATTTTCATGTAAACGGGGCCACCGGCGCACAGGATTACAAATATGAGCACACTTTTTTGGGTCGACTTGAAATTCCCGGCGATGCCGGCAGCCAACCGTTGCTTTCGCAGCAATTTGTGGACAACCAGGGCGGATTTGCGGCTTATTCGCCTTTTGGAAGAACAGACCAATGGATGATTGCGCTGCGCGCAGAAACACCTGTTCCCTATTTAAAAAAGGTTTTGCCGGTTCAGGCTTACGGAAACTTTGCCACTTTTGGAAAATCAAAGGAGGTGCCGGGCTACACACCGGAAAATTACATCTGGGAAGCCGGCGTTAAGGTTTCATTTGGCAATATGCTTGAAATCTATTTCCCGGCTTTGATGTCTGATTTTCTGAATAAATACAACAAAAACATTACAGAAAATTACTGGCAGCGTATACGTTTTACGCTAAACCTGAATACAATTACAAGGCAGCTATTGTAAGTTGAAGGTATCTGTTAACCTTTTTTCAGTTTAATATAGAAAGTTGTACCTTCACCTTCGGTGCTTTCAACATGGATGGATCCGCCATTTTTTTCGACAAATTCTTTACAAACAATAAGCCCAAGGCCGGTTCCTGATTCGTTTTCCGTTCCGGGAGTATTAATGTTCTGGTCTATGCGGAATAATTTGTCCAGTTTTTCAGGCGGGATGCCCACACCGGTATCAGCAATTTGGGTTACAATGAAACCATTTTTTGCAAATGCAGTAATAACAATCTGGCCTCCCTGCGGCGTAAATTTAATGGCGTTAGAAATAATGTTCCGGAAAACCGTCAGGGTGGAGTTGCGGTCTGTGCGCACATTAAGGCTTTCGTTTACGTTATTGATAATTCTCAACTCTTTTTGCGATTTTTGAGCTGAGAACAGGTTCAGGTTTTGCTGTATGAGTGATGACAAATTGAGTACTTCGGGTTGAATTTTGATGCGCCCGGTTTGTGCCCGCGACCACTCTAACAAATTAATAAGCAGATCGTAGCCTTGTTTTGAAGCCTGGAAAATATTTTTCACCATGTAGGTCAGCTTATCCTGATCCCATTTTTTTATATTTTGATAAGTTAACTCTGAAAGTTGCATTACCGATCCAAACGGATTTTTGAGATCGTGCGCTACAATGCTAAAAAATTTATCTTTGGTTGCATTGAGTTTTTTAAGCTCATTTTCGGCCCTTTTTAATTGTCGGATATCAGAATCAATGGCCACTACCCTGGTAATTTCACCATGACTGTCCATTATAGGCGAAAGTGTTGTTTGAGTATCAATTACAGTACCTTTTTTAGTTGTAATTTGCGACTCGTATATCTGTGGCTTTTTGTCGCGCAGGACAGTTTTAAATAACTCATCGACATTCTTAAGCGTTGAAGCTGAGTGTATGTTTTCACCAAATTTCTCATGAAATTCAACCAGATTATATCCGTAAAGTTTTGTAAAACCTTCATTAATCCATTCAATATCACCATCTTTATTCATTATAATGATGGCATTGTTTGTTTCACTAGCTGCTATTGATAATTTTTTAAGTTCAGTATTAATAACTTCCAGGTGTTCTTTTTGATTTTTCAGTAACTCATTTTTGCTTTTAATTTGAGCTGTGCGCTCAGTTACCTGCTCTTCCAGAAGTTTATTTTGTTTCTGCAAAGCCCGGGTACGCATACGAATAATGAGCAGTACCAGGATAAAAAATAATATTACATAAAAAATATATGCCCAAATTGTCATATACCAGGGAGGAACAATTGTGAATTTATATATGCTTATTTTTCCGGGAATTTTAAAAACACTTTTGGCTTTGACTGCAAATGTATAATCGCCGGGCGGCAGGTTTGTATATTCTTTGCGGGTTTCACGGGTCCATTCCGACCATTGTTCATCGAACCCCCTGAGTTTGTAAGCATATTTTGTTTCGAAATTTTTAAAGTAAAATGGTGAGGCATAGTCAAAAACAATGGCATTATGCTGATAAGGAAGCTCCGGTTGCATATTTTTCGGTTGCTGCAACAAGGTTTTTGTAATATTTTTATAAGTTGAAAAATAGGTTCCGTTGAAAAGTACGGAATCTTTCATAAAAATGACTTTCCTTATGTTTACGCGCGGCTCGAAAGACATTTTTGAAGGATGATTTTCATCGTACAAAAAAATTCCTGCAGGCCCGGCTGCCCACAAATTATTGCGACTATCAACATAAATATTATGTATCTGCTCAGTAGCAAAAGACCGGTATTTTGTACTATCGACACTTGCAAACTCTCCATTTTCTATTGCAAACCTGTATAATTCATTATTAGTTAAAACACATAGGTTTTGCTGATCATTAAACATTTCAAGAGCCGATATTTGTACTGAATTTCCGGCTTTCAGGGGGATATCAAACGTATCGAATTTATTGGTTCTCTCATTATATCGGTAAATTCCTTGTGTAGAAGACACTATTAACTGGTTATTTATTAAATATGGTTTTAGCTGTAGAACCCTTTCAAATCCCCGTGCAGTATCAAAAAGCTCAACTTTTTTATAATCTCCGGTTTTATTTCTGGAAATTTTGTAGATACCCTTATAATTCGTTCCAACCCAAAGGTTTTGCTTTTTGTCGAAGTCAAAGTAGCGAGCCTGCCCATCGAGTTTTATCGTATATTTTTTAGAAAAATTTTCATAATGGACAACATCTACTTTATTCAGGCCGCTTACAAAAAGCAAATCGGGATTGTACGGATGCTGCACCAGATCATAATTGTAGGAAAGCTCATAAACAGGTTCGAGCTTGTTTCTTTTCACATAAGCGGGTCCGTTTGATGTGGCAACAATAAGTTCTTCATTGCCTGTTTTCGGATCAATTATTATACTAAAAGACCAACACGATATAATTTCTTTATCGAGTTGCTGTGGATTCATTGTAGCGAAATTACCATCGGGAGTTTTATCCAGAAAATACACACCAGACATGGTAGAAAAATACATGCGTCCCTGAAATTCAATTATGTCGTTAACAGACTCATCGAAATCTGTCTGGGCGTTCCAAATACGCACCGGAACATCGTATTGAACGCTTGAAATACCTTTATCCAGCGTAAGCCACAAGGTTGAGTTTTCTCCCTGAAAGGCATTCCAGACATGGTTCATTTGCAGGCCGTGATTTTTATTGTAATTCCGGTAAAAATTCCCGGTACTATCAATAACAAACACACCTTTTGTAAGGCTTCCAATGGCCAGCTCACCTGAATTGAGTACAGTACCCATGTACAAATGTGCCTGCCGGAGTTTATTGGCAACAACATTGCGAAAAGGCACGGCAGGCTCTCTTTCGTGTGCGACAGAAAGGTTATATTCAAAAAGTTGTTGATCTGTAATTCCTATGAAAGATTTTTCGGAAAAAGGCAGCATTTTATATATAAATTTATCGGCTAAAAGGGTTGATTTGGGCAGTGGTTTAAACTGATTATCCTCCAGATAATAATACTGCATCAGATCACGAACAACGAGCCCGTATCCGGGCATATAAAAAGCCGGATTGAAACGCTTTTTTGGCCGATACCAGCGCAAAGAATCTTTTACAGGCGAGTATTGAAATAAAAATTCCGGTGACCGGAAATACACTTTATCTTCGATAACAATTGTTTCCCAAACACTTGAAAAATTGATATTTGCCGAGTCAATTTTTGCGTTGATGCTTTCATACTCTAATTTGCCGGTGCTATCTGGAATTAATCGTCCAAACGTTTTTATACCGCCAACGTAAATAACTCCGTTGTCATCAATATTTAACGAACGAATAATACTACTGTTGCTAATTTCTATTCGTCGCCATGTTTCACCATCGTAGACAGCTATACCTGTTGTCGTGCCAAAATACATAACACCGGCTTTATCCTGAACAGCGCACCAAACCTGCGCGTGGGCATTGTACTCGTCGGCTGAAAAGTTTCGGATATAGGGAGCTCCTTTAAATTGCGCGAATAGGAGCAGCGGAGTTAGTATAAAACTGATTAATACGGGTAGATGAAGAAATTTCATGTTATCAAATCCTTAATATGAAGGTAAATATAGTAAAAAATGCGATTTAAACACACACTAATTGTTGTAAAATCTAATAACTTATTGTTATTTTAGCCCCAGAATAATCCAAATGCTTCTTGTTCATAAAATGAGAAGTAAATTGAATACTTCAGCAGTATAAAAAAGCGTTTTCAAAAAAACACAATTCCATGAAGAAAAAAGGTATTATCTGGGGCGGTGCATTGTTGGTTTTACTTGTTATTGTCTGGATTGCTTTCGGCAGAGCAGACAAAAAAACCACAGAGAGCATCTTTTACGAAGTTAAACAAGGTGATTTTGAAATAACCGTTAATACAACGGGTGAACTTCAGGCAGAGAACAGTATGGATATACGCGGCCCCTCGGGATTAGAACGAAGCGGGCTTTACCGCATCAAAATAACAGAACTTGTACCTGAGGGCACCATTGTTGATTCGGGCGATTTTGTAGCATCGCTGGAAAAGTCGGAATTGGCAAAAAAGCTAAAAGATATTGAGACCGAAATTCAAACCAAAAAAAACCAGTACCTGCAAACCAAGCTGGACACAACACTTGAAATGCGGCAAACGCGCGATGAGCTCATCAACCTGAAGTATTCCATGGAAGAAAATGAGATTAAACTGGAACAGTCGAAATTTGAACCCCCTGCCACCATACGGCAAGCCGAAATAAACCTGGACAAAGCAAAACGTAACTATGAGCAGGCATTGGAGAATTACAAAATCAAACGCAACAAAGCCTCGGCAAAAATGCGTGAAGTAGAAGCAGATTTAACCAAAACGCAACGCAAAAAAGATGAAATGATTGAGCTGATGGGCATGTTTGATGTAAAAGCACCCAAATCGGGCATGGTAATTTACCAACGCAGCTGGAATGGAAAAAAACGCAAAGTAGGATCGACCATCAGCCCGTGGAATCCCATTGTAGCCACACTACCGGATATGTCGAGCATGATTTCACGCGCTTACATTAACGAGGTTGATATCAGTAAAATTGCCGAAGGGCTCGATGTAGAAATTGGTGTTGATGCTTTTCCGGATAAACTTTTCCAGGGGAAAATTACCGATGTGGCCAATGTGGGCGAGCAGCGCCCCGGTTCCGATGCAAAAGTTTTTGAAGTTATTATTCGACTTCACGAAACCGACTCTGTGTTAAAACCCGGCATGACAACGAGCAATAAAATAAAAGTTTCGCATTTTGACTCTGTTTTAAGTGTACCCATTGAAGCTATAAAAGCCACAGACACGGCAAACTATGTTTATAAAAGAAGCACCATTGGTTTATCAAAACAGCAAGTAAATCTGGGCAAAGCCAATGACAACTTCATTATTATAAAAAACGGGGTAAAAAAAGGCGATGAAGTTACACTTAATCTTCCCGAAAACTAACTTATGAACCGTATTTTACTCGACATAACCATTGCTTTAGAAGCGATTTTAGCCAATAAAGTAAAAACCATACTTACAGCTTTAGGTATTATTTTCGGGGTTGCCGCAGTAATAACCATGCTGGCCATTGGAAATGGCGCCCGTCAGGAAATTCTGAACCAAATGAAACTGGTTGGTGTGAACAATATTATTGTGCAACCATTAAAAAAAGATATCGAAGAACAGCAGGAAGAAGAAGACAGTAAGCAGGTTAATAGGTTCTCGCCCGGCCTTACCTTAAAAGATGCACAAAGTATAAAGCAGGTAATACCATCGGTAAAACAAGTTTGCCCGCAAATTATTCAAAATAAAACCCTCATCAGAAAAGGGAAATCAACCCGGGTAAAAGTTATTGGAACAGACAATAATTATTTCCACCTTTTCAACAAAGAACTTTCCACAGGCAGCTTTTTCAATGCTTTCCAGGAAGAAAGCGGAAGCCCTGTTTGCATAATTACAGAACAAATTAAGGTGTCTGTGTTCAACAATCAAAACCCTGTGGGAAAAATGATTAAATGCGGCGATACCTGGCTAAAAGTCACCGGCGTGGTAAAGCAACCTGCCATCAATGATAAGGACAAAGATTTGGGGTTGATCAAAGACAAACAGATTGTTTATATTCCCGTACAAACCATGCTGCTCCGTTTTGTCAATCGCTCATTGATAACAAAAAAAGCCATTGAAGCCAGTGACGATGATGATGACGAAGAATCAACACAGGCAAGGAACAACAACCAACTCGATAAAATTATTGTGCAGATAAACCAAAGCGAAAAGCTGCGGCCATCTCGCGAAGTATTGGCTCGCCTGCTCAAACGGTTACATAACGATGTAGAAGATTATGAAATTATTGTACCTGAGCTTTTACTGCAACAGCAACAAAAAACGCGTGATATTTTCAACCTTGTACTGGGTGCAATTGCAGGTATATCGTTGCTTGTGGGCGGCATAGGCATTATGAACATTATGCTGGCTACGGTAATGGAACGATTCAAAGAAATTGGCATTCGCATGGCAGTGGGCGCCAGAAAAAAAGACATTCAGGCACAATTTATTTCCGAAGCTGCACTAATCAGCCTGAGCGGCGGGATTATCGGTGTAATGCTGGGCATTATTTCATCGCATTTCGTTACAACTGTTACCGGCATTATTACCATTGTTTCGGGATGGTCGGTAATGATCTCCTTTGGTATTTCAGTGGCCGTTGGAATTGTGTTTGGTTACATGCCGGCACGAAAAGCTGCCAGTCAGGATCCGATTGTATCACTCAGAAGCGAATAGACTTATGATATTGACAAAAAGAATTCTTTTAACATTTATATCGCTAATGGCCGCAATGGTCATGAACGCTCAAAAAAGTCAGAAAACAGAGCTTACGCTCAATGAAGTAATTGACATTGCCATAAAAAAATCTCCGAGGGCAATTATGGCACAGCATACATTCAAGGCTTCTTACTGGAGTTTCCGTTCGTACCGCGCAAATTACAAACCTTCACTAACTTTGAACAGTACACCGTTCAATTTGAACCGATCGTTTGAATCGTTAACGCTCGACGACGGAACAGATCAATTTGTGGAGCGCCGCTCGCTTTCGAACAGCGGCAATTTGGAAATTGCCCAGCGAATAGCTCCTACCGGTGGAGATTTATTCGTAAGCTCATCGCTTGAACGGGTACAACTTTTAACGGGCGACAAAACCCAAACCTATTTAATTGCGCCGGTAAAGGTAGGATACAGACAACCGCTGGTTACGTACAATTCGTATAAATGGGAACGAAAAATTGAGCCACTGCGCTACAAAGAGGCCAAGCGCGATTATTTGTCGACACTGGAAGACATTTCGAGAATGGCTATAAATTACTTTTTTGATCTTTCGCTGGCACAAATAAACACAGAAATTAGCGAAGCCAATTTTCACAATAACGACACACTTTATAAAATTGCACAGGGCCGCTACAATATGGGCACCATTGCCCACGATGAGCTGCTGCAAATGGAATTGTCGTACCTTACCTCAAGAAAATCGTACAACGAAGCCGACCTGAACCTACGCGTGGCCCTGTTCAACCTGAAATCTTTTCTCGGCATAACCGACAATACAGATATCCACCTGAGTACACCCAAAAACACTCCAAAAATCAAAATTAATGTAGATACAGCCCTGCATTATGCCCATCAAAACCATCCGCAAATGTTATCGCTTGAGCGGCAACGCATTGAAGCTAACCGCGATGTGGCCAAAGCCCGGGCAGAGAATTTATTTAACGCCAACTTACATGCAACCGTAGGACTGAACAAGTACAGCGAAAACCTTGACAACACGTTCAACAATTTGGAAAACTCGCAAATGGTTACGATAGGTATTTCTGTGCCCATACTTGACTGGGGCGTGGGAAAGGGTCAGTACGAAATGGCCAAATCGCAGCGCGAATTAAGTTTAATTACCATTGAGCAGGAAAAAGTTGATTTTGACCAGAAAGTTTTTCTGGAAGTTACTCGTTTCAATCTGCAAGATGAGCAATTGCTTATTGCAGCAAAATCGGACACCATTGCACAAATACGGTACAACATTACTAAACAACGCTTTAAGGTTGGTAAAGTAGATATTCTGGATCTGAACACAGCATTAAAAGAAAAAGATGTAGCCCGACGCGATTACGTTGCAGCTTTGCGCGATTTTTGGCAAAACTATTATCGAATCAGGGGTTATACGCTTTACGATTTCTTGAAAAAAGAGGAATTGGAAGTTGATTTTAAAAAATTGGTAGAATAAGGAAAAAGGCTATTGTAGTGGTAACTCAATAATAAATGTCGACCCTTTGCCTAAGGCAGACTTCACATCAATTTTTCCTCCAAGAGCCTGCACAACACTGTTTGTGATATATAAACCAAGGCCGGCTCCACGGTATAGTTTAACGGTGTGGTCTTCAATTTTCCGGAACCGTTCAAAAATCACCGGAATATCCTCTTCTTTAATACCGATTCCTGTATCTTTTACATAAACACGAACATGGTTTTTATCCGATAAAATATATCCAAGCTCTACTTCTCCTTCTTCCGTGTATTTAAGCGCATTATTTAACAAATATTGTAATGCTTGCTGCAACCTGGGTTTATCTGTCTGAATGGTTATTTCCGTTTCTTTCTCCAGTGATATTTTGATATCCAGATTAGTTCGTCCTTCAGTTTTTAATTGATACTCTTTATATAATTCGAGCAACAGATCATTTAGGTTGTGCTCCTTTTTATTAATCTCTAAGTTACTGGATTCAAGCCTTGAGACCTCAACAATATCGTCTATTAAGTGTAATAATACTTCGCTGTTCTCATTTATTTCTTGTACATAATCCTTCAGTTCCGAAGAATCTACTCCTCCCATGTTTAATAAATCGGCAAAACCTACAATGGCATTCATGGGTGTGCGAATTTCATGCGACATATTTGTAAGGAATGCTGTTTTGAGCTTATCTGACTCTTCTGCTTTTTCTTTTGCAATTAACAGCTCACGTGTACGCTCATCAACCGTTTCCTCCAGCTCGTTGCGGTATTTTTCAAGTTCTAGTTTTTGTTTGCGAATTTTCTCTTCTGCCTTTTTTAGTTTTGTAACATCAGAATCAATGGCTACAAGCTTACGTATTTCCTTGTTATGTTCCAGAATCGGGCTCAGGGTTGTTTGTACCCAAATCTCTTTCCCGGCCTTTGTTTTTCGCTGCTCTGTATAAATTACAGTAACTTTATCATTCAAACATTTATTAATGGCTTCCCGGGCTTCGGGACTGCTCTTTCCGGAGATCAGGTTGGCTTCTTCATTTGCAATTATTTCGCTTAAGGAATATTCATACAACTTGGTAAATGCGTCGTTAATCCATTCAATTCTTCCTCTTGAATCAATTATTCGTATAGCATTGTCTGTTTCACTGGCAACTACAGACAGTTTTTCCAACTCCTCGTTAATGGCTTTTATTTCTTCGTTTTGAGATTGAATTTCTTCGGTTACCTGCAAAATTTCTTCGTTTCGGGATTGTATTTTGCGATTTTTTTCGGCGATTTCAGCGGTTCGTTTCCTTACCAGCTCTTTTAGCATTGCCTGCCGGCGTTTTATTTGACTCACACGTAGCCGGTATGCCAAATAAACAAGTGCAATTAACGTAATTGATATTAAAACAAACACCCATCGTGTTTGATACCAAAACGGTTCAATTGTAAAATTTAATTTTTCGCCGGCTTCATTCCACACATCATTATTATTGCAGGCAATTACATGAAATGTATAATCGCCGGGCGGAAGATTGGTGAATGATATTTCCCGCTTGTAATCCGGGCTGCTCCAGGAATCGTTATAGCCGTTTAGTTTATATTTGAATTGTACTCTTTGCGGGTAATAATAGCTTAGTGCGGTGTAATGAAACACAATACGATCGGTTCCGGCACTAAATTGCATATTATTTTCCATTGCAATTGGCTGGCCATCGGCGATAATCTTCTCAATATATACCGGAGGAACATACGTATTGTCAAATTTTTTCTCGGGATTTACCACAGCAACCCCTTCAATTGTAGGAAACCAAAAGTGGCCGTTTGAAGTTTTGAGTGACGATGATGTGGATGTGCATTCCGGTTGTTTTATCCCATCTTGTGTTCCAAACACACGACATCTTTTTGCTTGAAAAGGTTCGGTGGCATATTCAAGTATGGTGCTTTTTTTTACTTTAATTACACCGTCGCTCCCCGGTATCCAAAAATAATTGTTATCATCCTGCAAAATATCGTAGGGTGAGAATGGCAGTACAAAAGGATTTGTTTTTACACCATAAATTTCACCATCCCGTATCCAGTTCAGTCCGCCTTTAACGGCAATCCACATAATGTCATCTTCATCGGTGTATGTATTAAAAATAATATCGCTAATGAGCCCGTCTTGCATAGTGTAAATTTTCTGTACGGTATCATTTTTTATAATATGAAGCCCGCCTTTGCTTGTGCCTACAATCAGGTTGCCAAATTCATCTTCATCTATCGACATGATTAAGTTATTGCTCATGCCTTTTGACTTATCAATTATTCGGTAATTATTATCCGGCGTAATATTTATGAGTCCATTATTACGTGTTCCAACCCATATTTGGCTGTATCGATCTTCGTAAATTATTCGAATATATTTGGCCGGAAAACCGTTGGACGGTGCAAACCATTGCTCCTCTCCATTGGGCAATATTTTCAGCAATCCGGCGTACGTTCCTATCCAGAGGTTTTTTTTGCTGTCCTGGAAAATATCGCGAATACGTTTTCCATAAATATTTCTCCGGGGCTTGAATTCAGTGATGTTATTATTAGAAATTTTGTTTATATACCCATTATTGAGCCCAACCAATATTTCATCTGCATTAATTTCGCAAATGGTATTAACTATGGATCCCTTCAGGTTATCTCCGTTGGTCAGTGTCACAAAAAGTGCATTCTTAATGCGTGAGAGGCCGCCTTTGTAGTGAATAACCCACAGGCTATGTTCAAAACCGAACATCATATCAATGGTATGATTGCTTGCCAGGCCATTAGCTTCTTTAAGCATTTCTATTTCACCTGTATTTTTGATCATGCGTATTAACCCTGAATTACAGGAGAACCATAGTGCATTAGGTCGGTCGGCTATTACATTATTGATGGTTTTACCTGAAAGGGCATGTACTGTTCTAAAGTTTTTTCCATTGTATACAGAAACTCCCTTATCTGTTCCTATCCAGAGGTTACCATCTTCATCAAATGAAAGGGAGCTTGCCCAGTTACTGATAAGTCCGTCTTTTTCGGTAAAATTTTCTACTGTATTTTTATGAAGCCGGAATAACCCCTTGCCTTCTGTTGCAATCCATATTGCACCGCTTTGATCCTGGATCATATCTGCATAAATGGCATTCTGAGGCAGCATTGGGTCATTAACGAATGTACAGGAATCATCTTGATAATAAAACAACCGACCGGTTGTGGTAGAAGACCAGATTTTATCCTGATTATCAACAAAAATAATGCGGTGCAAATGCTCTACTTTGCCTTTGATTTTGTGTGATTGGAATTTCCGGTTTTTGTAGGATATAAGACCGCTGTTTTGAGTTGTCATCCATAAAACGCCTTTACTATCCTCTGCCAGTGCACCAATGCCATTGGCATCAAAAACCGGTGTGTTGGAATTCTTAAAAACGGTAAATGCAACGCCATCGAAACGAATTAAGCCATCGTAGCTTGATACCCAGATATAACCATCGCTGGTTTGAATTATATTGAGAAGGGAATTGGATGGAAGGCCGTCTTCTTTTGTCCAGTTTTCAACTACAAAATGACTTAATTTCTTATCTGTTGGAAACATTTCTTCATTTGCCCGGGTAATTATCCCACACGCCAGAAAAATCAATATGACAATTATTCGGCTCATGCTCAGGCAAATTCATTAATAAAAAACTCTTACAATACGCTGGTTTATTTCTGCATACTATTGAACAGCCCTAATGTAAGTAGTTTTTGCGAATAAAAAAAGGGTGTTTTTGCTGTGAATGAGAATTCCTTTTAAATTTTCACTTCGTCTGTTTTTTTTGATGTTCTCTATTTACCAAAAAAATGGTCACAGCAGGCTTGTTTTCCAGCCCCTTGCGACCATGAATTTTTTCTTTTTCCGGCTACATTCAGTGGAATCTATTTCCGGTCGTTATCTTCCTTATTCTCCAAATCTTTCGGGTCTATAGATTTAGCAGAATCCGTTTCTGTAATTTTATCAGATATTTTATCGAGTTTGTCCTGTAAAGCAGCCAATGCAGAGCTACTATCATTCATATCTTTGGTTTGCATTTTGAAAAGCACTTCTTTCAGTTTAAGTATTTCAATATCTTTTTCGAGCAACGATGTTTTGGTTTCTTTATCTTTAACCTGATTTTGCTCCTGAATTGAAACAATATGATATGCATATTTTAAGATAATGAACAGAATTAATCCGGTAAGAAAGAAAAACAAGAACGGGTAGCTCGATATAACGGCAAAGCCCAGATTTGTTTTAAGTTCAACACTAAACACACTCCAATTAAAAGCCAGGTAATAAACCCAAATAAAAAGCCACAGAATTAGGGCAGTGTTTATAAATACTTTGTAATTTTTTATTTTCATGTTTGCTAAATATTTTACGGTTATTCTACGAATAAAGAAGAAATTATTACCGGTATTAAAAACTAACCGCACTTTTTTGTACGGTTAGTTATTTCCGGCCATTCATTTATTCTTTATTTTCTTCTTTCTTTTCGTCTTCCTCGGTAATTTTTATAATCTCCTTATCGACATTCTCAAGGTTGGTTATCAATCCTTTTATATCGTTTTTCTCGAGGAGATTTTCAGGGATTTTATCGTCGTTGTTTTTTACTTCGAGATAAAACTTCATTCCCAGCTGTGTGGCATAAAGTTTCTTTTGGTTGTTGAGTTTGTTTACTTCATATTTGTCCTTGTATTTCTCGGCAAGCCGTTGTGCAGCATTCACTGCATCGCGGGTAAATTCAGAACTCGCTTTGTAAGCGTCTGCTGCTGATTCTGATACTTTCCCAAAAATTTTCTCGGAGTACGAAGATATTTGCCCGCCAATTCTGCGTGCCTCTTCGCCTACAATTTTTGCACCTTCGGAAACATTCTCTTTAGCTTCGTCCCAGAAGCCACTTTCATTCTCTTTACCACTGGTAGATTCGTTCTGCTTCTGATTTGTTTTTTTATTTTTATCTTCTTGTGTAGTCATAATTGCTATTTTTTAAAGTTATTACTAAAATATTTTTCAGGCAATCGGGTCAACGATTGATTATTGCTTTTTTGCTTTTTTCTTTTTCACAGCACTGCGACCAACTAAATACAGACCAACAATTACCAATAGCACAACAATAATTATGATTACTGTGGTTTTAGCTACTGCTTTAACATTTTCAGAACGCTTTTGCTGAATTTGAGCTTGTTTTTCAGCTAGTTTCTGGCGCTCTTTGGCCATTTCGGTTTTTAGATTCTCAATCTCATTACGTTTGGTCTTTATCTCACTTTCAATATTTTTCAGTAAGTCGGCGCCTTCGACTGATTCGTCTATTTGTTCAGATGGCGTGCTTTTTTTACTTTCTCCGTGGAGTTCACCTTCTTCTTTCGACAAAGCAGCCTCTTCTTTATCTAATTGCGATTGTTTCGTTAAAATATCAGCTAATTCCTCACTTTTAACCAGTTCAATTTCTTTGTCCACAGCTCCCAGCTCCTTATCAATGGCCTCTTTCTGTTTAGCCAGCTCCTGTTTAGCTTCTGAAAGAGAACCCATTGTTTCACTAATGGACTCTTTTTCTTTTTGTAAACGGTCGGTTTCTTTTTTGGTGAATTCAGTAATAATTTCATTTTCGCTATACTCCTCTTCCATCATTTCGGTCAACCGTTCACGAAGGTCTTTTACGTCCGACATCCATTTTTGCAGGTCGGAAATACGTTTTTCTGCAGCCAGAATTTTACTTTCCTCGTCGGCAATATTGCTGTTAATTTCGTCTATTTTAATTTGGTACTCCTCAATTTTTTCGTTGCTGCCATCATTGGCAATTACCTGGTTCTTTTCGCGGAGGTAGACATTTTTTTCGTCTTTAAGCAGATCGACTTTCTTTTCGGCCAGTTTAATTTTTTGCTTGTTAATCTCAAGTTCCTTTTGCTTGATAAGCTTTTGATTCTCTATTTCATCGAGCCGGCTGTCAATTTTGGCAATACCTGTAACGAGCTCGTTTTGCGCCTCTTTTTGCTGGTCTTTAAGCTGTTCCTCTTTTGCATCTAGTTTACCTTGCTCAGAGTCAAGTTCGTTTATTTTCTGATCCACATTTTCAAGGCTGTCGCTAACCGATGCTAATTGTGCTTCCAACTCTTCTCTTTCGGCCTGAAGTTTAGACTTTTTATCTTCTTTTAGCGTTTTGGCAAATTTCTTTTGCTCTTCTTTTAACTCATCAACATCTTTCTCGATGTCTTGCTTACGTTTTTTTAGCCCTTGTTGCTCATTCTTCAGGGAATCTCTAACTGTTTTCAGCTTGTCAAATACCTCTTCAACACTTTTCTGTTCTTGCTCAAGGGCTTGTGCCTGCTTATCTAAGAGTTTTTCAGCTTCGTCTTTTGTTTGCTCGCTGCTGCAAGCAATTATAAAAAACGGAATAATCAGTAATGCATATTTCAATTTCATAGTTAGATATTTTTAGTTAGAAAATAATATATTTGTATTTGATCGACAGAGTTTTTACACAATAACACAACATGTTAAAACACTAAAATATTTGAGAAGTATAATAAAAGCAAGCATGCGCGGCACGCTAGAAGCTAAAAGCCGGAGTTAGTTTGAAAAAAATCCAGCTTACGAGAGCAATTGATGTAACTTTTTGAATATCAGACATCATATAAGTTAAACAGAAAAAAAATAAAATTGTTCAGAAAAAATTAATGAAAACAGATTTTTTTTCATTTCCCCAAGCTTAATTCAACACATTACTATTAAAGTATAATAAATATCGAAAAGAGTAAGTTCATTAAAAATTTAGCGTTATGAAAAAAATTTTATCAATTGTACTTCTAACTGTATTTACAATTTCTGCATTCGGACAGCATTCAGCTTCAGCCTCAACATCCAAAGTACGAATAGACTGCAAGAAAAAAGTAAAAATGCCTTACATGTATAACCATGTGAAGGTTTTTACACTGAACGGGGAGAAATTTGTATTTACTCATCACGATGGAACAGGCCAAACAAAAATTTCGCCTCTCGAAAGTAGTGGCTTTGTAGGGTATCAGAAAAAATGGAGTACAGGCTGGACAAACATCGACATTTTCGAGTATAAAGGTAAAACCTATCTGTTTCACCTTAAAAGAAAGACCGGTTTTGTTAGAATCAGTGAATTAAACTACGCAGATATAAAAAGCGGGAAACGCTTAGGCCCAAAAATATTTGAAGCAAATTGGTCTGGCGGCTGGAGCACAACTGACTTTTTTGTTCACAAAGGAAAATTGTTTTTCTATCATTATAAAAACTCAACCGGCCGCGTACGCATAAATGTTTCAACTAAGGCAGGAGATTTTGGCAAACGCGTTTTTGAAGCTGTATGGAGTAAAGACTGGAATAATTTTGATGCGCTGGTTACTCACAATAACGTAATGGTAATTAACCAAAAACTTTCAAATGGTGATTGTGCTATAAAGGATTTGAACACAAACGCACTTATCTCTGCGTATCACAGAGGTTCAAAAACGAACAACATTGGCCCGGACACATACAGAAAGCACTGGGATGCCGGATGGAGCCATGTTCAGCTTTTTGAATACAAGGGCGTCAAATATTTATTGGCTGCAAAGCTGCAACTGGGCGAAGTAAAAATACACAAATTGAACCGGGGAAAAGTAGGCCCTACAGTTTATGAAGGTAACTGGGGACTAGCCCTCAGTGCTATTGATGTTTACAAATCTAATGGTAAGCCACATGTGGTAAGACAAAATAACATAACAAAAAGACTTGAAATATGTGAAATCAAGCTATATTAATGCGATATTTTTAACACAAAAACTCACGTTATTAACAAAAAGAGCCTGCGTCAGTCAAATGATCGGGCTCTTTTTTTATTTATGTTCCTGAAAAACAATTTTCAGTTATGCATGTTATACACATATAACTCACTAAAAACTAATAACATGAATAATTTTGAAAATAAAGTAGTATTAATCACCGGTGGAGCCGGAGGAATAGGCGCAACAGCAGGAAAAATGTTTGCAGAAAGAGGTGCCAAAGTTATGTTGGTTGATATTGACGAAAAACAACTCAAAAAAGTTGTATCGGAAATCGGTGAAGATCAAGCAGCTTACACCGTTGCTGATGTCAGCAAAGAAGAAGATGTAAAAAACTACACAGAAAAAACCATTGAAAAATTTGGGCAAATTGATGTATTCTTCAACAATGCCGGCGTAGAAGGAAAAGTTGCGCCTTTGGATGAATATCCAATTGATGAATTCCATAAAGTTATTGACATTAACGTAAAGGGTGTTTATTATGGTTTACGTTATGTGTTTCCGCACATGAAAAAGAGCGGCGGAAGCATTATAATAACTTCATCGGTTGCAGGAATGATGGGCACACCCAATGTTCTCCCCTACGTTACAAGTAAACACGCTATTGTAGGTATGATGAAATCGGCTGCGCAAGAGGGAGCACCGCATAAAATTCGCGTAAACACCATCAACCCATCACCGGTAGATAACCGTATGATGCGCTCGCTGGAAAGTGGATTTTCGCCGGATGATGCCAACGCCGCAAAACAAAACTTTGAACAAAGTATTCCGCTTGGCCGTTATGCCACAAACAAGGAAGTTGCCCAACTGGCACTATTTCTTGCCGGCGATCAAAGCGAATTTATTACCGGAACCATCAACCCTATTGATGGCGGTATGACTGCTTAATAAAAAAACGTATTGAAAGCCTGTGCCAGATTGGTACGGGCTTTTTCAAAAGAATCTACTTATCAATAACCAATTTATTGTTTATAACCCGGTAATTAAATTGTTGAATTAGTGCCTTAATTTTGTTCTCCATTTGTTTAACTTTCGCTGTTTTATCTTCGATAAGATCAATTTCCAGCCTCGGATCATCAAAAAAATTATAAAATGAGTTCGCTTTATTGCCGTCAAACATTAGCAAATTCCTGTCTTCGATATACTGATATATGCCGCCATTATAATTTACAGCGAAATTTTGCGTAATGGTATCAAAAACATTATTTCCGAACGAAACAATTTCGCCTTCAATTCCTGCATAGGAAAGCACAGAGGGAAATAAATCTATGTGTTGAATAATATCCTCCCTGAAACCCTTTAGTGTAGTATCTTCCGGGTGGTAAAATGCTATTGGAACAGCATATTTACCCAATCTATTATTATACTTAGGATTTGAAAGTTCTGATGTGTGATCCCCCGTAATAATAAATAAAGTGTTTTTGAACCATTCTTGTCGAGAAGCATCCTTAAAAAAATTACTTAAGACATAGTCTGTGTAACCAATTGACTCATGTATTTCTAAAGTGCCTTTGGGAAATTTCCCCCTATACTTTTCAGGTACATTATACGGGTGATGGGAAGATAAAGAAAAAACAGACGACAAAAACGGCTGCGAAAAATTATTCAACTTATCAAGAAAAAATGTAAAAAAGGGTCCGTCATAAATTCCCCATTTGCCATCAAAATCCGCATCATTATTATATTCTGTCTTTCCAAAATATTGATCAAAACCGGCAATTTCTGTAAAAAAATCGAAATTCATTGTCCCATTCTTACCGCCATGAAAAAATGAAGAGTGGTAACCATGTAGCCGTAAAGTTTTTGCCAGACTGTTGATATTATTAAGAGAAAACTCAGAAATAATATAAGGTGTTTTTGTCAGAGCTGGTATACTTGAAAAAATTGCAGGTAGCACTTCTATTGATCTCCTTCCGTTGGCAAAACTATACTTAAAAGTCAGACTTTGTGATAAAATTGAATCTAAAAAAGGAGTGTATCCTTTACCATCGTTATAATAGCCTACATATTCGGTCGACAAACTCTCCAAAATAATAAAAACGATATTACATTTATTTTTCTTGTTAATTGGTTTGATTTGCATAACCGGGCTATATAGTTCTTCAAGTTTTTCTGAAGTGAAATAGTTTTTCTCGTTTATACTGTTTTTGCCCATTGTTTGAACTACTGTAAACGGAGTATTCGTTACAAGAGGCACATTTTTCGCTTTAACATATTTCACAGCAGTATGAAAGCCAAATGGTTTGACATCAAAACCGCGAACAAAGGAAAAAATAACGGCCAAAACCAGAACAGAAATAACCGATTGATAAGCAATCCATTTGGTTTTTAGCTTTTTCGAATCTCCCCCTTTATATCTGGGATACAACTTTACAACAATCAAAACAGATATCAAATACATTAATATAACATACCAGAAATCTGCAATATACGATGGCAGTAATCTAAGAAAATCGTTTCCGGTGTTTAAAAAATCCATTTCACTGGCAGTAATTCGCTTCGAGGTAAAGGGGAAATAGGCAATATCTATAAACTGCGGAAGAAAAATAACGGCATTTACAGCAATAAAGAGTATTTTCAGTATTTTTTGATACCTGATATGGTACTTAAGCTTACCCGGTATAATATGCATCAGTATAAAAATGATATTAAAATAGAAAATCACTACTAAATCAAAATGCAGTCCGTAAACCATCACCCTGAATAATTCTTTTGTGCCGACCGGAGAAAAATAGTCGAGATTAAAAAGCAGGAAAGCAAGTCTGCTAATTTCAAAAACAAGGAGTAACAGAAGTATCCGTTTCAGGAGTGTCAGGAATAAAGTAAAATAAGATTGCATAGTATTCACTAATTTTTTACATCAAAAGCATCGCGCAAACCATAGCCCAAAACATTGAATGCCCAAACCAACAACATAATGGCCACGCCGGGCACAATAGCAAGATACGCCTGATCTACCACAATATATCCGTAATGGTCGCGAATCATATTGCCCCACGAGGGCATGGGAGGTTGCACGCCGATTCCCAGGAAACTTAATCCGGCTTCGAGTAAAATGGCTGTGGCAAAGTTGGCAGCAGAAATTACAATGAGCGGCCCGGTGGTGTTAGGCAAAATATGACGAAACATGATTCGCGAATTAGAGAAGCCCAAAACACGGGCAGCCTGCACATAGTCTTTTTGTTTGATGCTCTTTACCTGTCCGCGCACTACACGCGCCACTTCAACCCACATAGTCAGCCCCACAGCCAGGAAAATTTGCCAAAACCCTTTTCCAAGCACCATGCTGATGGCAATAACCAGCAGCAGTGTTGGAATAGACCAAACCACATTGATGAGCCACATGATGATTCTATCGACATAGCCGCCAAAAAAACCGCCAAGCAACCCAAGCACAATACCAACCAATAAAGAAATTCCAACAGCGATAAAACCAACGGAAATAGAAATGCGGCTTCCTACAATAATCCGGCTCAACAAATCGCGACCAAAGCGGTCTGTTCCAAGCCAAAAGGTGCGTTGGGTAAGCTGGTCTTCTTTGAACGTTTCAACCAGTACGTTCCGCTTTGCTTTGTGGCGTTTTCCATTAATATCATAAAATAAGTATGTATTGCCTTTTCTGGTAATTAATGAATCCGGATGCGCCGGAAAAACCAAATCGACGAGATGAATTGTTGCATCGTATCTTTTTATTCCGGTGCCGGCATATTCGCGAATAAGCAAACTATCGCGAGAAATATTATAATCACGGTAAGCGACATGCTCATATTTGGAAGAAAAACCATATAGAAAACCTTGTGCAGCAGATGAACCGCGCCCGGTTGTATTTTTCCTCACTTTTATAAATGGAACTGTTTTGCCCGGTCGCAGGTTGCTCAATGTAATTTGCTGACTGTTGGCAAAAGGAGAATTGTCGGGCGCTACAACATAAGCAAACAGCGCCAGCAAGAGCACCAAAACAATGATAATAAGCCCGGCCACGGCCACTTTTACATTTAAAAATCGTTGTATCGCTTTGTTTTTTAGCATTAAAATGAATTGCTAATTACGTTTTTCAGGCTTACAAAGGTAAAATTTTTTAGTCAGACCGATGCCAATAATAATAAATCCAGTTATTTCGGTTATTAAAGCATCATTTATTTTTTTGACCTTTCGTGAATCTGAATTTGATGAATATTCTCTAAATTGCAATAATTCATATAGTGTTGATATTATGCAGGAAAAAATAAAATGGGGCATTATCGGGCTGGGAAAAATCGCCAACTTATTTGCGCACGATTTAGTAAAATCTGTTGATGCAGAACTAATTGGTGTAGCTTCAAAATCAAGCCAAAAAGCAGAAGCATTTGCACAAAAGTATGGGGTTTCCAAAACCTATAATTCCTATGTTGATCTGGCAAAAGACCCGGAAATGGATGTAATTTACATTGCCACCCCACACTCATTTCATTATGAACACGCATTAATGTGCTTAAAAAACAACAAACATGTATTATGCGAAAAACCCATGTGCCTTGAAGTTTGGCAGGTAGAAAGGCTCATTGCAGAAGCGCGGGAAAGAAAACGCTTTTTAATGGAGGGAATGTGGACGCGATTCATACCGGTTACTGAAAAATTACTGGAACTGATTGATCAAAAAACCATTGGCAATATTTTCTCCATCAAAGCCGATTTTGGTTTCAAAACCGATATCGTTATGAAAGGCAGACTCTTTGAAAAAGAATTGGGTGGTGGCTCTTTAATGGACATTGGCATTTATCCGGTATATTTGAGTCTGCTACTTCTTGGAGCGCCCGATGAAATAATGGCAATGGCCCGAATGACACCATCCGGTGTAGACAGCTACTGCTCTATGTTGTTTGGATATGAAAATTCTGCAAAAGCCATGCTGGAATCAACGCTTGAAGCCAACACGCCAACTGAAGCTTATATTTATGGAGACAGAGGCCAGATAAAGATGGAGAAAAGGTTCCATCATTCTGAAAAGCTTATTGTTTCAGCAGAAGGCCAACAAGATAGAACCATAGAAATAAAATATTCGGGAAACGGCTTTTTTAATGAAATTGCAGAAGTCAATCAGTGTATTAGAAACAACCACATAGAAAGCAAAAAGCTTCCACATAAAATGAGTTTGGAACTCATAAAACTGATTGCCAGAGTTCGGAATAAAATTGGGTTATCGTATGAGAAATAATCCACTCAGGAGCCTAGAACCTTTTTAAAGGCTCCTCGCTGAAACACCAGTAAGTAAATAATTCCCAGCGTAATGGCCATATCAGCAATATTAAATACAGGCCGAAAGAAGATAACGTGTCGCTTAGGCCAAAGCGGGAACCACTCGGGCAAATGAAAGTTCATCAGCTCCACATAGAACATATCGACAACTTTTCCCTGTAAAAATGGTGCATAACCTTCGCCCCAGGGAACAACATCAGCCACACGTCCGAAGCTGTCGGTAAAAACAAGGCCGTAGAATGCACTGTCGAGAATATTTCCCAGGGCACCGGCCATTACAACGGTAAGTCCGATAATAATTTTTTGGGAAGCATTGTTTTTTAGCAGTCGTAAAATAAACCATCCGATACCAATTACAGCCAAAATTCTGATTGAACTAAGAATATATTTTCCAACAGTACCGGCAAACTCCAGCCCAAAGGCCATTCCTTTATTTTCGGTAAAATGAATAAAAAGCCAGTTTCCGAGCACCGGATATTCCTCCTCAAGCATTAAATGCATCTTGATCCAAAGCTTTAAACTCTGGTCGATTAGCACAATAAGTATTAAAATGACAGGTACACGATATTTTATTGGCATTCTCGGTATTAAATATTATGTTTTTTTCAACAAATTTTCAGCTAAACCTAAATAGCATAACGTAATACATTGAGCATGTCGAAATGCAGAAAATGGACTTTTCGGGCAAGCACTAAATAGAGCCTGTCCATAAAGTAAAGTGTTTAGTTCAAAATGTTCGAGATCAAAGCCTGTCCCGCATTTTATCGGGAGCGTGTGAGAATTTAAAACCGCAGCATACGAAGGGTATGTGAGGATTTTAAATTTGAGCAACAACGCAGATATCGGGCATTATGGACAAACACTAATAGTGTAAAAAAGAATAAGCAGACCCTAAGGCCTGCTTACCTTTAATGCATTTTATTTAACGCTATTTCCTGCTATTTTTTGCCTCAATGCTCAATGTGGCATGCGGCACTGCTTTAAGTCGCTCTTTTGCAATAAGCTTTCCGGTTTCGCGACAAATTCCATACGTCTTATTTTCTATGCGCACCAACGCAGCTTGCAGGTGTTGAATAAATTTCAATTGTCGTTGAGCCAGTTTTCCGGTTTCTTCTTTAGAAAGCACCGATGCTCCTTCTTCCAACACTTTGAAGGTAGGTGAAGTATCCTGAACATCGTTTCCGTCGGCATGGGAAAGTGTCGCTCTAAGATCTTCGTAGTCTTTCTTTGCTTTATCGAGCTTGTCAAGAATTAATGTCTTAAATTCCTGCAACTCTTCATCTGAATAGCGCTGTTTTTCTTTTTCTGTCATATCTCCTCCGTTTTTTTTTCGGGGTAGTTACACCTTTTTAATTAAAATGGTGGTTTTCACTTCTGTATCTATTTCCACCTCTTTGGCATTCCCAGCCGGCATTTTTTCTGTTAACGTAATTTCTTTGGCTAAGGTTTGCGCTGCGATGTATTTTGTGTAAGATTCTACCGCCTTGTTAATGGCTTCGTGTTTGCCAATATACAAATTTATTTTATCAGTTACATCCAGTCCTTCTTCTTTTCGCATATTTTGTATGCGGTTAATAAATTCCCGTGCTACACCCTCGCGTTTTAACTCATCGGTTAGTTGAATATCGAGCGCAACAGTAAGCTTATCGTCGTTGGCAACCAACCATCCGGGAATATCTTCAGAAACAATTTCCACATCGGCCAGCTCCAGTTCAATTTGCTCGCCATTGGCTTCTATGCTATATTTTCCTTCTTTTTCGATTGTTGCAATATCTTCCTGCTCCATTTGATTAATGGCCGCACTAATGGCTTTCATTTGCTTACCGAATTTCGGACCCAAAACTTTAAAGTTCGGTTTAATTTTTTTCACTAAAACGCCTGATGCATCTTCCAAAAATTCAACTTCTTTAAGGTTCACTTCTGTTTTTACAATATCGGCAATGGCCTCAATGCGCCGGCGTGTTTCCTGATCAAAAACCGGCACCATAATTTTCTGTAACGGCTGACGAACCTTAATGTTCACTTTTCTACGCAAACTCAGCACCATGCTGGAAATGCGCTGCGCTAAATCCATGCGTTCTTCCAGGTCTTTGTCAATGCGTTTTTCATTCACTTCGGGCAGATAGGCCAGGTGGACTGATTCGCTTGTGTCTTTTCCAGAAACAGCATTCAAATCGCGGAACAACTGATCCATGAAAAATGGTGCAATAGGTGATGCCAGGCGCGATACGGTTTCAAGACACGTATACAGAGTTTGGTAAGCGGCGATTTTATCCTGATTGTACTCGCCACCCCAGAACCGTTTACGATTCAAACGAACGTACCAGTTACTCAGGTTTTCCAATACAAATTCTTCAATGCGGCGACCGGCCCGTGTGGGTTCATAATCTTCGTAAAATGCTTTAACATCTTTGATTAGTGTATTCAGCAACGAAAGAACCCAGCGATCAATCTCCGGGCGCTCTT
>CAYPSX010000023.1:0-34041 GCA_964413185.1 uncultured Bacteroidales bacterium
GTTCTTTATTTTAAGCCGTTTATATATCTCCCTGAATTTTTTGGCCAGTTTTTTATCTCCAATTACCTGAATTCGAAAAAAATCATCGTTTACCTTATCCGGCCAATCAATAAATCGAGTGAAACGTTCAATATAAATAGCTTTCATAGTCATTTCATCAACCTGCCCACCGGGAGTGTTGAATGAAACAGTGAGATATAGTAATAAAGCTACATATTTAAGCACAACAAAATGTTTAGTTCAGGCGAAACAAATATAGCAAAACCAAAGAAACCAAAAAAACCCTAGGACAGAACAATAATCAATACAGTAACTGTCCGAATTTCATGGAATTTACCTATAAAAATATACGCCAATAATCATAAAAGGTTTGTAAAATGTGAATAAAATGTTAATAGTCGGGCAAGGTATGTGGCTGGACAAAGGAGCGATTTTGTGCGCGCTGTCAACCTTCAAAGCAATATTAGGATAAGTTTTCTGTTTTCTGATGTTTTGTATACCTTTATACCACGTTAAATCTCTTTTTCGCTAAACTTTAACATACCATCATGATGAAAAACCTGGCATTAAGCTTACTGATAATCGTAGTTTTTTTTGGCTGCAAACAAGATACCGTGCAATTAAACGGAAAAAAAACACTTTCGTTTGTGGAAACCCACTACCCGGCAGATATTTTTCCGGCAACAATCTCCAGCAGCGAAGAATCGCATATTGTAACTCAGGTTCACAACAGCCTGCTTAGTTACAATACACAAACAAATCAACCCCGCGGCTGCCTTGCTAAGCGCTGGGTGATAAATAATGCAAATGATAAAATTATTTTTCATTTGCACGACAATATTTATTTTCATGATGATGTGTGCTTTCAAGATGGAAAAGGTCGCAAACTAACCGCACAAGATGTAAAGGCGTCTATGGAATTTTCGCTGAGATATAAGGCAAATAATCAGGATAATATTGGTTTGCTAAAAGATATATTGGGCGGAAAAACATTTTTTGAAAACAGCAACGATGAACATTTTAAGTCGGAATCATTACAAGGCATTACGGTAAAAGATTCCCTTACCTTACAAATTGAACTATCAAAACCAAATCCTGCATTTATCTACAGTTTAATGGCTCCCAACATGTCGGTTATGCCTATTGAAGGCATAAAAAAATATGGCGACAAATGCTTGGTTGGTTGCGGCGCATTCCAGGTTCAACATTTCGATCCGGCAACAGATTCCATTGTACTCACAAAAAACAAACGATATTTTAAAAAAGATTCGAGCGGTCAGCAATTACCTTACATCGACAACATTATTGCATACTATGAAGCAACGCCGGCCAAAAGCCTGCGGATGATCAGAAATGGTAAGGTTGATTTTTTACTTACTATGCAAAAAAAGCATGTTACAGCTTTCCTCGAAGATAATATTGATTTGTTTGAAGCTAAAAAACCCGAATTGGTGCTGGATCAGGCTGCCGGATTGGAAAACACTGATATTTTCCTCATCAGGCGCAGCAATATCAAAAACCTCCAATACAGCAGCATGAATGTTCTCTACCTTGACCGGGTCGATTTAAAGGAAAAACAACATAAAATTAAGAAATAACACGATCGTCTAACAGCCCTGAAAAACGTGTTTTAATTCGGTTTAAACGCACTATTTCCTGCACAATTTCTGACCGTTTTTCCTGCTCAAGCGAAGGTTCGTTTTTAAGTTTTTCCATCAGTTTCAAAACCATTTCTTTTACACGGCTCAGTTTGTATTCAATGAGCAGGCGCTCCACAAGACGCGTAAGATCGAGTTCTTCATAGGAAGCATTTATAGCCCGGCGTTTCCAAATTTTACTAAGTTCAAAAATAGTGCTCGAAATATCGACAACCGCTTTAACCACATCGGGATCTTCGTGGTTGAGGAAATATTTTTCGTCAGGGGCCATGTGCTGCAAGTTAAAGTTGATCATTTCGTCAAAAATCTTGCGCAGCAACGGATGCGAAAAACTAAGCCCGTCCTGGCTGAGATCGTTGAGCACAAACGCGGCTACCGATGTTGTTTTTTTCTCTTCCTGTGGTATTTCCTGTTCTTCAATCTCATTTTCCTCATCGCTTTCCACATCAAAATAAAGCTCATCTTTGCCATGATGGAGTAACAGCCAAATCAACTCTCTTTCTGCCTGATGTACAACGGGTTCCAGCTTATGCTGAGATGCGTCCGGTTTCGGTGGCCGGGTCGATTGTTCTTGCCGGTTTTCGTTGTATTGTTTCTCTTTGGTTTTATAAAAAAGACGACGGCGTATTTTATTCACCTCATCGTACAATACTTTTTCGTCCATATCGAGCATGCCGGCTGTTTCTTTCAAATACACCGAACGTGTAATTCCATCGGGAATGAGGGAGATAGATTTTACAATGTCGCTTACAATACCGGCTTTTTTTACGGGATCGTCACCTGCATCTTTTAATAAAATTTTGGTTTTGAAGCGAATAAAATCCGTAGCATTTTGTTCAATATAATCGGAAACGGCCTTGGCGCCATTGGCACGCGCAAAACTGTCGGGGTCTTCGCCTTCGGGGAGCAAACAAATTTTAACGTTCATCTCCTCTTCGAGCACAATATCAATTCCGCGGAGCGATGCTTTAATGCCAGCAGGATCGCCATCGTACAAAATTACCAAATTAGGCGTAAACCGCTTAATGAGCTTCACCTGATCGGGTGTGAGTGATGTGCCGGAGCTGGCAACCACATTTTCAATTCCGGCCTGGCTCAGGGAAATAACATCGGTGTAGCCTTCAACTAAAATACATTGGTTCTGCTTCGTAATATCTTTTCTGGCCTGGTAAATGCCGTAAAGCACCCGGCTTTTGTGGTAAATTTCCGACTCGGGCGAATTCAGGTATTTGGCCATTTTGGAGTCTTTCCGCATGATGCGACCTCCAAAAGCAATTACCTGTCCGCTCAAACCGTGAATTGGAAACATAACCCGCTCGGCAAAACGATCGAATTTTCGATCTTCTTTGACAATGGTAAGTCCGGTTTCGCTTAAAAATTCGAGTTGATAGCCCTTTTGCAAAGCTGCTTGTGTAAAAGCATCACGTTTCGACGGGCTGTAACCCAGTTCGTATTTTTTTATGGTGTTTTCTGTAAATCCGCGCTCTTTAAAGTAACTAAGCCCGATGCGCTTGCCTTCATCTGTATTGAAAAGTTGCTTTGTGTACCATTCTGCAGCAAAACGGGTGAGGATAAGCATACTTTCGCGCTGATCCCGTTTTTTGAGGTCTTCTTCGCTGGGCTGTTTTTCTTCAACTTCAATGTTATAGCGTTTGGCCAGGTTTTTCAGGGCTTCAACATAACTCATCCCTTCCTGTTCCATAATGAAGTTAACGGCATTGCCGCCTTTTCCGCATCCAAAACATTTGTAAATTCCTTTTGTCGGACTTACTGTGAACGATGGCGTTTTTTCGTTATGAAAAGGACACAAGCCCAGGTAGTTTGCGCCGCGTCTTTTCAGGCTCACATAATCACCAACGACATCAATAATATCGATGCTGTTGTAAATACGATCTATGGTCAGTCTGTCAATCATTTACAGTATATAGAAAATTGAGAATGTTCATTTGTACTTCGAATTCCGAAGGGAACACAAAGATAACATTCGCGCAAATTTCTTCCTAAGAAAATGAGGAAAAGAAGTTATTTTTTGATTTTATGCATCCAATACGACTTGTTGCTTGTTTTACGCAGAAAATCAAGCTTTTGGAGTGCTTCGTAGCGGTCGTTGAATTTTTGCAGCGATACTCTGAATTTTCCGTTCTCAGGCAGCACGCTTGCATCATTCCCCTGATTTTTTAAATCTTCTGCCAAAATTTCGGCATTTTTTCGTTTTGTATAGCTACCGGCAATAATGTGATATTCATAAGCGACCTCTTCTTCGCTGTAGTAAAGGGCATGTTTTTTCTGCGTGGCAATTTCGTTGAGTTTAGCCGAATCTTTTGGCGATTCTTTTACGGTTTGTTGTTCAACTGGGGCACTTACGCCGGCTTGTTGTGTTTGTTGGTCAGAAAAATACTCTTTCCCTACGGGAATGAGAGCTGCAATGATCAGTACGGGGCCTAAAATGGCTGCTACCCTGAGTAATGTGCGTTTATTTTTCATAAGTCCCTTGTTTTGTTGTATGGGCACTGTTTTTACGCTTCCGGTATTTTGCCGTGCAAGGCTAAACGGCAGCTTAACAGGCGTTAGGCCATAAGCATCGGCCAATAAATTCTCAGCAAGATCGGCTTTAAACTGAAATTGCTGGTTTTCATCGAGGTAAAATGCACCAAGTCCTTGCAAAATAACAAGTCCGTCGGTAAGCAGTGTATGTTTGATATCTTTCACCTGATTTTGAACCCATTCATAAGCAGCGCGGTAGCTCAGTTCTTTCTTGAGCGACACATAGTGAATTAACAGTCCATCATCATTTTTCAATGCATTATTGAATGCTATTGATTTAGATGGCGGGTATACCATTTCGCGTTGCTCATCGATGGTTGCGGATTTATAATTGGCTACAAATCCGCCGAGCTCCGGTATAATGACACAATTGTGCAGATAAAGCAAATCCGTTATGTATGGACTTAATGATGACATGTATTGCTCTTTTATGCAAAATTAATAATTAAACGGCGCAATATGAATGTTTTTTTGACGAGTGCACTAAGTTTATTGGCCATACAATGGTTTTCAGTGCTTTGGAATGGAATTTTTTTCGCAATGCTCCTCAAGTACAATTTGCTCAACACGTAAAAATCCGCTATTTTCGTAGCCTGAATTTTTTAAAAATAATTGTTCGCGCTATGTTGGAAAAAATAAAGCAAATAAAAGAAGAGGCAGAAGCATTCAAAGCCAATACAGAAGAAGAGATTGAGGCGTTTCGTATCAAGTACCTGGGTAAAAAAGGGAAAATGAACGAAGTTTTTGCGGAGTTTAAAAAAGTTCCCAACGAACAAAAACGCGAACTCGGAAAAGAAATCAACGAAATAAAAACTTTCCTTCAGGATAAAATAGACGATTTTCATCAACAATTAAAAAAGCAACCCGAAGAGGCCAGTGGCGCAGACCTTACTTTGCCCGGCGATCCGGTAAAATGGGGCACACGGCATCCGCTTTCGATTGTGCGCCGCGAAATTATTGATATTTTCAGTCGCCTGGGTTATGTCGTAGCCGATGGCCCCGAAATTGAAGATGACCGCCACGTGTTTAGCGCGCTGAATTTCCCGGAAGAACACCCGGCACGCGACATGCAGGACACGTTTTTTATCGAAAAACAGCCCGATGTATTGCTTCGCACGCACACCTCATCAATCCAGGTGCGCACCATGGAGCAAAACGATCCGCCCATTCGCGTGATTTGCCCGGGCCGTGTTTTCCGCAACGAAGCCATTTCTGCCCGCGCGCACTGTATTTTCCATCAAATAGAAGGTTTGTACATCGATAAAGATGTATCGTTTGCCGATTTAAAACAAACCCTGCTCTATTTTGCCCGCGAAATGTTTGGCGCCGATACCAAAATCCGTCTGCGTCCATCGTATTTCCCGTTCACCGAGCCGTCGGCAGAAATGGATGTGAGCTGCACCATTTGCGGCGGAAAAGGCTGCAATATATGTAAATACACCGGCTGGCTCGAAATTATGGGCTGCGGAATGGTTGATCCCAACGTACTTAAAAGCTCCGATATTGATCCGGAAATTTATTCCGGATTTGCCTTCGGCATGGGCATCGAGCGCATTGCCATGCTCAAATACCAGGTAAAAGACCTCCGCTACTATTTCGAAAACGATGTGCGGTTTTTAGGACAGTTTGAGAATGAGTTGTAGGGTTTTAGGTCCCGAAAAAACACAAAAATCATAGATTTTTTATTTTCCGGCATTTCAGGTTTCATTCAGGTTTGACTGTTCACAGATATGGTTGAGAAGGGAGTTTAATTTGTGTTCTAAATGTTTTCTCACTGCATTACAATATCTACCACATCGGCTAAGGTTTTGCCTTTATAGAAACGCGGCGAAGTTATATTTTCGTCGGCTTCTTCGTGTTGCCAGGTGGTGTGATACGGTACGTGCATGGCATAGCCGCCAAGTTCGAGTACCGGTAAAATGTCTGATTTGACCGAATTGCCGGTCATGAAAAAATCGTTGGGCGAAGTTTTCACATTTGAAAACAACCGTTTATAGTCTGCCGCGCTTTTGTCGGGCATTATTTCTATGTGGTTGAAATATTCGGTAAGGCCTGATTTTTCCAATTTCCGATACTGATCGAGCAAATCGCCTTTGGTGGCCAAAATTATTGTGTAGTTATTTTGAAGTTGTTGCAGTGTATCTTCAACATAATCGAGCAGTTTCACAGGTTTCTCCAGCATGTGTTTCCCAATGTCGAGAATTTGGGTGGTAATGTGGCCGGGAAGATTATTATCGCAAATTGCTGAGGCCGTTTCAATCATGGAAAGCACGAAACTTTTTATGCCATAACCATAACGATCAAGGTTTTGCATTTCAATTTTAAAAAGCAGTTTCAGTATTTCTTCTTCGTTTCTAAATTCCGCTAAAAGTTGTGTAAATGTTTTTTCGGCATCGCGAAAAAATGTTTCGTTATCCCACAGGGTATCATCGGCATCGAAGCCCAGTACTTTAACATTAGAAAGCATATTCTTCTTGTGCGTTAGTTGTTTGAGGCTTCGAAATTAGATAAAATATGGCACATTCCCGTATGTTGCAAAAGTGATTTTGTATCTTCTGCAAACCGGATGTTCCAATTAATTTTCATTTTCCTTTTTTCTGCTTCTTTGTCAAATGCCATAAGCAATTGAATAAATGAAATATCGATTTCGTTTATTTCGGCTGAGGTAATTTCAACTTCATCTTTTGATTTCAATGCTTCATTGAGTTTTTGCTTTGCTGTTCCGGCATTTTGCACCACAAATGAATCGCCCAGGTTTACCACTGGTTTTTTTCTTGATGATGCCCGTGGCTTCGTTTTCCTTGCTGTACTTTTATTGTCGGATTTTTGAGGAGACTTATTGTTTTGATCCTTATTGGCGGGTTCAATAATGTTTCTTACTCCTTTTTTAAAACTTTTTTTGGCCATGTTATGCTAATTTTTTTTGTATAATTTCTTTTGTAAGTGCTGAATAGTCGAGTGCTCCTGCACTATCTTTTTTGTATTTGAATATATCCATTTGCCCAACGGGGGCTTCTGCCAGGGCAATATTATTACGTATTACAGTGTCGAATACTTTTTCGCCAAATGTTTCGGCCACGGTTTCCCGAATATCGCGGTTGAGGACTTTTCGCTGATCGTATTGTGTGAGAAATAACCCGCCCAGACTCAATTTGTTGTTCAGTCGCTTTTTTACAATTTCGATGGTTTCCATAATTTTTTTCAGTCCGTGCACGGCAAGATACTCCGACTGAACAGGTATAAATACGCTGTCGGCTGCTGCCAGGGCGTTCATTGTGAGTAAGCCGAGTGATGGCGGGCAGTCGAGTAAAATAATATCGAACGGTTCCTTAATTTGGTCGATCACTTCGCGTAAAATCATTTCGCGTGCGGGCATGGCAGCCAGTTCGAGTTCTGCACCGGAAAGGTCGAGAACGGCGGGAATGGCGCTCAGGTTTTTATTTATTTTAACGGGTTCGGGTTGATAATCGCCTTTAAGTGCCCCGTAAATATTGTTTTGTGCTTGCGCCTCCAGTCCAAGCGATTGGGTAAGATTCGATTGCGGATCGAGGTCGATGAGCAGGGTTTTAATTCTGCGCCGGCTAAATCCAACGCCCAAATTAATAACTGAAGTGGTTTTCCCAACGCCTCCTTTGTGGTTGCAAATTGCATAAATTTTTGCCATACCTGTATCTTTTTACTGATATGTTGCAAATTACAAAATTCCGGCGATAAAAAACAGGTGTTTTTAAGTGGTTTTAAAGAATCCTATTTCGTATTCTTTTCAATATTTTTCAGAAATTCATTCATTTTGCTCTGAATATCATGAATTTCCTTCATTTTCATCTCCAGGGAATCGTTGAAATTGAGTATTTGTTTTCTCAATTCAGCTACCTGCAAGTCCATTATGGAGAGCTTTTTCTCATTTTTATTACTTCGGGTTTCTTCAATTTTTTCTTTGATGAAATCCATAAAATCGTACAGGTAGTTCTCTACGCCGACTTTAATGTCTATGTTGTGGCCGAGTTCTTCATGTTTGATGAACTTTACATCGAAGTGCACTTCATTTTCGTTAACATCAGATACCAAATCGTTAAAATACGACAAATATTGT
This sequence comes from uncultured Bacteroidales bacterium, assembly GCA_964413185.1. GTDB lineage: Bacteria > Bacteroidota > Bacteroidia > Bacteroidales > Salinivirgaceae > Salinivirga. The sequence continues at coordinate 8,296 of CAYPSX010000023.1, forward strand.
TTAAACGGATCCTGAAGGGCCACAGGCATATTAAAAACCTGGAGCATAACTTTGGCTGCATCGTTTTTCTTCTTTTCCGTGGTAAGAAAGTGCATTGTGGCATACAAACCACGTTTCACAACTTTTCTGGGCGGATACTCAAATGGGTTTTCCTCCAGATACAACTCCTTGAGGCTTAATAGGTTAATAAACTCAAGGGGAAGAGTCATCAATTTGCCATAACTGGCATCCAGTGATTTTAGCTCATCGAGAAAACCTATCTCTTTAGGAAATGTAGTAAAATTATTATGGCTAATATCGAGCATAATTAACGATCTTAGTTGACCGATTTCCCTTGGTAGCTCCTTTATCTTATTTTTCAATAATAAAAGGGTTTTAAGGTTGACCAACTTTCCAAATTCAGGTGGAATTTTTTCAATGTAGTTGTAGCTAAGGTCAAGATGCTCCAAAGTAGTTAACTCACCAATTTCAGGGGGTAGGTAATCCAAATCCCGATTTGATAAATCAAGGGTTTTTGAGTTCTTATCTTTGGCCCTTTTGATGAAAAATATTAATTCTTCCCTATCCATAAAAAAGGTTTTAGTGCATTCAAATTTACTAATAATTTGTTAAAATCAAGGTCAATTCCCTAAAATTGCCTTGTTGTATACTGCTCAACCGCGTGTAAAGACCCATTCCTGGCCTGTAGACTGATTATGGTCGTACATGTAGGCGTTTTCCTGAAAGTTTTTGAGTTTTTCCGGGTCGGTAATCCGGTTTCGTATAATGTAGGCAGACATGAGTCCCCGGGCTTTTTTTGCGTAAATGGTTACTACTTTATATTGGTCGTTTTTCAATTCCTTAAAAACCGGAGTAACAACTTTGATATTTTCCAGTTTTCCTTTTAGGGTTTTAAAATACTCATTGGATGCCAGGTTAATAAGGGTATTTGCACCTGAATTTTTTACATCTTTTAGTATTTGTTGTGCGATTTTATCGCCCCAGAATTCATACAAATTTTTTCCTTCGGGGTTTTTTAATTTTGTGCTCATTTCGAGCCGGTATGGTTGTATAAGATCCAGTGGACGAAGCACTCCGTATAACCCGGACAAAATGCGAAGGCTTGTTTGGGCAAAGTCCAAATCATCGCTTTTGAATTGTTCTACATTCAATCCGTTGAAAACTTCGCCGCGAAAAGTGTAAATACTTTGTTTAGCGTTGGAAGGTGTGTGTTTTTCTTCCCAATTACGGTGCCTGATAGTATTGAGCTCTGCCAGATTGTTGCTGATATTCATCAGTTTTGCCAGTTCATCCTGCCTGAATTTTTTGAGTATTGACATTAGCCGGGAAGCTTCATCCAAAAACTGTGGATTTGTATTCTTTTTAATCGGGGCTGGTTGCCCGAATTCGAGCGTTTTAGCAGGAGAAATTACAAATATCATTTTCTCTGTTTATACGTCCGAAATGATAAATTGTTTAATTTGTTTGGGATAATGTTCATATTCAAGCTTGTGGACTTTTGCAGCAATTGTTTCAGGCGTGTCCTGTCGTTCTATGGGTATTTTTGCCTGGAAAATTATTTTGCCTTCATCGTATTTATGATTAACAAGGTGAATTGTTATGCCTGTTTCGGACTCGCCGTTTTCCCATACTTTTTTGTGCACGTTATCGCCGTACATTCCTTTGCCACCATAAGCCGGCAGCAGAGCGGGATGTATATTGATAATTTTTCCGTTAAACGCTTTGATAATGTGCTCCGGAATGAGCCATAAAAACCCGGCAAGCACAATATAATCGGCTTTTTGTTCAATAAGCAGGTCGAGAACCTTATTGGTGGCAACCAAATCTTGTTTATTAAATGTAAAAACCGGAATGTAGTGATTTTGTGCCCGTTTTATTACGTAGGCATCGGGTTTATTGCAGAATACGCTGGCTATAGAAATGTCATCATCATTTTTAAAATACTTGATGATTTTTTCTGTATTGGTTCCTGAGCCGCTGGCAAATATGGCTATACGTCTTTTATTTTTTTGATTGGTCATTTTAATTGTTTTTAAAACAATTGCTCATCGTTCTGTTCGTATCCCTCGTCTGCTTTTAAGTTGGGTAATTTTGATGCCGCTACGGCAAGCTCATCGGCCCGGTTGTTCAGTTCATTGTTGGCGTGGCCTTTAACCCACTGAAATTTAATATCGGGGAATTTGCGGTAAATGATCAAAAAGCGTCGCCAGAGGTCGGGGTTTTTGGTTTTTTTGAAACTTTTTTTCTCCCAGTTTTTCAGCCAGCCCTGCTCCACGGCATCAGCTACATATTTGCTGTCGGTAAAAATGCGCACCGGAAGTTTGTTTGTTTTGAGACTTTCCATAGCTACAATTACCGCCAAAAGCTCCATTCGGTTATTAGTGGTTATTTTAAAACCTTCGGCCATGGTTTTTTCGTGTTTGCCGTATTTCATTACAACTCCGTAGCCGCCCGGGCCGGGATTTCCGCGTGCAGCTCCATCGGTATAAATAATTATGGGATTCTCCATACTGCAAAAATATAAAAAAGGGGGAGGAAATGAGGAATGAAACAAGCATGATTGCAAAAATTGCCGGAAAAGTCGCAGCGTAAGGGGTTTAATAAAAGCTTATACCAACTCGAATTTTTACGTTTATTTTTTAACGAACTCACGTTTTTACAAATCGGTTTTGCAATATCGCTCCAACAAATTTTTTGCTCCGGGCTGATTCAATTCAACGGCTTTGCGCAAATCGGTGCAGCCTTTTTCAGGTTGATTGAGGTTATGGAGAACAATGCCCCGTAAAAGATGGGCTTTGGCATTTTGTGGGTTTAATGTAAGCGACTGATTGAGGTCTTCATGTGCTTCTTCAAATTTTTGCATTGCGATGTAAACTTCAGCTCGTTTTGCATAAGCTTCCCACGATTTTGAGTCAATTTCAATGGCCAAAGATAAGTCATGTTCGGCCTGATCGAAATTCCCCATTTTGAAGTTTAATAACCCCCGCTGATAATAAGCTTTGGGAAAAGTCGGGCGTAAATGAACAACCCGGTCATAATCTTTCAGTGCGCCCTGAATATCACCCAGTACAGCTTTGCAATTACCCCGGGCCATGAGTGCCTGCATATCGTATTTATCCAATTCTACTGCCTGAGTAAAATCGTGGAGGGCCTCAGTAAAATTATTCAGTTGAAAATTCATGTTTCCTTTATTGAACCAATAATCAGAGTTTTTTGGAGACATATTTGCAGCTTGTGTATAGGCTTTAAGTGCTTTTTCAAATTTGCCCAGCTGCTCATAAATCAACCCGTTTGTATTGTGCGATTTGGCATTTGAGGGGTCGGTATTTAAATGTTGAATGGTTTTTACCAAGTCTATCTCATCTCCTGAACCTTGTGCCTCCTGTCCATAAAGATTAAAATTCAGCCAGAATGCAATCAGTAGTAATTTTATGATCAATATGATGCGATTTTTTTTCATCTTTGTATAGATTAAACAATTCTATTGCTACAGGGTTCAATATTTTTAACGAAATCATATTTTATAAAGTTTGTTTTCGGGGGATTTAAAATACTGTAATTCATGTTCACTTCATATAAAACAGGGAAATAAATGTTATGTATTAAATCAACTACACCAGATCCTGCATTCAATTTGGCCACTGAAGAATACTTATTAAAAAATAAAGACGAAGAGTGCTTTTACCTTTACATCAACGGGCCTTCCATAATTGTGGGAAAGCACCAAAACACTATGGCCGAAATTAATGTAGATTATGTTAAAAAGAATGGTATTAAAGTGATCAGGCGACTTTCCGGCGGTGGAGCCGTTTTTCACGATCCGGGCAACCTGAATTTCACCTTCATAAAAAAAGGGGAGAAAGACCAATTGGTTGATTTCCGAAAATATACAAAGCCCATTTTAGATGTGCTGCAAAATCTTGGTGTAAAAGCCCAGTTTGAGGGACGCAACGATTTAACCATTGAGGGAAAAAAGTTCAGTGGCAATGCCGAGCACGTGTATAAAAACAAAATTTTGCATCACGGCACACTGCTTTTTAGCTCTAAATTGCCTGATTTATCGCAAGCCCTCAAAGTTAACCCGCTCAAATACAAAGACAAAGCTGTAAAATCGGTTCGGAGTCGCGTAACCAATATCAGTGAGCACCTTACCGAACCCATTTCGTTGGAGGCGTTTGAGAACAAAGTTCTGACACACATACGCGACATATATACCGATAGTAAAATTTATGAGTTGACGGATGAAGATAAAGAAGCCATTCAAAAGCTCATGGATGAAAAATACGGTACATGGGATTGGAATTTTGGCTATTCGCCGGAATACAATTTTCAAAAAGGTATTAAAACCGAAGGTGGACATATTGAAGTTAACCTTGATGTATATAAAGGAATCATCAGGAAAGCTAAGATTTTTGGCGACTTTTTCAATACAAAAGATGTTAAAGAAATTGAGGAGATACTGATTGGCGCCCCGCACGAATACAATGAACTCAAACAGCGGCTGGCGCGGGTCGATATAAGTCAATACTTCTCAAAAGTTACGCATGAAGAGTTTTTAACCGGTCTGTTTTAATGTAAAGCCAACCATGAAGCCCAAAACTGTTAAAACCGCTGATGGCAGCCACAGCCTGTATATTGAATCGCTCAAAGAGCATTATCATTCCATAAAAGGAGCGGTTCAGGAATCCAGGCATGTGTTTATTGAGGCCGGTTTGAAACAAAAACCGGAGAAAGATTTACACATTTTGGAAATAGGTTTGGGCACCGGACTCAATGCATTGCTGACAATCCAACATATTGAATCTACCGGTCAAAAAGTTTACTATACGGCCATTGAAAAATACCCGTTAGAAAAAGCCATTACCGATCAGCTCAATTATGCCCAAATAACGGGGATGAATGAAAACATTTTCAGCAGTATTCACAACGCAGTCTGGGGTTCGACACAGAAAATTACCGGTAATTTTCATCTCGAAAAAATCGAAGCCAACCTTGTTAATTGGGCTCCTTCAGGAATGTACGATTTAATTTATTTCGATGCTTTCGGGCCCGACAAACAGCCGGAGATGTGGACATTAGCTATTTTCGAGAAGCTTTTTGACAGTATGACTCCGGGGGGAATTCTCACTACCTATTCGGCCAAGGGAGCTGTTCGCAGGTGGATGGACGCAGCGGGTTATGAAGTTGAGCGCATTCCGGGGCCGCCCGGGAAAAAACATATGACAAGGGCTACGAAACCGGTTGCCCGGGAATAAGACAAGTCAAATTATTTAATTTCGCCGATGGGAACTGTATTCCGGTGATCAACATTCCGTTACGGCGATTTTAAGAAATTGCGCAACTACCCGGCCATAAATGACCGGGCTAATGATCTTTTCCAAATTAATTTATAAACGGAATCAATTATATCATCCCGGGATTTTCCTGTAATATTCAACACCGTAGGCGTGGCATATCGGTAGCCCGATAGACAAACCGAACAACAGAACTCCGTAGGAGTGGCATGAAAAACAGCGAAAATCTGCGTTTTATATCAATAAAATCTTGCGAAAATCAGCCTAATCTGTCAAATCTGTGTTCCATAAATCGGAATTTCAATTGGAAATGTCTGGATGAATAATTCTCTTTCGCCGATGGCAAATGTGTTTCGATGATCAACATTCCGTCGCGGCGAATTTTAGAACATTATACGCCTACCCGGCCATAAATAACCGGGCTAGTGAACGTTTCTAATTGTAAAACCAAATACTTACAAATGGAATTCAATAGCCCCGGTATTCATGCCGGGGATTGGGAAATACGAACGAAACCGGCTTCAGCCACAGCAAACATTTCGCCGATGAAAATTACATTTCAATGCCGGGCTTTCCAGAGGCAACGACAAATGTTACCTCGCGACAAACGTTTCAGGTACAATTTTTGGTTATAAAAATTCAGCAAAAACGGAGTGTGAATTTGTTTTTTCAAATTGATTCGTAAAAATCACTGTTTGTGATTAAATTTGCAAGCTAAACCATAGAATTATGTCTATAAAAATGCAAAATCTGACCAAAATCTTTGGTCGGCAAAAAGCTTTAGATAACGTAAGTTTTGAGGTGAAAACGGGCGAAGTTGTCGGTTTTTTGGGGCCCAATGGTGCCGGAAAATCAACTACAATGAAAATTCTTACCGGCCTGATACCTCAAACCGGTGGCGATGCCTGGGTAAATGATGTAAATGTGAAAGAAGACAGCATGGCCGTAAGAAAAACAACTGGTTATTTGCCCGAAAACAATCCTCAATACGACGACATGTTTGTAAAAGAATACCTGAGTTTTGTTGGTGGACTTTACAAAATGGGTAAAGAAAAACAAAGCCGTATCAAAGAACTAATTGAGCAGGTTGGCCTTGGGCCCGAACAACATAAAAAAATTGGCGAGCTCTCGAAAGGTTACCGGCAGCGTGTTGGACTTGCACAGGCGCTCTTACACGATCCATCGGTTTTAATTCTCGATGAACCGACTTCCGGACTGGATCCAAACCAGATTATTGAAATACGCAATTTAATTTCCTCAGTTGGAAAAGAAAAAACCGTGCTTCTTTCTACGCATATTATGCAAGAAGTAGATGCGATTTGCGACCGTATTGTTATTATCAATAACGGGAAAATTGTTGCCGATGATACAACAGCAAACATCAGGAAGAAACTGGGCGGCGAGCACCAGGTAATTTTAGTAGAATTTAATTCCTCGCCCAAAATCCAACGTCTGGAAAACATTGAAGGTGTTGAGCGGGTTTTGAAGAAAGAAGGCAATTTATATGAAATTACCGGACATAAAAATATAGATATCCGGAGCAACTTGTTCAATATGGCCGTGAAAGAAAAACTTACAGTGCTTTCTATGCAGGAAAAGGGTCAGTCTTTGGAAGAAATATTCCAGGAACTCACCAAATAGAAATCTAAAAAAAACCGGAAAGTTGATGCTTTCCGGTTTTTTTGTGGCTCAATTATCTTTATTCTTTAAATATTTTAAAGGTTTTTACGTGAATGCTCTTTTCATGTATTTGAAGTAAATACAATCCTGCGTGCCTGTTTTCAAAAGCAATACGCTGTTTAGCATTTATTATTTTTCCTTTTTCCAGGAGATTCCCTTTTTCATCAATCAGCCTGTAACTATATTGACCCGATGCAGCAGATTCAAATTCTACAAATAATTCACTACTGGTTGGGTTTGGATAGGCTGAAATATCAATGCCAATCCCAGTTTTTTCATAAATAGCAGTAACAGAAAGGTCGCCCTGCTGAAAACCCTGGGTTAAGGTATAATCTCCGGCAGAAAAAGTTTGCGTTATTGTTTCACCCAAACTCCAGGAAATTGATCCCAACGTATTTTGATGAACATTGCCGCTGCTTATAACGGCTTCCTGCGCACTAATCCACATTGGACTCAGGCTTATAACCGTTATAAATATCAGTATTTTTATGTTTCCCATTGTACTTATTGTTTTTTCTGTTTTGCATTCACAATTATATCCAAGTTGCCATCAGACGCTATATCTACACCGTCATTGTAGTTATAAGCCCCAATGCTCACCTGATAAAAGTTTTGTGGAACATCAACAAAAGTTGCAACACCATTCGCGTCGGTTGCCACTATTTGATCGTATATATTTTTATTCTCTTTGGCTCCATAATACAAATGTACATCTACACCAGAAAGTGGCTCATTATTGTTTGAACCGTCCAATACTGTAAATGAATATGTGTAAGTTGGCAAATCAGACATTGTAACATTTACGATTGTATCCATCCCTTCAGAAACTGAAATGGTACTGTTGTACTCTTCATACAAATTATGAAAATAATCGGAAATCGTATAATTCCATGTACCAATCTCGAGATCGAGGGTTAGGTTTCCTTCAGGATCGGTATACCCGCCGTTGCTAAATTGAGTATGTGTGCAATAAACATCAAGATCGCTAATTGGATCGTCAATGCTGTTAGTGGTATGGAAAGTTACTTTTCCGGTAGCAACCGAAAGATATACAGTTGTTCCCTGACCATCGCCTGTTACAATAATTGTACCTGTTGCCGGGGCAAATCCCGGTGCATCAATATGGTAATTATAAGTGGTTGCTGCAACATCAAAAGTGTAAACTCCTACGGGATTTACAATACTATCAAGTGGATTTGTAGCCGAAACTAATGTTATTACCGCATCTGAAACAGGAAATTCTGATGCATCGGCCACAACAAACGTAAAAGTATAAGGTGCACTTGTCACAAAAGTAGTAATCGGGCCATATCCGGTTATACCATCTTCATTTGTAGCAAAACTTCTTACATTGTAGGTTGTACCCGGACGAAGATTTTCGGCAGGAAGGTTGGTGAATGTAGCGCTACCACCATCCGGAGCCAAAACAACGCCTGCTTCAGCAGGGTTCATTACCGACATATTGATGTTTAACGGCCCTGAAATATTGTAAACTACCCCGATTGTTGCAATTGCTGAACCACCGCTGTCGATAACGGTTCCGTTAAACAACGCAGTTGTTTGGGTTGTATCTGCAAGCACAGTTGGCGCTAATTTGGGAGGAGTTGCCAGAGTTGTATTTACAAATGTACCACTATCGGATACAGTAAACAGTGGTGTAGATTCGTATAAATCACTCAACCCTAAAATGGAGAAACCATCGGGGAAGGTTTTGCTGAGAGGATCGGGCTTAATAAATATGTCTGTTTTGTGAGGCTGAACAGTTAAAACATCAAAAATACCATCTGCTTTTCCGGAAGTGCGGCCTGAAATGGCAAAGCCACCTCGGGTTTCTTTTCCGCCTGTAGTTTCTTCAACAAACACTTCGGTTAGGCCGGGTGTAACTTTGAGAATGTCCTGCCCTTCGGCTTTTCCTGATGTGCGTCCCGAAATGGCAAATCCGCCACGAGTTTCTTTAGTGGTTGTTGTTTCATCTACATAAAATCGTGTATAGTCATTTGTAAGACGGAAAATTTCTGAAGTTGTCTTTCCTGATGTGCGGCCTGATATAGCAAAACCGCCACGGGTTTCTTTGGCTGTGGTGGTTTCATCTACAAAAAATTCCGTTAAACTCGGAGTAATCTTAAAAAACTCTTGCTCAGCTTTACCGGATGTGCGGCCAGAAATAGCAAAGCCACCACGGGTTTCTTTAGCTGTTGGTTCATCGACATAAATTCTGGTAAATTCGTTTGTTACGTGAAATATATCTGATATAACTTTTCCGGATGTGCGGCCAGAAATGGCGAAACCACCACGGGTTTCTTTGGCTGCGGTTGCTTCATCGACAAATATTTCGGTTAAACCGGGTGTAACTTTGAAATAGTCCAGTGCTGTTTTCCCGGATGTGCGCCCGGAAATGGCAAAGCCTCCACGGGTTTCTTTTGTTCCTGTGCTGGTTGTATCCACATATACTTTTGTTTCTTCGGTATTGGCAACAAAAACATCATCGATTTGTGTGTCGGTGGTTCTTCTTTTTACAGCAAATTCGCCGGGCGTTCCGGTTGTTTCATCCGTTTCAAGAAATACCTTAACATCATTTTCGTAAACGGCAAAAACTGTTTTGCCTGTTGAATTTTTTACTTCAAAAATCGGTTCGCCTTTACCTTTTGGCGTAGTCGATTCAACTTGCAGCGGTGCAGTTGGGGTAGAGGTTCCAATACCCACATTTTTGCTGGTATGAACAGCGGTTTCTTCATCATTCCACGATGAAGTTCCGGAATCACCGGTTAAGTCATCGATAAAATCCTGTTCGGTTCCGGTATTTCCGAGATTAAGCCAAACTTCGTAGGCTGATTCTCCATTTGGGCCGGTCAGTGACGCGATAAAATCGTCTACGGTTCCGGTGTTTCCAAGGTCGAGCCAAATTTCGTATGCAGACAGGCCATCTTCTCCATCGACCCCGTCCGGGCCGCTCAGTGATGCGATAAAATCGTCTACGGTCCCGGTATTTCCAAGGTCGAGCCAAATTTCATAAGCAGATTTTCCGGCATTACCAGAAAATGCATAATGTGCATAGGGTACTGAAAGAAGTTGGGTAGTTCCCATTTCTGTATAATTTATTCCTCCGGCAACATCAACTTCAATTTTGATATAATAGTCTCCCAGCGACCAATCTATTTCGCCAAAAATTCCGGATTGTACATTACCGCTTCCAATAACCAGATTTACAATACCATGATTATTGGTTTCTGCTGAAAATGTTTCGCTGTAGGTAACATCTCCAGTTACTTCGCCCTGAATTATGCTTATTTGCATACCAACTTCCTGATTGTTAAGCACAAGGCCGTCGGCATCGCGTATTACTGCCTGATAATTAAACCCGAGTGGGTCTTGCCCCATAGCTGTGAGGATTGTAGACAGAAAAATTAGAAAAATAAGTACTTGTTTTTTCATGATCGAATAATTTAGTTGTTTTAGTTGTATTTTAACATTTTGTTAACTTGCAGTCTTACAGACAAATATAGTCTATTTTATCAAGCTCAAACAAAATAATTGACAGATAGTTTTAGAAAATTGATAAAAAAACTGCGCAGACAGATTACTGAATAAATTTGATCCCAATAACTATTTGATCATCAATTTGATCTCGATTTCCAAGCCAGTCTTTCATTTCTTTTTTAAGCTGTTGATTTTGTTTTTCCATCGGGTTTTGATGTATAGCGAGCAAAAACTCTTTGAACCTTTTTTTCATGTATTTTCTGTCATTGGCTCCGCCAAACTGATCGACGTAACCATCAGAAAAAATATAAAAAGTATCTCCGGGCTTAAGTTGTATTTCCTGTCGTTTGAACGGAATATCTTGTTTCACATAGGCTCCGATAGGCATCTTATCGGGTTTGTATTCAATAATTTCGTTATCGCGAATAAGAACCAATGGGTTATTGGCACCGGCATATTCCAGTATCATCGTTTCCATATCTATTGATACAAGAGCCATATCCATTCCATCTTTACGTTCTTCTTTATCTTTGGCGAGGCCCTGGCTGAGTGTTTTAATTACTTTATCACGCAACTGATTGAGTATAAGCTCTGCATGAATTTCATCGAAATCCGGAACAATTTCATTTAGAAATGATGTTCCCAACATACTCATAAAAGCTCCCGGCACTCCGTGGCCTGTACAATCTGCTGCAACGGCTATCAATTTATTTTGCTTTTCTAGATTTTGTACCCAGAAAAAATCTCCACTTACAATATCTTTTGGTTCAAAATAAATGAAATGTTCAAATCTGTCTGTTTTCAACTTGTTAGGCAATACTGCGGTTTGTATTCTTTCCGCATATCGTATGGAGTCTGTAATGGCGATATTTTGTTGTTCGATATGTTTATTCTTTTCGACTATTTCTGCGGTACGTTCTTTTACAATAGCTTCCAGGCGGCGTTTATCTTCTTGTAGTTTTCTTGTATACAAACTAATAGCTACTCTAATCACGAAAAGCCCTAATATAAAATACAAGATGATAGCCCACCAGGTGCGGTACCACGGCGGTAATATTTCAAATTCGAATACAGCAATTTTACTCTCAACTCCATATAAGTTTTTTGCCTTCACATAAAACTGATAAGAGCCTTCTTTGAGGTTTGTATAAGTACGGCTGACATTTTCCTGCCACGGAGACCAGTTTTTATCGAAATTTTTTAAATATGAACTGTATTGAACATCTTCTTTCCCCTCATAAAAAGCAGCCGCATATTCGATTGTTATATTGTTAAAAATGTAATCAATTGGGCTTTCTAAAATGTGTTTGCATGTATTTTTTGATCGTTCATTTTTGAAAAAATTGCTCCCTCCTTTGTATATCAAAGAGTCTTCGCCGCTTATAATTTTCCTGATATTGACATTATAAGGAGTTAGATATTCCTTATCCATGTTACTATTGTACATAAAAAAGTATTCAACTCCTCCCATCATAACATAGTTTCGACGCATTACAGCGGTCGTAATATTTGTAGAAGGAATTATTTGTAATGCCAGTGTGTCTTCATACCACCGGTCTTGCTTTTTTATAATAAATACATTTTTTGGGATGTCGTTTTTGGAATAATTGGCTAATACCAGCGTATCATTTAACTGAAAAAAATCAATTAGCTTTTTGTTTTTGTTTGTAAAAAGCTGATTTAATTGATTAAAAGGCTCAAAATCATCTGTTTTGTAATTATATTTTAAAATTTCTTTTTCAGCGGCCAAAATAACGCCTGAGTTGAACTTAAAGAAAGAACCGTTTTTTTCTTTAATGCTTTTAGGTATTGGTTGAGGCTCGCCATGCTTATTAGCTGCATGAATTCCTGCAAGCGAGTTAATCCAAAGATTGCCTTCTTTATCTTCCACTATACGAATAATCGATTTTTCCGGGAACCCAAGTGTATCTTTACTGATTTGCAATTGTTTATTTTTATATTCAATTTCTTTTATCCCCTTTGGTGTTGCAACCCAAATTTTATTCGGGTTATATGTTGATTGAACAAGTCGGTTGGTTTCTATATTAAAACCTAACGGTTCTGCTCTATGACCCTCTATTTTATATACATCTTTTACACTTCCGGCTAATAATATCTCTGTGTTATTTTGGGGCCTGAATTTTAGTAATGAATATACAATTTCGCCCGATTTAATTCCATCTGTTTTTTTAAAATATACAATCCCGTTTGTGTTAACATTTTGATTGTATGCTCCAAGCAAAGTAGCTGCGTAGATTTCTTTGTTGTGTTCGGCTATTCCATATAATGACCCTTCCAGTCCGGACTCTGCTCCAAACCTCCTAACGGGAGATTGTATATTTACAGCGCTAATTCCGTTTGTGAAGGTCAGCCATAACATTCCGGAATGACTAGAATAATGAAGGTCTGTAACTGTTTGATCTTTTAAACCGAGCTCTTTATTCAGATGTATTTCCGTTTCGCCATTTTTATTTATAATGAACAGGCCATCGTCAAGTGTTCCAAAAGCAAATCGATTTTCTCCAACTTTTGTTGCTGTATAAAGTGACTTTGACTGTAGTTTTTCGTTGGTTTTCTGTGCCTGTGTAGTATGCGAAAAGGGCAGGGCTTCTCCGGTGCCTGTAACAAAAAAAGACAACCCTTCCTGCTTTGTCCCAACCAGCAATGTGTCTGAACTCCACGGTAATATGGTGAAAATATCTTTTTTTATAAAAAAATCACCCCCTGAAACTTCTTCAATATTACTCTCGACTAATTTAAGTAAGCCTTTAGCATAATTACCGATATAAAGCTGGTCGTTGACATAAAAGCTCCAAAAATTATCTTCTTCATAAAGTTTAATGGTTTCGAGCTTGTTTTTTTCTGTATTGTATTTGAAAATATAATTTAATGTGCAAAAATATACCGCTGTTTCGTCTGCATATATCTTCCATACACGATCAATTTCTATACTATCAACAAGCTGCTCTCCAAGTGATGTGTAAACAGTATTTCCATATTTGTTTACAGTGAGTCGGCCAAAATCATTCACACCTCCTACATAAATCAGGCTATCGGGGCCTTCATTTACAGACAAAATATAGCCTTGCCCGGGAACAGAAATTTTACGCCAGTTTACACCATCATATTCCATTACATATTCTGAACTCCCAAAATACATAATGTCGCGACTATCTTGCGTAACTGACCAATTAGATTCACTACCAGGTGTATAGTTTTGAACGAAGGGTATTCCACCGGCATTTATTTGGGCTTGTATTGAATTATCAATAGAAAAAAAAACCGAAATAAGGGTTAGGAAAAATATTCTTATAATAATTTTAGTCATTGGTGTTTGTTCTTTACTTTTTTGACCCATAGCTAAGGCAAATTTACTTTTTTTTGCTTAACTATCTATAACCTAAAAAGATATTTTATTGGATGTTGAGGTAGTAATTACCTTGAAAGTCGCTGAATAACTGGCTTTAGGAGAGTATGCAACATCCTTACTCCATTTCAAACCTATAATTTAGTGAAAACTCGAAAACTCTGCCTGCTTCCGGATATCCCTCAGTTAAGTAATATTTTTTATTGAAGATGTTACGTACACCTGCATTTAAGCCAAAACCATTTTGAAAGTTATATCCGGCAAAAGCATTGAATATTATGAATTCCGGTGCAATGTATTCCCCATTGCTTGTGCTAATACGCTCAGATTCGTATTTTATATTAACCTGAAGGTTCATATTTTTGATGGGTTCACTCCGCACATAAACCTGCCCGGTGTGGGTTGGTACATCAATAAATTTTAGATCAGGATTGCTAATATTTCGTTGATCGATAAATGTGTATGACCCTCCTATTTGCGTCTGTCTGAAAACTTTCCACCCCACGGCCAGCTCTGCTCCGCGAAATTGCGATTTGCCTGTGTTTTGAAGTTGCCAGAGATCGCCTTCTACATTATTGATTTGTTGTATGGTATTGCTGATAAAATTGTAAAACACATTGGCCGTTAGTTGAACATTTTCCCAACTTGCATCGTACCCTAAATCTGTATTTACAGCGGTTTCGGATGAAAGGCCGGGGTTGGGAATGGCTCGTCCGGTTCGATAAGAATAACGGTCTTTCATTGTGGCAAAGCGCGATTTACGCGATATGGTAGCTGATATTTCATGTTCCGGGTTAATTTGATAAAACCCACCCAGTTGAAAATGTACAGATTCATCGTTTGTTGGAGTAAATTGGCTAACAGAATCAACATTTGCCACATAATCATCTGCTTGTAATCCGCGCCTCGACAAAAACCCAACCCCGCCGGCTATTTTGAGGCTTTCGGTTGCGTTCCAGATGTCTTCAACAGCCAAAACGGTTGTTACATCTTTTATGTTCCGGGGAGTTTCTCCCTCGTTATATTCCTGATGATGATCGAATTGCGAGCGCAGACCCATTTTGATTTTATGGTTTGCAAAATGAAATAAGTTTAGTTCGGCATTTCCGCCCAACGACTGATCGTTGTATATGCTGGTAAAAGCATAATTGAATGTTTGAGAACTGTAAGTTTCATCGTCGAAGCTTTTGAGCTTATTGTAGTATGTGTCGTAGAACCAACGGGTTTTAAGTTGCGTTTTTGGGGTGATAGACGTTTTTGTATGCAGGAAAACTCCATCTTTTTCCCAGTGCGGATATCTCCAGAAACGAACACGTGTTTTCGGATCGGCACCCAAATAAACCGGCACACCTTTGTTCGAGCGCACTCCGTGGAAACTCACCACATATTCGTTGGTTTTATTGGGAGTAAAACCTGCTTTTACACCATAACCAAGGTTTCGAAATTGTGAATTATTGCGTTTGTAATCTTGTTCATATTCGCTGGTATCAAAGCTTTGCGGCAAGGTGAGAAATTGCTGGTCATGCAACTGCAACGATGCGCGGGCAAACCACTTTTCACGGTTCGTGCCCACATTAACTGAAGTTTTGAAGCCGCTAAAACCCTCTGCACCAACATTTACAGCGGCATTCAAGCCGCCCTCGAAGCGGGAAACGGGTCTTGAGGTTACGATATTTATCGCACCACCCAATGTATTGGCGCCATATAGTAAGGAGGCAAAGCCTTTATTGACAGAAATTTTAGCAACATTACCGATCAACAATCGATTCAGGTCGATGTACCCGTCGAAGGGCACATAAACCGGCACACCATCGATAAAAACCGGCACCTGGCGCAAATCGTAACCCCGCACAAAAACCATGGCCTCGTTTCTTCCGCCCGCTTGCGAAACCGCAATACCCGGCAACAAATTTACCGCCTCAGCTACGCTGGTAGCGTTATTCATTCTAATTTCTTTTCGGTTTATTGTTTCTGTATTGTTTTTTGACCGGGTTCCGGTAATGGTAATTTCTCCCAATTCAAACGTTTCGGTAATGGTTGTGTCGTTTTTTTGAGCCAATGAATAAAAAGACGTACAAAGCAAACTAAGAAGAATAGTGTATTTAAACATAAAATAATAGTTATTGATAAATGTTAGTTGGTTCTGACATATTTGCCCATGAAAAAAACAATGGGACTTTGAAGATGGTTGGTTTTCAGTTCTGAAACAATTGTGCCAAAATTGGCGGTAAGTGCTTGTTCGTCGGTTAAGGTAGTTTTTGAGACGGCCACCACCGGAAAATTTTCGGACAGGCCTTGTTTTTTGAGAAATTGGATAATATCCCCGATACGATTCTCGGCCATATAAATAATAGCAGTTGCTCCACATTTCAGTATGTTGGCCAATTGTGTAAGATTTTCGTGCTGATTTGTTTTTTGTGCAGCCATATAAAACACGGCCATATCAGCCTCATTCTTTTCTGTAATGCGCACCGCCCCTCTCCCGGCAGCAGCAATTCCGGCTGTTATTCCGGGAATCACAATACTTTCAACGTTGAGTTGCTTCAAAAAATCCATTTCAGTTGCACCCCGGCCAAACATAAATGCATCGCCCACTTTGAGGCTGACCACTCTTTTGCCCATTTTGTAATATTTGGCAATGGTTTCTGCTACCGCTTTACGTGCCTCGTTCCCGGGAATATCTTTCCGTTTATCGAGCTTAACGACCAGAGCATCGGGTTTTTTCAAATCGAGCACAGCCTCATTCTGCGGGCTATCGTACACAATCACATCGGCCTGTTGAATAGCATTGTATGCTTTAACCGTAAGCAATTCCGGATCGCCGGGGCCGGTACCGGCAATAATTACGGGGTGTTTAGTCAAGTTTGTCATTAATACCTCCAAAAATATTGAACGCAAAAATAGAATAATAGAATGAAACAAGCCTTTTGTTGAAAGGAAATCGTGTGGAAGGAGTCTCTATTTTGATTGTTGTAAAGTCTTTTTAAGCAGAGCCTATGGCGAAATAGAACAATTATTGAGCGGATACAATTTCAACGAAGTAATTTTGCCGGTTTTTAACAAAAAAAGGCTGTCCAATACATTTTTGAACAACCTCTTTTTTTTATAAACTCAGTTCTGATTTTATCTTTAGAGTTTATCCATTTCTTCGTCAAATTTTTCTTTGAATTTTCCACCTAATACTTGTTGTTGTTGGGTTTTGGTTAATTTTTTCATTTTACTATGTTTTTGTGCCGGCAACATGCCCTGCCAACATGGGCAAATTTTTACGATGGCAAATATAAAAATTTTTAACAAACTGATAACAAAAACGAGCAATTATAATCTGATGAATCCGACTATGACAAAAAATTTGACACAAATGATTTCAATTTACCAGTTATGAACATAGAAGTAAGGATCAGTTTAAATAATTATGGTCTTTTTAGATGGTTGTTTTTTAGTGTTTCCAAAAAACAAAACCCTCAACAATTAGTCACCTAAAAGTCAAGGGTTTCTAGCCATAGTTTGAGGTCGGTGGCGGATTCGAACCGCCGTACGCGGTTTTGCAGACCGCTGCCTAGCCACTCGGCCAACCGACCATTTACGGATTGCAAAAGTACAATAGTTTATTTTTTATACAAAATTATCTGACATAAAAATTTTGCAATTCTCATTCCGGAGCTCAATATGTGCATGAGATAATTTTTGTTATTTTTACCAAAACTTTTCATTATGGATATTAAAAAGAAACAAGGCCGTTACGACCGTATTTATAAGCAAATAGAGCAACTTATGCCCACTTGTTCTAACCCGGAATCGCGCATGAATACCATTGTAGCTGTACTTCATCATAAAATGGATTCCTTTTTTTGGACAGGCTTCTATTTTTTAAATGATGGCCAGCTCCAGGTAAAAATGTACCAGGGCCCCGTGGCCTGCATGCAACTCGCTAAAAATACAGGCGTATGTTGGGAAGGTATCAATTCACAAAAGCCTGTTTTAGTAAAGAATGTTGATGATTTTCCGGGACACATCGCTTGCGACAGCCGCTCGAAAAGTGAAGTCGTAATTCCGGTATTCGACCCGGATAAAAACCTGCTTGGGGTTCTTGATGTTGATAGTGATCAGGTTAATTCTTTTGATGATGTTGATGTGGAAAATCTGGAAAAAATACTTAACCTAATCTGGATTTAAACATTTATTGGCGGGCTTGCGCTAAAAAATGCGTAGCAAAAACGATGCGTAAATAAAAAAGCGTAAAATGCGGCTAATGCCATAAAAAGCCAGTTTGGGCAACGGGTATTTGACCAAACCGGAAATCATACACACTGCCGAGTAGGGCAAAGGCAACAGGGCCGCCACAATAATGAGCAAGCCACCCCATTGGCGGAGTCTTTTTACAAAAACGCCATACCTGTTTAGCAACCAACTTTCAACGCGCTTTTTTCGGCCAAAATATTTGCCGATTGCATAAGAAATTAGTCCTGCAAAATAAGAAACGGTTCCTAACAACGATAAATAAAACACGGGTTTCCCAAACTTGGCCGACCAAATAATAAACAAGTCGGGCGGAATCAGTCCCAAAAATATTTCAGAAACACTGTACACAACCCACACCCCGATATGGGGCAGCCCTGCAAGCCACGCCAAAAAATCGGACCTGATGCTTTCCAAAAAGTAGTGTTCGAGCAATAGTAAGGCACCGATAATGGATCCTACAATTATTACTACCCGTATGAAGTTGCGCAGAAAAAAGCGATAAAATCCGCTACTGCGGAAAAACCTGTGATATAAAATAAATCGCTGCCATCTGGATATTTTATTTCGTTCTTTCAACTTTGTGTTCAATTACCAAATAATATAAAATGCCTCTAAATCAGAATAATTACTAATATCTAACAAATTTAGTGCAGATTTTCGTTTTTTAAGGGATTTATAAAATATTTATGGTCAGATATTTTTACTTCAAAAAAACCGAACACATAAATTGCATATTGTTTTCATTTTTTAACAATTAATTCACATAAAAAGTAATCGACTGCGTTTTTTTGGTTCAAAATTTGGATACATTTGCCCCACTGGAAACTTTAATTGTGTAAAACGTTTCTTTAGTTTTATATTATGGAAGATAAATTACAAGATATAATTATAGAATCGGCACGATTGTTCAGGCAATACGGTGTACGCAGCGTGTCGATGGACGATATTGCCCGGGGTTTGGCCATGTCGAAAAAAACGCTCTACCAATATGTGAGCAACAAAAGTGAGCTGGTTGAGAAAATTCTCGATTATTCTTACAATCGTGAAATGGCGTTGCTCGATGAAGTAATGAAAAAAGACATGAACGCCATTGATGCCTTGTTGGAAATGAGCCAGTTAATTAACGAAGAGATGCAACTTTTTACCCCTGCGGTTTCGTTTGATTTGCAGAAATACTATCCGGAAATATTCCGGAAGCATGTAGAAAAGTCGCAAAAATTTGCCTACGATGCCGTTTATAAAAACCTCAAACAGGGCATCAGGCAAGGGCTATACAGGAAAGAAATTAATCCTGAAGTAATTGCCACCTTGTATATCAAAAAAATTGAAGATATGCACAGCGAAGACTTCTTTGCACAAAGGAACTTCTCTTTCGATGTTGTATTCGAAGTTATGTTCGAAAACCATGTGCGCGGAATTGCCAATGCAGAAGGCATTGCCTACTTCGAAAAACGAAAAAAAGACTATCAATTCAAATAAAACCTATAAAACCATGAGAAGATTAATTTTTTTACCGTTGTTTATTCTGTTGGCTTTTTTTGCCCGGGGCCAGGAAGAGGTTTCCGGGGAAGCCGACAGTGTAATGTCTTTACAACAAGCCATCGACTATGCCATGGAGCATAATCACGATGTACAAAAAGCCAAACTGGAAGTTATCAAAGCCCGGAAAAAAGTGTGGGAAACTACTTCCATTGGATTACCGCAAGTTTCAGCCAAAGCAGCCTATTCGTACATGCTCACAGTACCTGATGCACTGGAACAATTTGCCAGTCTTGAAGATATGTTTGGCCCAATTTACGAAGGTATTGGAACAAACAATGCATACCTCCAAGCTGTAGCCCAAACCCTCAATCAATCCCTGCCACCTGACCAACAAATCAATGTGCCTCCAATGGAAGCACCTGAAGGTGGTGGCGAAGCTACAACAACCGATGACCTTCGCACAACAGCAACATTGGATATTTCTGTTTCGCAATTAATATTTAATGGTTCTTACATTGTGGGACTCCAGGCTTCGAAAACGTACAAAAAACTTTCGAAATACATGGAGCAACAAACGGTTATCAACTTAAAGGAAACCGTTACGAACGCATACACCGGTGTTCTCATTGCCAAAGAAAGCTATGATGTACTTGAAAATATTTTAAAAAGTACCAGAGAGAGTATTCGCGAAATGGAAGCCATGTATGAAGAAGGTTTTATTGAAAATACCGATGTTGATCAGCTCAAACTTACTGCAGCTACCATTGAAACCACCAAAAAAAATCTGGAACTACAAATAGAAACCGCCCGTGAGATGCTAAAACTTACCCTGGGCATGGAACTCGAGCAACCACTCAAATTAAGCGATAACCTGGATGATATTATTGAGAAAAATAATGCCACAACGGCCAAAGGATTCGATTTTGACGTTACACAAAATGTTAATTACCAGCTTCTTGAAACACAAGAAAAACTCAAAGAGCTGGATGTGAAAAACGTAAAAGCGGAGTTTCTCCCTACTGTAGCCGCTTACTACAATCACCAGGAAAATTTTAACGATAAAGCTTTCAACCTTCAGCCACCCGATGTTGTAGGCGTAAGTGTTGATATACCTATTTTTTCGAGCTGGGGCCGCATGTCGAAACTTGACCAGAAAAAAATTGAACTGGAGCAAACCCGCCACGATAAAGCCAATGCAACCAATGGGCTGAAAATTCAATATCGCAACACCATCAACCAATATTTAACCGCATTGAACACCTATAAAAACAATAAGTCGAATATGAAGCTTGCCAATCGCATTTATGAAAAAACCAAAATGAAATACAAAGAAGGTGTTTCTACAAGTTTTGACCTTTCGCAAGCGCAAAACCAATACCTGCAAGCTCAAAGCAAGTATTTTCAATCTATAATGAAACTTATTGAAGCCAAATCGGGCCTCGATAAACTCTCGCACCCTTATCAACCTATAGAAGATTAACCTTAAAACCAACACAAAAAAATTTGAACAATGAAGAATATACTCACCATCCTGACCATCATTGTACTTGCTGCCACAGCCTGCAGCACAGACAAAAACGAAAAGCTGAAAGACTTAAAAGCTGAACGCGACAAAGTCAATGCACAAATTACCAGCCTCGAAAAAGAACTCAAAGCAGACGGAAGCCTTGAAAAGCACGAAAATAAAACCTATGTAAAACTCAGGGAACTCAAACCGGTTACGTTCCGCCATTACGTTGAAGTTAAGGGCAATGTAGAAAGCGACAATAATGTGTTTGTACCTTCCGAAATGCCCGGGATTGTTGAAAGGGTGATTGTTAAAGAAGGTGAAAAGGTGAAAAAAGGTCAGTTATTGGCCAAAATCGATGATGACCAGATACAAAGTCAAATTAAACCACTCAAAACCCAGCTTGACCTGGCCACAACCGTTTATGAACGACAAAAACGCCTGTGGGAAAGAGAAATTGGCTCTGAGATACAGTATTTGCAGGCCAAAACCAACAAAGAAGCTTTAGAGCAACAAATTGAATCGATCTATGAGCAATTGGAAATGACAAAAATGACATCTCCAATTACCGGGATGGTCGATCAAATAATGATGAAAGAAGGCGAAATGGCTGCTGCCGGGAAATCGGGCATTCGCGTGGTTGGAACCGGAGATATGAAGATTAAAGCTAATGTGTCAGATTCTTATTATGGACAAATTAAAAAAGGCGACACAGCTAAGGTTAAAATACCTTCTGCCGGAACAAATTTCGAACGTCCCATTTTTGCCGTTGCCAAAGCTATTGACGCCGGCAGTCGTACCTTTGGAATTGATATTCGGCCGCCTAAAAACCTCGACATTTCGCCCAATATGCTTGCCATTGTTACGGTAAACGATTACACAAGCAGAAATGCCATAACTGTACCCGTAAACCTTGTGCAAACCGACGAAAAAGGTAAGTTCCTGTTCGTAGCGAAACATAAAGATGGAAAAACAATTGCTGTACGCCGTAATGTTGTTACGAAAAAATCCTACAAAGGCAAATCAGAAGTGTTGGATGGCCTAAGTGCTGGTGACAAAATCATTGTTTCCGGCTATCAGGACGTGGCCAACGGACAAGAAATTACCGTACAACAATAAACCCTTAAACCGTTAATTATGAGCAATAGAAGTTTTAAACTCACCAATTTTGCCGTAGATAACCGCATTACTGTATACTTTTTTACAGCACTGATGATTATCTCGGGAATATGGGCTTACAACACCACACCCAAAGAACAATTTCCCGAAGTTGTATTCCCCTATTTCATGGTTACAACTGTGTACCCGGGCACTTCACCCGCCGATATGGAAAACCTGGTGTCGCGCCCGCTCGAAAAGCAACTGAAAAGCATCAACGGAATAAAAAACCTCACAAGTAAATCTTTACAAGACGTATCGCTGGTTGTAATTGAATTTGAAACAAACGTAAACCAGCAAAAAGCCAGTCAGGATGTTAAAGACGCCGTAGATAAAGCCAAACCCGACCTGCCTGATAATTTGCTCGACGATCCGGAAGTGACAGAAATCGACCTTTCCGAATTCCCCATCCTCAACATCAACCTCTCGGGCGATTTGAGTCTGGTTCGCATTAAGGAACTGGCCGAAGAACTGCAAGACGATATTGAAGCGCTGGAAGAAATAACACGTGTAGATATTGTGGGAGCCCTGAACCGTGAAATACAAATTAATGTAGACCTCTACAAAATGCAGGCTGCCGGTGTTACGTTCCAGGCCATTAGCGATGCCGTGGCCATGGAAAACATGACAATTTCGGGCGGACAGGTTGATGTAGACGGAATGGAGCGTACCATGCGCGTGGTTGGCGAATTTAAGAATGTATCCGAAATTGAAAACATTATTCTTCGCGACAATCTTTATCTGAAAGACGTAGCTGAAGTAGTTGATGGTTTCGAAAATCGGGAAGATTTTTCGCGCCTGAACCAGGACGATGTAATCACACTAAACGTTATCAAAAAATCAGGTAAAAACCTCATTCGTGCCATTGACAAAATCAATGTAATGCTCGAAGATTTCGAAGAAAAAACACCTGAAAACCTGAAAATAACGCCCACAGGCGATCAAAGTACAATGACCCGCAACAATGTAAGCAACCTGTTCAATACCATAATCCTCGGATTTTTGGTGGTTGTACTTGTGCTCATGTTCTTTATGGGCGTTGATAATGCGCTGTTTGTTGCCGTGGCCATTCCGCTCTCTATGCTCATTGCCATGATTTTCTTACCCGTGGTAGACTTCACCATGAATATGGTTGTACTCATGGCACTCATTCTTGTGCTGGGAATTGTGGTAGATAACTCCATTGTTGTGGTAGAAAACATTTACCGGCATTACATGTTCACACCCAACCTCCCCATTGCACCGGCTGTTAAACGCGGTGTTGGAGAAGTTGCCATACCGGTTTTCTCCGGAACACTAACTACTATGGCACCCTTTATCCCACTAATTTTTTGGGGTGGCATAATGGGACAATTCATGATGTACATTCCCGTAACCATCATCATAACACTGGCAGCATCCATGTTGGTTGCCTACGCCATGAACCCCGTTTTTGCTGTTACGTTTATGCGCTATCGTGGCGATCAGGAGCGACATGTAAACCATAAAAAGAACATAATTCTCGTAGCATCGGGTGCCGTAGCAGCAACATTGCTGCATTTAATCGGCTGGCCCATGATTGCCAACCTTATTGTGGCGGGAATTTTATTGTACATGCTTGTGCGCTACGTTTTAGAAGGTTTAATTGACAAATTCCAAAAACGCGTAATCCCGCGCATGATGAAAAGCTACCAGGCCACATTGCGCTTTTTACTGAAAGGTCGCGGAGCCTATTATATTGTAATTTCCACAGTATTGCTGTTGTTTATCACCATCTTCCTGACCATGCAATTCGGTCCCAAGGTGGTACTTTTCCCGGAAAATAAAGATCCCGACAGAATTATGGTGTATTTATCCATGCCATCGGGAACCGCTATTGAAAAAACCGATTCTGTTACCCAAATTTTGGAAGACCGTGTGATGGACGTACTGGGCAACGACAATCCGGATGTGGACTTTGTAATAGCCAACGTAGCCACCAATGCGGGTCAGGACATTTTTGAACGTACTACACAGGCAAAACTCGCCAAAGTTACAGTCGGTTTTGTTGAATATGAATATCGCGAGGGGCCACATACTGAAGTGTATGTAAACCAGTTCCGTAAAGCGCTGGAAGGTATTCCGGGAGCAGAGATTGTGGTTGATGTTCAGGATATGGGGCCACCCACAGGAAAACCCATTAATTTAGAGATTTCCGGGGAAGATATTGAGAAACTCGTTGAAGTTTCGGAAAATATTCACACCTATATTGTCGACACGCTAAAAATCGAAGGAATTGAGGAACTAAAAAGCGACATGGAGGTGAGCAAACCCGAAATACTCATCAACATAAACCGCCGTAAAGCCCGCGAATTAGGTTTGAGCACTGCTTATATCGGATCAACATTGCGCACAGCCATCTACGGAAGTGAAGTTTCCAAGTTCCGCGAAGGCGATGATGAATACCCCATTATGGTGCGGCTCGACAAACACTACCGCGACGATGTGCAAGCTCTTTTAGATCAAACGCTGATTGTGACGAAAGCCAACGGGCGGGGCGTCAACAATATTCCAATTTCATCGGTAGTTGATGTAAAATACGAATCGTCGTACGGTGGTATAATCCGCAAAGATTTTGAACGGGTAATTACGCTCTCCTCTAACATTTTGGACGGATACAACGCCAATGAAATTGTACAACGCCTGCGCAGCGCACTGGCCAATTACGATATGCCGGAAGGATTCTCGTGGGAGTTTACCGGCGAACAGGAAGACCAGCAAGAAAGCACTTCGTTCCTCAGCCTGGCGTTGTTTTTAGCTGTCGGTCTCATTTTCATCATTCTGGTAACCCAGTTTAACTCCATTACCAAGCCACTGATAATTCTCGTTCAGGTGTTGTTCAGTATTATCGGGGTTATGTTGGGTTTCATCATCTTCAAAATTGATATTTCCGTAATCCTCACCGGCATGGGAATTATTGCTGTAGCGGGAATTGTGGTAAAAAATGCCATTATTCTTATTGATTATGCTGATGTTTCCATAGAAAACAAACCCGAAGAAGCCAAAGTACGCGAAAAAATTATAGAAGCCGGTCGTGTGCGTCTAACACCGGTGTTGCTGACGGCTGCATCAACCATTTTTGGTCTGCTGCCATTGGCCATCGGAATGAACATAGATTTTGGGTCGTTGTTTGAATCGCTCGATCCGAATATTTATTTCGGTGGTTTGAGTACTGTTTTCTGGGGGCCGCTGGCATGGACAATCATTTTCGGATTGGCATTTGCGACATTCCTTACCCTGGTTGTAGTACCGGCCATGTATTTCATGTGGTACGTAGCCAAAGTGAGAAAAGAACGGAGACAGGTGCATAAAAACATCGCACGCAGTGTTTAAAACTGCGCTAAGGTAAATTTGAACAAACACAAATAGTCCCCGGGGCTATGAATGACAAACAATGGGAGGTCGACTGCGAGTCGGTCTCCCATTAGTCTATTAGCCCCGAAAAATTAGCTTCGCTGAGCTCATCCTTCGTCCTCGGTTCTTGAATTTTCTACGACTAAGAAATACCAACAAATTTGGCA
>CAYPSX010000024.1:0-33287 GCA_964413185.1 uncultured Bacteroidales bacterium
AACTTCAGCTAAACATTTTACTAAACTCATTAATATATTATTATGCATATTTATAACAAAATTTAGAAAAATGTAGAAAAAAATTGGTTTCTTATTGTAAAAAACGCTAATTTTATTTGCTCAGGTAAATCGCAATGATTGAAGTTAAATTAAAGTATCTTTTATAAAGAGTGTTATGAAAATATTGGCTATAGTTAGTTTGTGTTTATTATGCATGGGGAGTACTTTTGGACAAGCAAAGGATATTGATAAGGTATATAACAAAGCGAGAAACAAATATGCCACAGCTCACTTTGAAGAAGCAAGAGACCTTTATAAGAAACTAATTAAAGCAAAACCGAAAGATTTTGTTTTCAATTATGAGTTGGGCATGTTATATTTTTATGAACTTAACGATAAAAGCAAAAGTATACCATATTTTGAGACAGCCAAAGAAGTAATGAAAGATACGGTAGCCGACCTTTACAACTACCTCGGGCAAGCCTATCAGCATAACCTTGAGTACGACAAAGCCATAGAGGCCTACAATAAATATTCTTCAATACCCCCCAAAGAAGGTGTTATACGGGTAAGTGTAAAACGATACATTGAAGATTGCCGGGAAGAAAAGAAAAGAATGGAAGATATTGAAAATAAACGAAATAAAACAACCGAGAGTGGCATACAAGTCATTAATCTGGGGCCTGTTGTGAACTCTGAAAATAATGATTATTCACCGCTGCGGTACAAAAATCAATTGATCATTAGCTCCGAACGAAAATTCGATTACGTGTTCAATGAATATATCCTTCAAAGTTTTAAAACCGGTTACCAGGACGGAGAATACAAAAAACCAGAACCATTAACAGATATTCCATATGAAAAAGGAATGGTAGTCGATCCGACATGGCATCAACAAATAAGTTCTGCCACAATGGATGGAGATTTGGTAACGGTTATATATGAGCAGGATATCTGGGTGATTAAAAAGAAAGGGGAAAACTGGGGAGAACCCAGAGAGCTTTCACGTAAAATCAACAGGTCGAGAAACAACGCCTATGCAGCACTTTCCGGAAAGGGGAACCGGATGGTAATAGCACTACTGGATCGTAAAACCAAACAGTTCGATCTTTTTCAAACAACCAAAGATGCTGAAGGAGAGTGGAAAGACCCTGTTAAACTCAACGAA
Organism: uncultured Bacteroidales bacterium; assembly: GCA_964413185.1. Taxonomy (GTDB): domain Bacteria; phylum Bacteroidota; class Bacteroidia; order Bacteroidales; family Salinivirgaceae; genus Salinivirga. The sequence goes on from CAYPSX010000024.1 coordinate 1,169, forward strand.
AATATTAATACAAGCAACAATGAAAACTACCCTTACTTAAGCGCCGATGGTTATTCATTGTACTTTTCATCCGACCGTCCGGGCGGAAAAGGCAAATATGATGTGTATGTTAGTCAACTGGAAGAAAATAATGAATGGAGCGTACCCAAATTACTGGACGCTCCAATTAATTCTAATGCAAACGACATCATGTTCAAAAAATATAAAGCAATTAACAAGGCTTACTTCTCTTCTGATCGTAAAGGAGGTTTCGGAAAATACGATATTTATGAGGTAATTTACTAATTTTCAACAGGAAACACCTATAACAATATCTTCAAAGTTCTATAAAACTATCAATGAGTGTAACCTCATGCACGAAACTTCGATAAACTGAATAAATTTTCATCTTCAGCCAGAAAAAAATGTACGCATAGCAACGTTATCTACATTTTGACCGTCAATAAAATGGAAAGGCCAAAGCCTGACTAACAGGGGCATGGGTTGGGAGCCTTTTGCCTAATTACTTTGATCACCAGATTGATATAAGTATTTTAAGCGGGCATCTTCTATTTGAAGAAGAAGATTGGTTGCTCATTAGACCAAGCGAAACTTTTCTACTGAGTCTGATTAACCAATATTGCAACAGAAATAGCAAAACAACAAAATAGGATGGGAAAAACTTACCAACCATCATCAGAAAATACCAAAAATATTGACTAATCTATTAAGTAAAGACAGCTTAACAATTATATATTAATCTATTATTCAGTCGTTTATAAACCTTAAAGTAATTAATTGATGATGATATCATACTACTTGAGTGCCATATTGTCAAAAATAAGCGGGTTTATAATCTTTACATGTTTTATATAACTATATATCAGTTTGTTATGTATTTAAGGTAACTATTAAGTTTAAGTCCACAAATTCGATAAACTACCATTGTCGAGTCGTTCAAACATATTTTGATATTTCAAAATTCATGTTTACATTTGTATAGTCAATATAAATTTACATAAATATACATACTTGTTACAAATGTCAATATCAAAACGCATTGTTTACATCCAGCAACAGGAAGGATTTACTGCCAGTAAATTCGCAGAGAAATTGGGCGTTCAGCGTTCCGGAATATCCCATATTTATAGTGGTAGAAATAACCCCAGTATCGATTTTATTCAAAAATTACTTGATAGTTTTCCGCAATATCGGGCAGAATGGATTCTTACAGGTAAGGAACCCATAAAAAACACTTCTGAAGCTAATAAATTAAAAAAAACTGAGTCACCTGTACCAAAGGAGGAACAAACCGACCTCTTTTCAACGGTAAAAAGTGAAGATCAGGCATTTTATACTACGAAAAAAGCCGAAACAGGCGGTAATTCTACTATAAATAAGTCATCACGAAATGCAGATATAGAACTAGAAAAAATCATACTGGTATATGAAAACGGAACATTTGAAACACTATACCCAAAAAAGTAATAAATTAATATTATTTTTGTATAAATATTAAGTGTTTACAGATGTATACAGCCTTGATTCGTCCAATACTCTTTAAGTTTGGACCAGAAACTGCACATAAACTAACTTTTCAAGCCTTAAAAGCTGCCCAAAGTGTTCCCGGGGGGCAGAGTTTATTGTCTTTGTGGACTTCAAATGCGGAACGGCCAATCAGCTTAATGGGGCTTAATTTTCGCAACCGGATTGGTGTTGCAGCCGGATTGGATAAAAACGCCGAAGTTATCCCTGCCTGGCGTTCCCTGGGGTTTGGATTTGCCGAAATAGGTACAGTTACCCCCAAAGCTCAACCAGGCAACCCTAAGCCACGTTTATTCAGATTACCTGAAGATAAAGCACTTATTAATCGTATGGGATTCAATAACCACGGTCTTCAACGTGTAGTTCAACGGCTTAAAAGCCGGCCTTCGGATTTTATTGTAGGTGGTAATATTGGAAAAAATACGCTTACGCCCAATGAAGAAGCTGTTAATGATTATTTACAGGTTTTTAACGGGCTCTATCCCTATGTTGATTATCTTGTAATTAATGTAAGTTGCCCAAATATAAGCGATTTAAGCAAGCTTCAGGATAAAGCTGAACTGGAAGCCATTTTGAAGCAAATTATGGCTGAAAGAGCTGATAAATTAATAAAAAAACCTGTTTTATTGAAGGTATCTCCGGATTTGAATAATATGCAGTTGACAGATACGCTACAATTGGTCGCAGATTATGGTTTAAGTGGAATTATAGCTACGAATACAAGCATTAGACGTAATAAGCTAAAAACAAATTCAAATCGTTTAGAACAAATAGGCAGAGGCGGGCTCAGTGGGTTTCCTCTAACAGAGCAGTCTACTCAAATTATTAGGTTGGTTAAAAAGGAAATGGGAAATGATTTCCCGGTTATCGCATCTGGCGGCATAGTGAATTTGGATGAAGCCAAAAGAAAGATTGATGATGGTGCTGATATGTTACAACTGTATACAGGTTTTATTTATCAGGGAATTGGCCTGGTAAATAATTGTTTACAAATGTAATTGAATGTTTTAAAAAAAATACTGTATATTCGATTTTTAATAAAATAAAAAACAAAAAATATGCTGAATATAGCGTTATTTGGCCCTCCTGGTGCAGGAAAAGGGACACAGTCGAAAAGAATAATGGATAAGTATAACCTCACTTACATTTCTACTGGAGATATACTCAGGGATGAAATTGCTGCTGGTAGTGAATTGGGAATGAGGGCAAAGGATGTGATTGAACGCGGGGGGCTTGCTTCCGATGAGGTTATTGTCCAAATTATAGAGCAAAAAATACAACGTAATCCTTATGCCAACGGTTTTCTTTTTGATGGTTTCCCGCGAACTATTGTACAAGCCTATATTCTGGAAGGAATGCTGTTTAAAATGAATACCAGTCTTACTTGTATGCTTAGTCTTGAGGTTCCTAAAGATAAGCTTGTTAAAAGGCTACGCGATCGTGGCAAAGTTTCGGGTCGTACAGATGATACGGAGGAGGTTATTCAAAACAGGTTGAGGGAATATGATCAGAAAACGATTCCTGTGGCCTCTTTTTACAAAGATAAAAATATTTATTACGGGGTTGATGGAACGGGTTCTCTGGATGATGTGTTCCAGCGACTTGATGAATCCATACAGAAATCGCTGGAGGACAGGTGGGTTAATTTGATTTTGTTTGGTTATCCGGGTGCTGGTAAAGGTACGCAGGCAAAGAAGTTGGCAGAACGTTATAATCTTCATTATATTTCTACGGGTAAAATATTGCGCCAGGAAATTAAAGATAATACAGATATTGGTAAACTGGCTAAGCCTTATATGGAGAAAGGTGCCATTGTACCTGATGAGTATGCTATTAAGCTTATTGAAAGAAAAATGCAGGAGCACAATAAGGCTAACGGATTTATTTTCAAGGGTTTTCCCCGCACAATGGTGCAGGCGTATATTTTGGATGGAATGCTCCATAAAATGGGTTCGACCATTACTTCTGTTTTCGAGCTTAAAATAACTGCGACAGAAGCTGTTAAAAGGTTAATTGCCAGGAGCAAGACAGAAAAAAAGAGGCCTTACGATATGCAGATCGAAACGATTATTTCACGGCTGGAAGAGTATGAGCAGCGTACGTTAAAAGCTAAGGAGTTTTATGATAAAAAACACTTATTGCATACCGTAGATGGTCATGGTTCTGAAGATGAAGTTATTGAGCGAATAAGTGAACGTATAGATACGGTAATACGCCAGGCAAGATAAAGTGTGTAAGGAAATTCCGGTTTATATAGCCGAGCCTGCGCAGGTTTATTTTCTACTCATTGTTAATTATGGTATCCGGGCATTTGTTGCTCTGCAGCTTTGTATATGTTATATCCGGGTTCATTAAACACAAAATCCCAACATCCTTGCCGATGGAATATTTTGCCACCAAATCCTTTTTTGAATTTATACAATCCATACATGGGGTGGGCAGGATCGGCCGAGGGTGATATACCAAACATGTCGTAGGTGGTATAACCACCTCTTTTGGCTTTTTTTATGGCTTCCCATTGTAGTTTGTATGTTGCCATCAGGTTTCGTTGCACTGAGGATGATGCTCCATATAAATAAGTGGCTCTGCCGTTATTGAGCGTTAAAAACATACCTGCCAGTGGTTTATTATCTTTTTCTGCAAGTAAAATTTCAACGCCCGTTTCTTTATCTACTTTTTGGGCCTTCCAAACGGTTCTAAAAAATTCGAGTCCATCGGCATGAATTTGATTTCTTTTGGCTGTTTGCTTGTACAATTCGTACCAGCGTGGTAATTCTTCGTATTTGATAGCTCTGACAGATACACCTTTGCGGCTCGATAACCTTATGTTGTAGCGTGTTTTGGGTTTCATTTCATTTAAAAGACTTTCTTGTCTTTTATTTAGGTCTAAAAATAAGGTGTTAGTTGGCAAATTATCTGTAGCTGCTTTTCTTAAGGCGTGGTGTTTTGTGCCGAAATTCATTCGCAATTCCCGGATGTGGTTTTCCGGATTTCCTTCCCAATTGCCCTCACAATCGTAGCGATCATCCTCGTGTACCCATGGCGATTCCCATGGGACATCGTAGCGAATGAATAAACAATCTCCTGGCAGAAATGGTCTAATAACTGTTGTTAAATCCTCCAGAATTTCTCCATTATGTACATGATTAGGAATTTCAAAAGGAATATAGGGTATGTAAGCTATTTGCATGTCATGCGATATTTGATTAAGCAATACAAGCATGTCGGAATTTGTGAAAAGGTTTCCATTTTCGTACAATTGTACATGAAAACCTTTAACAGTCCAGCCAAGTTGATGCTTTAAAGAGGCCCAGAAACTTGTTTGTTGGGGTATGTGATTATTGGAAATCGTGAAAGGATTCTTTTGTTCTATTTGTAAATCCATATATATATTCTTTAGGCCGCGAAACTGTAATAAGTTTGATTAAAATCCAAACCAGCCAGACTTACTTAATTGTCCTATAATTTATATTATGTTAAATAGAATTGTGGAAAGTAAAGGGAGAATTATTCTGTTCTCCCTTTATTATTAGCTTATAATTGCTCGAGTTTTTTTTCTATTTCTTCCAGTTTTTCTTTGGTGCCTTCTTCTCTTCGAAGTTGCATATATATCTTTTTGAGCGTTTTTAAAACATCTTTATCTTTCGGTGCAACTTTATGTGCTCTTTCAAAGAAATTAGCAGCCTTTTTGAACATCTCTATAGACCTGTTTGTCAAACTATCGTATGCTTCCTTTTCATCCAGATCCAATTCGTTGGCTTCATTTCTATATTCTGCTCCTGTATTGAAAAATAATGTACCCAGATTAAAAAGAACATCCACGTTGTCAGGATCTATATTGATCGCTGTATTGTATGATTCTTCGGCTTTTTCTGGCTTGCCGAGCTCACTGTATACATTACCCATTGCAAAATATAGGGAAACATTTTCGGGATCTGCTTTAATAGCTTTCTGCATGTATTGGAGTGCTTCCTGAAGCTTACCGGCTTTTTGGAAGTAGTCTACGAGCAGTAGCATTATGTTCTTGTTGTCTTCAGCATTCTCCAGACCATCTTTCAATGTAGCTACATATTGAGCTGTGTCTTCCATATTCTTATAGTTTTGAGCCATAAGTAAATATGAACGACTTACTTCATGTCCTACTTTAATGGATTTTTTGTAATATTCGTTGGCTTTTTCAGGCATTTTAGCTTGTTGCGCTGCAATAGCTGCAAAATAGTATAATCCCAGGTCAAGCTCTTCGATGGAGAATGTTTCCTCCAATTTGGCCGATTTGATTAACTGTTCGAACATTTCAAAGGATTTTTGTGGCTTTTCGGCACGCAAGAAAATAATTCCCTGATTCAGCCCTTGTTGGAGGGCAATATTGAAATAATTAAGAATTTCTTTTTCGTAACGTTCTTTTTCATCCAGTTCTAAAGCTTTTTCGAATGATGCCATAGCCTCTTTCAGGGGATTTTCGTGTAAATGATGGAAGCTTGAATCCTGGTAAATCCGTTGATAAATCATTCCGCGATAATACCAGGTTTTAGCATCATCTTGTGTTTTTGAATGATCTTTGGCTTCATCAATGGCTTTCATTGCTTTGTCGAGCTCGTTGTATTTGGGTTTTGCATAATTGAAGGCACTTACAACTTTTGAACGCTGTGCCTGTGCAAATGTTAAACCTCCTATCAACAAGACTAATAAAATGATTTTTTTCATGTCGGTGACTTTTTATATTTCAAATCAAAATTATGAGTTTTTTACTTTTATTCCAATTTTTTACTATTCTTCTGTTGGTTTTTCTTCATTTCCTTCGATATTATCCAACGCTTCATCTCCGTTGCTTTCTGCGTATGCAATAGCTGCGATTTGATCGTCTTTTTTCAGGTTAATGAGCCTTACGCCTTGTGTGGCACGTCCCAAAACGCGCATTTTCGATACAGAAAGCCTAATTGTGAGGCCTTTACGCGTAATGATCATAATGTCATCAGTATCTGTAACGCCTTTAAGGGCGATCATATTACCTGTTTTATCGGTAACATTCATGGTTTTTATACCTTTTCCGCCCCGGTTGGTGATACGGTAATCCTGAATTAAAGAACGTTTTCCATATCCATTTTCGGAAACAACCAAAACATCTTCTGACTCATTTTCCACAGTAATCATGCCAATCACTTCATCATCTTTTGTAAGACTAATGCCTCTTACTCCTCCTGCGGTTCGTCCAACGGTTCTTACTTTAGACTCGTTGAAGCGAATTGCTTTTCCTGATTTTACCCCGATTAGCACATCATGTGTTCCATTGGTCATCTTGGCTTCAAGGAGTTCATCGCCTTCCCTGATATTGACAGCAACGATACCATTAGTGCGCGGACGTGAATAAGCTTCAAGCAGAGTTTTCTTTACAACTCCTTTTTTCGTAGCCAGAATAATATAATGTGAGTTGATGTACTCCTCGTCTTTAAGATCCGGAATATTGATATATGCCTTTATACTGTCTTCTGTTTCAATATTCAACAGGTTTTGCATGGCTCTTCCTTTAGATGTACGGGTTCCTTCCGGTATTTCATATACCTTGAGCCAGAAGCATTTACCTTTTTCTGTAAAAAACAACATAGTATTGTGCATAGAGGCTACATACATATGCTCAACAAAGTCGGCATCGCGTGTAGATGATCCTTTTGCACCTGTTCCTCCCCTGCCCTGTGTTTTAAACTCAGTGAGGGCAGTGCGTTTGATGTATCCAAGGTGCGAAATTGTAATTACTACATCTTCATCGGCATAGAAGTCCTCAGGGTTGAATTCTTCTGCATCCAATACAATTTCGGTTGTACGCTCATCGCCATATTGTTCTTTAACTTCCAGTAATTCGTCTTTAACTATTTTCATTCTAATTTCACGACTGCCAAGAACTTCTTTATACCATTTGATTTGTTCGAGCAATTCGTCGTATTCTTCGCGCAATTTATCCTGCTCCAGTCCGGTGAGTTGACCAAGGCGCATATCTACAATGGCTTTGGCTTGAGCTTCACTCAATTCGAAACGTTCGATAAGTTTTTGCTTGGCTTCTTCCCTGTTGGATGATGCCCGTATGAGCTTAACAACTTCATCAATATTATCGCTGGCAATGATAAGGCCTTCGAGTATATGTGCCCTTTTTTCAGCTTGCTCAAGTTCATATTGAGTCCTGCGGGTAACAACTTCGTGTCGGTGTTCAATGAATTCGCGCACGATTTCTTTCAGGTTGAGCAGTTTGGGCCTGCCTTTTACCAATGCGATACTGTTGACACTAAATGTGGATTGAAGTTGCGTATATTTGTATAGCTTATTTAACACTACGTTTGCAATGGCATCACGTTTTATATCGTATACGATGCGCATTCCATTTCTATCGGATTCATCGTTGAGATTGGAAACGCCTTCAAGCTTTTTCTCGTTGATCAAGTCGGCTGTTTTTATGATCATTTCTGCTTTATTGACCATATAGGGTATTTCCGTAACAATAATGCGTTCCCTTCCACTGTCATCAGTTTCAATTTCAGCCTTTGCCCTTATCACAACACGACCTTTTCCTGTGCGATAGGCTTCTTTTACGCCTGAATAGCCGTAAATCGTTCCGCCAGTTGGGAAATCGGGTGCTTTGATATGCTCAATGAGCGTTTCAATATCTACATCAGAATCATCAATATAAGCGACACAGGTGTCTATTACATTGGATAGGTTATGAGGCGGGATATTTGTGGCCATACCTACTGCAATACCCGATGCTCCATTGATAAGCAAATTGGGCAACCTGGTTGGCAACACTGTTGGTTCTTTGAGTGTATCGTCAAAGTTCAATTGAAAATCGACAGTGTTTTTTCCAATATCGGCCAGTGTAAGATCTGAAATACGCTGCAATCGGGCTTCTGTATAACGCAAAGCTGCCGGACTGTCACCATCAACTGATCCAAAGTTTCCCTGCCCGTCTACCAGACGGTAACGCATCGACCATGGCTGGGCCATACGTACCATTGTCATGTAAACTGACGAATCTCCATGAGGGTGATATTTACCTAACACCTCTCCTACAATACGTGCAGATTTTTTATAGGATTTGTTATAGGTTACGCCCAGTTCGTGCATCCCAAAAAGCACGCGGCGGTGTACAGGTTTTAATCCGTCCCGTACGTCGGGCAAGGCTCTTGCAACAATCACTGACATTGAATAATCAATGTAAGCCGATTTCATCTCCTCTTCGATATTAATCTTATGAATTTTCTCTCCTTCAGACATTCTTTTACGGTTTTGAAAATTAGCTTTCAAAAATACAAATAATGCCTTGAATTCCTATGGTTTTATGCACTAACTTTATCAACATTTACCTGTTCATAAAATATGGTCTGTTTTTTGAAACAAGAATGTTAACTTTACAACATATTTTGAAAAGCAAAAAGCTTATGAATACACAATTTTCAGAAAGATTAAATGAAGTTCTATCATATAGCCGCGAGGAAGCTATCCGATTGGGAAATAGTTCAATAAGTGTTGAACATTTGTTCCTTGGACTACTTCGTGAAGGTGAAGGTACAGCCATTAATGTATTGATTGAAATGGGTGTAAAACTATTCGAAGTCAGGCAAATTTTAGAAGATCAGATCAGGCAGGCTTCAATTACAGAAGTTGCAGAAAAAAATAACCTGCCATTATTGCGACCAGCAGAGCGTGTTCTCAAATTAATTTACCTTGAAGCTCGTTCACTGGAAAACAAAACTGTAGATACGGAGCACCTGATGTTGGCTATCTTGAAAGAAGAAAATTCACTGACTGCCATGACTTTACGCGAAATGGATGTCGATTATGATACTTTCAAGGAGCACTATTTTAAAACCAATCCACAAGCCCGAAGCGACAGCGGCTATGGCGATGAAGACATGGATGAGCCCGGCGATTTTCAATCATCAACGCCCAAATCAGACTCTGATACTCCCGTATTAGACAATTTTGGTATTGACCTGACAAAAGCGGCAGAAGAAAAACGCCTCGATCCTATTGTCGGACGAACTACAGAAATTGAGCGTTTGGCACAAATTCTAAGCCGGCGCAAAAAAAACAATCCCGTTCTTATAGGTGAGCCTGGTGTCGGAAAATCGGCTATTGTAGAAGGAATGGCGAGCCGTATTGTAAAAAAACAAGTTTCGCGGGTTCTTTTTGACAAGCGCATTATGACTTTGGATTTGGCTTCAATAGTTGCCGGAACCAAATATCGCGGTCAATTTGAAGAACGAATCAAAGCCATTTTGAATGAATTGTCGAAAAACGATAATATCATCCTCTTTATTGATGAAATACATACAATTGTTGGCGCAGGAGGTGCTACAGGTTCGCTGGATGCTGCAAACATGCTAAAACCGGCACTTGCAAGAGGTGAAATCCAGTGTATTGGTGCCACAACTTTGGATGAATACAGGCAACATATTGAAAAAGATGGTGCACTTGAGCGCAGGTTCCAGAAAGTAATGGTAGAAGCCACCACTGAGGAAGAAACCAGAGAAATCCTGAACCGGATTAAAGGTCGTTACGAGGAGCACCATAATGTGAACTATACTGAAGATGCTATTGAAGCTTGTATAAAGCTTTCTATGCGTTATATAAGCGACCGGTACCTCCCTGATAAAGCTATTGATGCTCTTGATGAAAGTGGTTCCCGTGTGCACATCTCGAATATTAGTGTACCAGAACGCATTTTAGATCTCGAAAAGCAGATAGAACAAACGCACGAAGAAAAAATTAAGAAGGTGCACGAACAGGATTTCGAAAAGGCTGCCAGCCTGCGTGATGTAGAACGTACCAAAAAAGAAGAATTGGAGCAGGAAAAAGAGCACTGGGAGAAAGAACTTGTAAAACATCGCGAAACCGTAACAGAAGAAAATGTGGCAGAAGTAATTGCCATGATGACAGGTGTTCCGGTTAAACGGATAGCTCAGACTGAAGGTACCCGTTTATTAAAGATGGATGAAGAAATCGGTCGAAAAGTAATTGGCCAACCACAAGCAATTGGAAAAATTGTAAAAGCCATTCAACGAAACCGTGCAGGGTTGAAAGATCCAAATAAACCTATTGGAACATTCATCTTTCTGGGACCCACGGGTGTTGGAAAAACTCAACTGGCAAAAGTGCTTTCCGAGTATTTATTTGATTCACAGGATGCACTATTACGCGTTGATATGAGCGAATACATGGAAAAATTTGCTGTTTCCCGTCTGGTAGGAGCTCCTCCCGGATATGTTGGATATGAAGAAGGTGGACAATTAACTGAAAAGGTACGTCGAAAACCATATTCCGTTGTTCTGCTCGATGAAATTGAGAAAGCTCACCCCGATGTTTTTCATATTTTATTGCAGGTATTGGATGAAGGTCGTTTGACTGATAGTTTTGGACGCAGAGTTGATTTCCGTAATACCATTATTATAATGACCTCAAATATTGGTTCACGTGAGTTGCGTGAATTTGGACAAGGTGTTGGTTTTGCCACATCGGCAAATGTTCAGAGTGCCGATAGCAGAGCCAAAGGAATTATCCATAAAGCGCTAAAAAATGCTTTTGCTCCTGAGTTTATTAATCGTCTCGATGACGTAATTATGTTCAACTCTCTTGATAAAGAGGCTATTAACAAAATTATTGACATTGAACTGGAAGGATTGTTCAAACGAACAGAAGAACTGGGATACAAACTTGACCTTTCTACACCTGCAAAAGAGTTTATTGCAGATAAAGGTTTTGATGTACAATACGGAGCACGACCACTTAAACGAGCTATTCAGAAATATCTGGAAGAAGAAATGGCAGAATTGGTATTGAAATCTGACCTCAAAAAAGGCGATGTAATTAAAGCTGTATACAGTAAAAAAGAAGATCGCATTGATTTTAAAATAAAAAAGGCTGATAACGATGAGAGTGATGATAATACAGATAAGAAAAATGATTAATGAATAGACAATAAAAAGTTAAAAAAAAGCGATGCTGAAAAGTATCGCTTTTTTTTTCGAAAAATATTCATCATTTATTGATTTCTGTTCTGTAAATTGATTTACTTATATTACGGTATTGCAGATCATCATCCTCAATAAAATAATATACTCCTCCCCAATCGTGCTTTACCTTGATATATACCGTTACAATACCGTTTTCGTTAATGTAAACTTTTGTAATTTTCTTATGTGGCTTCTCAAATTCTTTAATCGTTTTGTGTTTTGTATACGTCTCCGCTAATTTATTTTTATAAGCTATAATTGCTTTGTTTCTTTCTGATTCAGGTCTGCTTTTATCTTTTGCCATATTTTCGAGCTCATCAATTGTGCCAGAAGGAAGATCCCGGGCTTCTTTTTGAGCCTTAGCTTTAGTTTTTTGGTCGGCCATGCGGCGTGCTCTTTCTTCGGCTTCTTTTCTTCGTTGTTCAGCTTCTGCCCGCTTTCGCGCTTCAATTTCAGCTTCACGTTTCTTACGATCTTCTTCTTTAGCCTGTGCAATAAGCTTCTGTCGACGCTCTTGTTCAGCTTGTTGTTTAGCACGGTCTTCTGCCAAACGCTTTGCTTCTGCAATAGAATCTTGACGGTGCTGTTCTGCCTGTACTTTTTGTATACTATCGGCAATGGCTTTTTCTCTTGCTCGTTTTTGCGCTTTACGGAGTGCTTCTTTGCGCTTTTGTTCGGCCTCCTCCTTGCGTTTGAGTTCGGCTTCTTTTTGTTGCTGAAGCTTTTCAGCTTCTTTTACTTTTTGCAAACTGTCCTGCCGGCGATTAATTTCAGCGAGTTTTTGTGCTTTAGCCTCGGCAATGCGTTTGGCTTCTGCAATGGAGTCCAGTCGTTGTTGCTCTGCCTGTGCTTTTAAAAGACTGTCGTTACGGGCTTTCTCCCGGGCCAGTCTTTGTGCTCTTGCCAGGGCTTCTTTGCTTTTGCGTTCAGCTTCGTCTTTTCGTTTTTGTTCCAGTTCTGCCAACCTTTTTTGTTCGGCCTCTTCTTTTGCTTTTTGTAAGCTGTCTTCCCGGCGTTTTCTTTCCGCAAGTAATCGTGCTTGTTCTTCGGCCATACGTTTGGCTTCAGCTATTGAATCCTGCTGCTGTTTTTCAGCTTGTGCCCGCCTCAGGCTGTCTGCCCTGGCTTTTTGGCGAGCAATCTCTTTTGCTTGCTCCAAAGCTTCCTGGCGTTGTTGTTCCTCTTCAACCTGTTTTAAGCTGTCGGCACGAGCTTTTTCCCGGGCCAGCCTTTGTGCTCTTGCCAGGGCTTCTTTGCGTTTGCGTTCGGCTTCTTCTTTGCGCTTTTGTTCCAGTTCTGCTAACCTTTTTCGTTCGGCCTCTTCTTTGGCTTTTTGCAAGCTGTCTTCCCGGCGTTTTCTTTCAGCCCGCAAGCGTGCTTGCTCTTCGGCTATGCGCTTGGCTTCAGCAATGGAATCCTGCCGGCGTTTTTCAGCTTGGGCCTGCTTCAGGCTGTCTGCCCTTGCTTTTTCACGGGCTATTTTTTTTGCTCGTTCCAATGCTTCCTGGCGTTTTTGTTTTTCTTCGACTTTTCTTAAGCTGTCTGTTATGCGTTTTTGTTCAGCTAATCGTTGTGCCTGTTCGGCTGCTGCTTGCCGCTGCGCCTCAAGCTCTGCTTGTTTTTTGGCTTCTGCCTGGGCAGTAGCTTTATCGGCGGTATTTTGCTTGTCTTTATCTTTTTCCTGCTGATCTATTTTTGATTGCACAGACTTAGAGTAGTCCATGTCATAATCAAAATCCTTAATTGATGGATCGTACCGAATCATTCCAACCGGCTGGTTGAATACGATCACTTTTTTCTCTTCTTGTGGCTCTAATGTTACCTGGAATTCATACGGGGCAAATGGAAAAACCAATTCATCTTTTTTAATGGCTTCGGGTACATTTGTGTTAATTTGAATCCGTTTTGTGATATAGTTCTGGCGTTTGAATGTAAATATGTAGTTTTTGTCGTATTCGAGTTCAAACTCAAATTTCCCGTTCCGGGGCGGCCTTACTGTTTTAATCTCTTTCCCATTTTCTGTAAGGATAATTCGAGCTTTCTCTTCATCGCCTTTTTCCAGCTTTAATTTTCCGAAAACAATGAATACATCTTCTTGTGCATTGGCAACAAATGGTAGTTGAATAAGAAGTAATATTATGATTAGTAGATTTTTTTTCATATTTTCATACATTCATAAACAAAAAAAGCTAAAATTTACCGAATATGAAAAAATATTTAGTGCTCTTTTTTATGCTTATCATAGTTTTGGCATCTTTTTCTCAAAATAACGATACTTTGATGGATTATAGTATGAAGTTGATCCGTCAACAGCAATTCGCAAAAGCTATTCCACATTTGATAAAATTCAGTGAAAACCATCCTGATCATTTGAATTCAAAGCTCCAGCTTGCGTTCTGTTACCGCCAGACCAACGACTTAGAGAAAAGTATCGACTTATATCAAAAAATTATTGCTGAGCGGCCTGAATATGACCGGGCTTATTATATGCTGGCCAATCTTTTTAAGAAAAAAGGTAATTTGAGCAAAGCAAGTGAACTTGGACAGAAACTTCTTGAATTTGACAAAGAAAATCCTGATTATTTGCTGATTAACGCACAAATTTTGCGTGAGAAAGGAGATTTAAAACAAGCATGCAAATATTACAAAAAAGCTAAACGTGAAGGAAGCAGCGAAGCCAAATTTAGTTATAAAAAATATTGTAAATAAACCTTTTCTAATAAAAACGCGTTACAAACACATTGGCGATAAATACTAGATAAATTTCAACAAAACAGCGCATTATATCAATTTATTTAAAGTTATGCTTTAATGAATTTTCCAATCATTGAAATCAATTGTTTAGGCCTTATTGGTTTACTCAGGAAGCCATCACATCCAATTTTATAACATTTTTCGTCTTCATCGGCCATCATGAAAGCTGTTTGTGCTATTATGGGTATTTGTGGGCGTTTCTTTTTTATATATTCAGCAGCTTCATAACCATTCATTTCCGGCATTTGTAAATCCATTAGGATTAAATCTATATCGGGGCTTTCATCAACTGCCTGGCAGGCTTCTTTCCCATTTTTTGCCCAAAAAACTTCGACTCCCGTTGCTGCAAGAATTTCGCGAAGGAAAATATAATTAAATTCAACATCTTCGGCTATTAGTATCCTTTTGCCTTCCCAGTTTTTTTCTTTTTGTTGATTTTCAGGACTTCCCTGCTTGACGATTTTAAAATTCTTTTCAGAAAAACTCAGGTAAAAAATCGTACCTTCATTTAACTCCGAATCAAATGACAAGTTTCCACCCATTTGCTCTGACATTTCTTTAGCAATACTAAGACCAAGGCCGGCTCCTCCACTTTCAAATGTAAAGGCGTGTTCTTCACTGTCAAATAAATTAAATATTTCACTTTGATTTTCTTTGTCTATGCCTTTGCCTGAATCCTTTACAAAAAAAGTTAGTTTCTCTTTTTCGGTCTTTATGCCAACTCTGATTTCGCCTTCTTCTGTATGCTCTATAGCATTTTCAATTAATTTTGATAAGATTTGTTTCGTTCTGAAAATATCTACATAAACCTTTATTTGGGTATCTTTAGCTGGTTCCTCGATAATTACATAAACTTTGTCGCTCAATATATCTTCAAAACTATCATTAACTTCATTTTCAAGTTCGTGTAGAACATCAGCCATGTTAGCCCACTCTTTTCTGAACTGAAGTTGTTGGCTTTTAAGTTTACTGGCATCTATGATATTATCAAACATTTTCACAAGCATTTGTGAGCTTTTTGTAATCATGTTGATAAATTCTTCTCTTTGGTCAATGGTCAAATCAGGATCAGCAAGCAAGTCACTAAACCCGACAATTGAATTAACGGGTGTGCGAACTTCATGCGAGATATTGGTCAGGAACACCGTTTTAAGCTGATTGGCCTTTTCTACTCGCTCAAGCATCTCTTTATTTGCCTCTATAACAGCAACTCTGTCGAAACCCTGTGCAAATACCAACGCAACGCTTTTATAAAATGAAAAAAGTAAATTATTGACTGTATTCATGTTGGGATTTAGTACAGCCAATAATCCATATAATTTATCTTTTATTTGAACCGGAAAAATCCACCATGAGTAATATTCTGAGTTAAAGTAATTATAAAAAAATTCGTGGAGCGATTGAGTACTTTTGTCTTTTCCCAAATGAATTACGTTCGTTTCCCTGATGGCCTTAAGAATCTCTTTGTTGTTATTATATGTGAATGTTTCCGGAAAAATACTATTATGGGCATCTTTTTCAGAGCATTGACTGCCATTTTTTCGGAAAACGGACTCATCGTGGTCAATTTTGTAGAGTACCAGTGACTCCTTAGTAACCTTGTTTATTTTTTGTAGAGTTTCATTTATGGTTTCTTCAGAAATTTCGGTGTTTTTACTCAATAAAGGTATGATTTCTGCAATAACTTCCTGTTGAAGAATACTCCACTGCAATGTGTCAAATAATTCAGCTGTTGAAAAGGTTGAATCATCGAAATTTTCTTCAAAAAAGTTATTTTTGTCTGACGATTGTTTCATATTTGCAAAAAATAAAATATAAAAGTATGCATTTAATATTTAAATTCCATTTATTGTTGCAAAGTTTTCTGTTATTAACGTTTACACTAACAGCACAGGAAACCCATATTGAATTTAATATCAATGGATTATCAAACGAAGAATTAATAATTGCTCATCATTTTGGTGAAAATACCTTAATTGATGATACCGTAAAAATCGATAAATCGGGCAAAGGTGTATTAGAGCGTGACTCCCTGTTTGACAAAGGTTTATATCTGGCTATTTTTCCTAACCGGTCGTATTTCGAGTTTATAATGAGTAACGACCAAAAGTTTAAATTGCAGACTGATACGGGGCAAAATGCTCAAGTTTATATTCAGAACATGAAAACCAAAGGTTCTGATATCAATGAGGCATTCTTTGATTATCAGTTATTTATGATTGAAAAAAACAAAGAGTCTATGGAGGTTCGGAGACAGCTTAAAAGTGACCCTGATAATGAACAACTTAAAGCTCAAATTGAAAAACAAAATAACCAGGTTAAAGAAAAATGGGACGAGATACAGAAAAAACATCCCGGTACTTTTTTGGATAAAATGCTTAATGCCTTAAAAGAAGTTGATGTTCCTGATGCTCCGGTTGATAAGGATGGAAATATCATTGACAGTTCGTTTCAGTATAATTATTACAATTATCATTTTTTCGACAATTTTGATTTTTCAGACAATCAGTTACTTTATTCCCCGGTTTATCACCGAAAATTAAAGTATTACTTTGATCGGGTCGTGATAAGACACCCTGATTCAGTTATTACAGCTACAGATCGCTTATTGCAAAAATTTGATGATAAACCCAAATACTTTCAATATACTCTTGCACATGTTTTTAATAAATATGCCAAAAGTAAGTATATGGGGTTTGATAAAGTTATTGTGCATTTGGCAGAAGAATATTATTTGACTGACAAGGTTGATTGGGTGTCGGAGGAATACCTTACCAAATTGCGGGAACGTGTTGAAAAATTAAAGCCAAACCTAATTGGTGCCCGGGCTCCCAAGCTATCAAAAGCTCAAACACCTGAGGGATATTTCTACCCCCTTTACGAAATTGATGCTGATTATATAATTATAGCCTTTTATGAACCCCATTGCGGTCATTGTAAAACAGTAATCCCTAAACTATATGAAGAGGTATTTATAGAAATGAGCGATAAGAACGTTCAGGTATTTGCCTTTTATACTCAATCTGATAAGGAAGAGTGGAAAGAATTTATTGCAGAGAAAGGCATTACAGAATGGATAAATGTATGGGATCCGAACAACTTTACCGACTTCCGCGAGAAGTATGATGTGTATAGTACACCAACAATTATTTTACTGGATAAAAACAAAAAAATTATAGCTAAAAAAGTTGATGTAGAAACAATTAAATCAATCATCAACTCCAAAAAATAAATTTTATGGAATTCATCATCCCAGCACTCATTTTTTCGTATTTATTAGGTTCGATACCCAGCGCAGTTTGGATAGGAAAAACATTTTACAGTATTGATGTTCGTGAGCATGGTTCCGGCAATGCCGGAGCTACAAATACATTCAGAGTTCTTGGCTGGAAACCTGGTATTGTTGTTTTTATAATTGATACAATTAAGGGGTTTCTGGCAGTGTATTTATTGAACTTCACACCGGCTGCCACAAGTGATTATTCGACACTTTTTTTAATTGCAGCCGCCTTTTTGGCTGTTGTTGGCCACATCTTTCCATTATTTGCAAAATTTAAAGGTGGTAAAGGTGTTGCTACTATGCTGGGTGTGGTACTTGCCATTCATCCGGTGGCAGGAATTTGGGCATTGAGCGCCTTTATTGTTGTGTTTCTTATTTCGCAGTACGTTTCACTTGGTTCACTCGTTGCAGGCATTGTTTTTCCTATTGTAATTTTTGTCTTTTACCCTGAAGTAGACATTTATATGGAGGTTTTTGCCATTGTTCTATCCTTTTTGCTGATTTTTAGCCACAGAACAAATATTAAACGGCTGCTTAACGGAACAGAAAATAAAGCTAAAATTTACGGAAAGCGCTAGCCATTGTGTTTTTCGGTTTGGGCTCTGCTTTTTGCTCTCCAATTTGATACCATTGAGCCAGTTTTTTATTCAATGTCTGGCTATTGATATTATATTGATATTGCCCCGGCTCAAAAACCGAAATACGCCCATTTTCTTCAGAAACGGTTATGACCAGAGCATGGTAATTCTCGGTCATGCCTTTTGCAGCCCTGTGTCTAAGGCCCATGTGCGCCGGAAGCTCATAGCTTTTAGAGAGCGGTAAAACACATCTTGCAGCCACAATTTTCTTATTGAATATCACAATTGCCCCATCGTGTAGAGGGCTGTTTTTAAAAAAAATACTTTCGATCAGCCTGCCAGATACTTTACTATTGATAATATCGCCGGATTCGATTACCGGACCGGGCTCTGCCCGGGTAGTTAAAACAATGAGCGCTCCGGTGCGGGTAGCTGCCATATTAACGCAACTCTTCACAATTTCATCTATCTCTTCTTCGTTCAGCGATTTGCGGCTTTTATAAAATAGTTGTTCAACAGAAAAACTCCGGCTAAAAAAATCCCGGGTTCCAATCATTAGCAAAAACCTGCGCAGCTCTTGCTGAAACACAATAATCAGGGCTATCATTCCTACGCCCATAAACTGCCCCAGAATGGAACTTAGTAAATCCATATTTAGCGCTTCTACTAAACGCCAAAAAAGGTAAACTGAAAAAATAACGACAAAAATATTGATGGCCACTGTTCCTCTAATTAGCAGAAAAATCTCATACATTAAAAATGCTACCAACAATATATCAAGTATATCCAGAAACCTTAATGAAATAAATCCTTCAACCATGTGCTAATTTTTTAGTGTTTTGTCTACAACCCTGGCCATTTGTACCGCTGGTATTATGTCGTGCGCCCTGATTATTGATGCACCCTTGGCAATTGCCAGCGTATGCAGGGCAACTGTACCGTACAGGGCGTCTTCCGGTTCAATTCCCAAATATTTGTATATCATTGACTTCCTGGACATACCAACTAAAATTGGTTTATCTAGTATGGACAATTCATTCAAATGATTTAAAATTGTATAATTAGATTCTGTTCCTTTAGCAAAACCAAACCCCGGGTCAATTATTACATCATTTACACCCTTAAGGTGCGCTTTTTCGATGAGTTCTGCAAAGTATAGGGTCATTTCACGCATAACATCATCATATTGGGTAAATTGTGTCATAGTTTGAGGGGTACCGCGCATGTGCATGCCTATAAAAGGAACATTTTCCTGAGCAGCCACATCAAGTATTTCCGGATCGGCATGTGCCCCTGAAATATCGTTTATTATGGCTACCTGGTATTTTTGAACAGCCCAATGTGCCACTTCTGCCCTAAATGTATCAACTGAAACCGGGATTTCAGGAAAATGTTCAGCCAACGGCGTCAAAACACGGGACAACCGTTCTTTTTCTTCATTGACCGGAATATCTTCGGCGCCTGGCCGTGAGGAATAACCGCCAACATCAATCCAATCGACCCCGTTGGCTTTCATATTTACGATACGCTCTTTGACTTCTCGTGAGTCTGATACGCGGCTGCCTTTATAAAAACTATCAGGCGTGCTGTTCAACACGCCCATAATAATAGTTCGGTCGAGTTTTAGAATTTCTCCTTTAATTCGTATTGAAAAAAGGTTTTCCATTTATTTTTGGCCATTATTATTCAGAAAATATTTACGAAGTTACAATTTTCTTCAAAACCGGACTTCTTCTCTCACGTGATTTTGTTTAAAGCTAATCATTTTATAGTGTTTTGCGAAAGCCATGGCACTCTGAAAAAAAAAACAATAATTCATTTTCAACTGTTCGGGTTGGTTGCTATATTTGAAAGATTTTTTTTTCAGAATTAGCAAAAATTTGCCGCAATACAAACAATATAAATACAATGAATAAATTTATTGTCCTTGAAGGCCTTGACGGTTCAGGTAAATCAACACAGGTAGACAAAATAAAGAGTTATTTCGATCGACGTGGAATTAACTATAAATTTCTTCATTTCCCGCAAACTGAAACGCCTTATTTCGGGGAAATGATTGCCCGGTTCCTGCGTGGCGAATTCGGCGATATAGATCAGGTAGATCCATACCTTGTGGCCATGCTTTATGCCGGAGACCGGTTCTCGGCTGAAAACGACATTCGTGAATGGCTCAATATCGGATCTGTTGTAATGGTAGACCGCTATGTTATGTCGAACATTGCATTTCAGTGTGCTAAATTGAAAACCTCTGAAGAAAAGGAAAAACTTCGTAAATGGATTTTTAGTTTCGAATACAACTATTATCAGATACCACGTCCCGGCTTGTCTGTCTTTCTTGATGTACCCATGGATTTTATTGAAAAAAACCTAAAAAACGAAAGAGCCGGAGCCGATCGTGAGTACCTGCAAGGAAAACAGGATATACATGAAGCCCACACAGACTTTCAAAAGGCAGTCAGGGAGGAATATCTCGAAGCAATTAAGCTCGATAAATCATTTGAGCGCATAGATTGTACAGATAATGGCAAAATGAAATCTCCGGATGAAGTCTTTTCCGAAATTAAAAAGTTATTAATAAAAAAGAACATAGTAGATTAAACGCGAAAAAAATGAAACTAATTCGTAATATTTCCCGCTTAGTTATTGCAGCTGTATTTATTTTCAGTGGATTCGTAAAAGCACTAGATCCACTTGGATCAACATATAAATTTACTGATTATTTTGTGGCCTTTCAAATGGACTGGCTCTCTCCTGCTGCCCTGTTTTTTTCTGTTGTTTTGTCTGCAGTTGAATTTGCTATTGGTTTTGCATTGCTCAATAATGTATTAACCCGGTTAAGCAGTATTGCCATGTTTGTTTTTATGAGTTTTTTTACCGCCCTAACATTTTATTTGGCCTTGTCAAACCCGGTAAGCGATTGCGGCTGCTTTGGCGATGCTATAAAACTCACTAACTGGGAAACATTTTATAAAAATCTTGCCTTTATGGTACCGGCTACAATTGTATTCGTGCAACGCAAAAAATACAATCCGCGATTTGGTAGAGGAATACAAATATCCATTTTAGCAATTGGTTTGCTCATAAGCCTTTTTATTTCAAAAAACGCCTACAATCATTTGCCACAGATCGATTTCAGGCCTTATAAAATGGGTACAAACATCAACTTAGCCATGAACAACAATCTTGAGGGCGCCCCTCAACCTGAATTCGAAACTATTATTGTATATGAAAAAGATGGCGAACAAAAGGAGTTTACAACAGATAACCTTCCTGATTCTACCTGGACCTGGGTAGAAACAATTAGCGAGCAGAAAGAAATGGGTTATGAAGCCCCCATACATAATTTTAACCTAACAACTGCCGACAAACAGGATGTAACAGATATTGTACTTAGCGATGAGAGATTTACATTAATGTTTGTAGCTTACGATTTGGACAAAATAAAAAAAGATGCCGTAGAAAAACTCCGTACAATCATGGACATTGCCACAGCTAAAAACTATCAGGTATTCATTGTAACAGCATCTAATCCGGAAGATGTAAACCAATTTGAACGCAAAAATTCCATGATGGGAACCTTTTATTTTGCCGACCCCATTACACTCAAAACTATTGTGCGCAGCAATCCGGGACTTGTTTTTATGCATAAAGGGCAAGTATTAAAAAAATGGCATCACAACGATTTTCCAACAGAAGACCAGCTTACTGAGTATGATTTATACAATGCTTCTCTTAAGCAACAAAACAATATAACATGGCAGTTAATAGGAACTTTTATGTTTCTTTGGTTCTTAATTAGTGCATTTTTTGAAATTGTAGGACTTAAATCACGGATGCTTTGATCCGAAAAACATTTAGTCAGATTGGTTATAGTATACTCATCCTGTTTGGCGTGGTATCGCTCGTGTTTTTTCTTTTTATTGTTTTGCCCGGTGATCCGGCGCAGATGATGGTGGGTCAGCGATCTGACGAACAAACAATTAAAAATATCAGGCAAGAGTACGGCTTTGATCAGCCTGTTTGGAAACAATATTTAGTTTATTTGAATGACCTGTCTCCATTAAGTGTTGTAATGCCCGGCTATGAAGGCTTTGGACCTTCAGCTGACCGCTATCCTGAATATGCAGAAGTGTTGCCATTGGGAGAGCATCTTCAGATAGTTTTAAAAAAACCATTTCTTCGCAATTCATATCAAAGTAAGCAACCCGTCAGCAAAGTGCTTGCAAGTGCTCTGCCCCAAACACTATTGCTGGCATTTGTCAGTATATTAATTGCCGGCTTATTGGGTGTTTTATTGGGTATTGCCGTAGCATATTTCAAAGGCTCCGTTTTCGATAAAAGTATTGTTTCATTGTCTGCACTGGGCATGAGCCTGCCCTCTTTCTTTGCAGCTATTCTTATGGGCTGGGTATTTGCCTATCTGCTCGGATCATACACACACCTAAACCTGACAGGAAGTTTGTATGAAATTGATCCCGTGACAGGTAATACAAATCTCGCATTGCAAAACCTTATTTTACCTGCACTAACATTAGCAATCAGGCCGTTAAGTGTATTTATTCAACTTACCCGCAATAGTTTATTGCAGGAAACCTCTTCAGATTATTTCATAACAGCACTGGCCAAAGGTAATTCTAAAACCAGAGCAATTTTTAAACATGCAATGCAAAATGCCCTTAACCCCGTAATAACTGCCGTATCGGGATGGTTTGCTTCAATGCTTGCCGGAGTTGTTTTTGTCGAATATATCTTTGGATGGAAAGGTATAGGCGAGCTTTTGGTAAATGCACTCAATAATTATGATTTTCCTATCGTTATGGGTTGCATTCTAACCATAGCTTTCTTATTTTTATTGATTAATATATTGGTCGATATTGTTTACACCTGGTTAGATCCCAGAATACGCTATCAGGCCACTAAAAAGTAATATTATGAGAAAAAAAATTGTTGCAGGAAACTGGAAAATGAATACATGTTTGATGGAGGGTGAAGCCCTTATAAAAGAGCTTATAGAAAAACTGGGGAGATACAATGGAGACAAAAAAATCATTGTTGCCCCACCCTACACACACTTGCATTCCATTGGCAGAATGCTTAAAGGAACCCCTGTTGAGTTATCATCGCAAAATTGTGCACATGAGTCTTCAGGAGCTTTTACAGGCGAAGTTTCAGTAGAAATGCTTGTGGGTATGAATGTATCATACGTAATTATTGGCCATTCTGAAAGACGCCAAATATTCAATGAAACAGATGAAATGCTGAACAAAAAAATTGATTTGGCTCTAAAAAACGGACTTAGCCCGATTTTCTGTATTGGCGAGCAACTGGAAGAACGTGAAAATGGAAAGTACAAAGAAACCGTAAAAAACCAGCTCGAATCTACCGTGTTTAATCTGGCAGCAGAAGAATTCAGCAATATAATACTCGCCTATGAACCTGTTTGGGCCATAGGTACAGGAAAAGTTGCATCACCGGAACAAGCGCAGGAAATGCATGAATATATCAGGCACCTCGTTTCCGAAAAATTCGAAAAAACAGTAGCCGACGAAACTTCAATTCTTTATGGAGGTAGCTGTAAGCCTAATAATGCAAAAGAATTGTTCGGTCAGCCTGATGTTGATGGCGGATTAATTGGTGGCGCATCCTTGAAAGCTGATGATTTTTATGCAATTATCAATGCTTAATACCTACGAATGTGAATTATACAGAGGTTAAAATAAACCTGGGCAGTATTCCCGGCCACCTAAAAGATATTCTGGTTGCTGAACTTGGGCAAGTTGGTTTTGAGAGTTTTATGGAAGAAAAAGGGATGCTGCTCGCATACATGCCCGCTAAAAACTACAACGATAAAATTGTCAGGGAACTGGCTCTTGAATTTGGTCAGTTTCATTTTGAAGCCAAAGAAATACCCCAACAGAATTGGAATGCTCAATGGGAATCTGATTTTGAACCTGTTGCCATAGATGAAGTTTGCTACATCAGGGCACCTTTTCATGAGCCCAAAAAAGGATTTGAGCATGAAATAGTTATTGAACCTAAAATGTCATTTGGCACAGGTCATCATGCTACAACACGCCTGATGCTTCAATTAATGATGCAAGCCGGTGTCAAAGGAAAAAATGTACTTGATATGGGCTGTGGCACAGGCATTTTAGCTATTATGGCAAAAAAAATGGGAGCCGCAAATGTTACAGGAATTGACATTGATGATTGGGCCGTGGAAAATACCCTTGAGAATGCTCAGAAAAACAATGTAACGGGATTGACAGTATATAAAGGTAATGCACAAGATATCAAGGGCAATTTTGATGTGATTTTGGCGAATATCAATCGCAACATATTGGTTAACGATATGCCAAAATACGCAAATCATTTAAAAAAAGGCGGATATCTCCTGCTAAGCGGGTTTTACCAAAACGATGAACCCATTATTGAATCCTCATGTAACCAGAGCCAGCTGACATGTTTGCATCAGCTTAATGAAGACAGATGGTCTGCACTTTTTTACCAAAAAAAATAATCAAAAAAAAATGGTATCAGGTATATTCAAGCGATTAATACCCATTATTCTGGCTTTTACATTGTTCCAGCCGGCGTTTTCGCAAGATGGAAAGTTCAGGTCCGATTCAACCGGTTTCATAGAAGACCTTGAAAAATTCATGGGGAATAATAAGCATACAGAAGATCAGGGAGAAGCGACTGTAGAACGTTTAAAACTCCTTTGGGAAACCGGCAAAACCGATGATTCGCTGCGCAACCTGATATACAAGGTAGCAAACACACTCGAAGAAAGGCGAGCAAGGGCATTCCCCCATTTCAATGATTGGCTCAATACAACATCATCTTACATTGAGAAAGAAGATGTTGGCAAAAATTTTTACGAATATCAGAAGACGATTGTTAACCTTTGTAACAAGAGATCGGTGCGTTTGAGACACATCCAGCAATTTATGGGTACTGTAAGGCAACTAATAGAGCATAACCATATCAGTCAGAACGGTTCTACTATTTGGAGCATCGATACAAAAAAACATACGTTCGAATTCAACGGAGACACATTACGCATTATTTTTCCCATTGGCACCCTTACGTGCAATTCAGTGCGCGATAGCATAAAAATACACCATACAGAAGGAGAATATGATCCCGTGGAACGCATTTGGTATGGGAAATCCGGTACTACGTATTGGGAACGTGCCGGATATAATAAAGACTCAGTATTTGCAATATACGATGATTATAAAATAGACATGAAACTGCCTAATTTTCAGGTTGATAAAGCCAGGTTTTATAATTTGTTTTTCTATGAAGAACCACTCATAGGTTTGCTCACAGACAAAGTCACAGAGATTCCTTCACCAAAAAAAGCATATTATCCTCAATTTAATTCATACAACAATAATTTCAGCATCGACAGCATTTTTCAGGACATTAATTATACAGGAGGTTTTTCTATGCGGGGATCGAAGTTGTATGGATCCGGCAATGACAGCGTAAATGCACGTATCGATATTTACCGGGATGTACAGGTTGTAAAAAATAATGATACAGTAATCGAAAATATCTTGTTCCTAAAAGCTCTAAGCAACATTTTTGTTTTTACAGATAAGGATATTCTTTCGCGCAACGCAAAAGTAGCAATGACGTTGAATGCTGATTCGCTTTACCACCCCGGACTGCAATTCAGATATTTAGATACGAAAAAAGAAGTGACATTGCTACGCGATACTAAAAGTCCAAACATGTCCAGAAGCCCATATTACGACAGTTATCACAAGTTTGAAATCGATGCCAGAGTCGTTAAATGGAGAGTTGGAGATAACCAGCTATTTTTCACTTCGTTGAGTAACACATCAATAAATAATGCGGGATTTCAATCATATAACCTATTCAACAAAAAGAATTTTGACGTATTCGAAGGTTTTGATTTTCAACATCCGTTTTTTCGTATTAGGCGATATTTAAACAAAAAAGATACGAGGATTTATACCGCTAAAGAAATTGCACGTGTACTCAATCAACCGGAACATGAAGCACGCAAGATTCTGTTGCACATGACATACCTCGGCTTCACCGACTATGATAATAATACGCATACAGGTAAGATGAAACAAAAGTTTTATGATTACTTGTTGAACGTAATTGGTGAAAAAGATTACGATTTAATCAATATCACATCGACTACTCAGGGAGATCGCGAAAATGCCATTCTAAATCTTCGTAATTTCGATATTTATGTGCATGGAGTCCCTCAAATACATATTTCTGATGCAAAACGCGTTAATATTTTCCCTAAAGCTGAAGAAATAGTACTAAAAGAAAACCGCTCCATAGATTTTGCCGGTGTTATTGAAACAGGATATTACACTTTCTTTGGTAAAAACTTTCACTTCGATTATGAAAAGTTCGGTGTAGACCTTGAATATATTGATTCGCTGCAGATTAAAGTCGTCGATTATATGGACAATTACGGTAAACCTGTATTTAAAAAGGTACAGTCGACCATTGAAAACATTACCGGGAACGTATTAATTGATGATCCGGGCAATAAATCAGGCATTAAACAAAACGATGAATACCCGATATTTAAGTCAACAAAAGATTCTTACGTGTATTACGATCGTTCAAGTATTGCTGACGGCGTTTACACAAGAGATACATTCTATTTTCGTATCGATCCATACGAAATTGACAGTCTCAATAGTTTCGATGCCGAAGGGATGAAATACACAGGTACATTCTACTCAGGCCGAATTTTTCCGCCAATTGATGAAGAACTTCAGCTAAAAGAAGATAATTCACTTGGATTTAACTATTTAACTCCTAAAGATGGGTTGCCTGTTTATGAAGGCAAAGGCCATTTTTATGATTCTCTCGCAATGAGCAACGAAGGTCTCAAAGGCGATGGTAAACTTGAATTTCTTACATCAACATCGTGGTCTGACGAATTTAAATTTTATCCTGATACAATGCGCACGTTGGCCAACAGGTATATCAACCAAAAACAAGAAAACCCGTATCAAGTTCCCAAAATTGAAGCACAAGCTGTCGATATTCTGTGGAAACATAAAAACGATAACATGAATACGGCCACAACCGATAAACCGGCAAAAATGTATGAAGGCCAGGGAGAGTTTAAAGGGGACTTTGCTCTCACTCCTGAAGGAATGACCGGTAGCGGCCATTTTTATGTAGAAAAAGGGCATTTTAAGTCGCAGGAATACCGTTTCCTGGCTGATCAGGTCAGTGCCAATGTTACCGACTTCAGTATCAAAGGAATGGATGAAGAAGCCCTCGCTTTTAATGCCGACAGCATTAAAACAACCGTTGATTTTCCTTCCCGAACAGCCCGTTTTGAGTCTTTATCATCGTTAAAACCAATGCATTTTCCTGTCAATGAATTTAAAGCATTTATCAACACCTTTGAATGGGCAATTGATCGTAATGCAATGGCACTTAAAGGAAACTCTGTACACAGATATGAAAATGGGCAGCATACACTCATGGCTACACCAGATAAACGACACCCACGCGGCAATTTATTTGTAGCTATTAATCCACTGCAACATGAACTGAACTATATTTCGCCTAAAACCGATGTAAACCTCAATAAAGGCCTTATCGAATCTCATGATGTACAACTCATTGAGATAGCGGATGCGACAATAAAACCAGGCGATGGCGATTTTACCATTAAACCAAAATCGAAATATAAAACCATGGTCGATGCTGAAATCGTAGCCAACAATACAACAAAACACCACGAATTTTATGAAGCTACAGTAAATATTGTCAATCGTAAACAATATTCGGCCAGCGGATACTACGATTATATCGATAAAAATAAAAAACCACATAAAATAAGATTTGATATCATTGGTGTTGATTCGGCAGAAAACACTTATGCCCGTGGCAAGATACTCGGCGAAGACGATTTTACGTTAAGTCCGGCTTTTGATTATCGTGGCGAAATATTCCTGTACGCACAAGAAAAACACTTAAAATACGATGGGTTCTTTCAGGCAACAAAAAATTGCGACCAATACGAAAAACGCTGGGTGAAGTTTACCGAAACTCTGGACCCGGAGCAAATTCGTATACCAATCGATACAACAACGGTTGATATCAACGACAACCGTGTTTATAAAGGAATAATGCTGGAGCATGATTCAATACACATCTTACCAAGATTCTTTACACCAAGGCATCATTACACAAACTATTATGTTTCAACAGCTAAAGGAGTGCTTCAATACAATGAAACGGGTAAAAAATATGAAATTGCCAGTGTTGAAAAACTTGAAAATCGCGACACAACCCTCAATTACATTTCCATGAATACCGAAAACTGCAATTTATATGGTTCTGGAAATATTTCATTTACCGGCGATTACGGGCAGGTTAAATTCAATAACCTCGGAGATGTTACTTACTCTGCCGATAATGGCGAAGTACTGATGACATTATTTAGCACAGTCGACTTTTTCTTTAACGAGCCTTGTCTGGAATATATGGCTGATACCATTCGAAATTTTCCGGGCCTTAAACCGGTCAACATGCTTTCAGACAGGTACAGGAAAGGTTTGGCCAACCTGGTTGGTCAGAACAAAGCTGATCAACTCTTAAATGAGCAAAAACTATTTGGCGCTTATAAAGAATTCCCAAAAGAACTGGAACATACCATGGTATTGTCAAATGCTACGTACAAATGGGTACAGCGCGATGGAACGTTCCATTCATTTGGCGATATTGCCATTACCAGCATAAATGACAAACAGGTAAATAAATACGTTGGAGGTTATATTCAAACAGGCACATCGCGCACCGGCGATTACTTTACAATTTATATTGAAGTAAGCCCGACGTATTGGTTTTTCTTTAAATACAAACGCGGTATTATGATGGCGGTTTCATCTGATCCGGCATTTAATCAAATTATCAGCGATCTAAAAGCCAGGCATCGCCGGCAAGATGTTGAGCGTGGCGAACCTAAGTTCTATTATCATCTTGGGTCTAAAAAAGACAAACAACGATGGTTAGATACATTCCTGGAGGCAGAAAAAGAGCCGGAAATCCCTGAAGAAACTCCGGACGAAGAAGAACAGCAGCCAAAAATACAAAATGGCGATAAAGCTACAAAGGAAGAAGAAAAACCGAAAGAAAATGAAAACGAAAATCCCGATAAAAAATAGCACAATGGTGAAAGTCATCGATGAGTACTTTTTCTTTGCCGATTATCTTTCAGAAAATGAAATTATACTCAGTGATCTGGAAAAGCATCATATTATTAATGTACTGAGAATTAGTGATAATACCTGTATCAATTTAACCAATGGTGAAGGCAAAATTGCACGGGCAACCATTTCGAAAACATCGAAAAAAGATGTGGAGTTTTCAGATATCACAATCGAAACTTGTCCACCACCCGCTTACTTTCTTCACCTTGCTGTAGCACCAACTAAAAATATTAGTCGTTTCGAATGGTTTCTTGAAAAGGCAACTGAAATTGGCGTAAGTGAAATAACACCCATATTTACAGAAAACTCTGAACGCAAGCATGTGAGATTAGACCGGCTTGATAAAATTTTGCTTACGGCAACAAAACAATCAAAAAAAGTCTGGAAGCCCAAATTAAATGCTCCCTGTGAAATTGAGAAGTTCTTAAATAAACAACACGATTCGCAAAAACTTATAGCTTATATTGATCAAAAGGCACAACATTTGAAACATGTCCTTCAAAACAATATGAGTCATCTTGTTTTGATTGGTCCTGAGGGCGGTTTTTCATCTGCAGAATTCGAGCAATCCAGGAAATATGGTTATGAGCCTGTTAGCCTTGGAGACAGCCGATTAAGAGCCGAAACAGCCGGGGTATTTACAGCCGGTGTTGTAAATATCCATTATGTGAAATAATTACATTATTGAAAATCATTAAAAATGACAAAAAAGATTTTTTTACTTGCTCTTTTTATATTTTTTGCTTTTGCAAGCCATGCACAAGCTCTGAAAATTGGACTTTTGAAATATAACGGTGGTGGCGATTGGTATGCCAACCCCACTGCCCTGCCAAATTTGGCCAGGTTTTGCAACCAAAATTTAAATATGAACATCAACCCGGAATACTCAGAAATTGATCCGTCGGGAACTGATATTTACAACGTGCATTTTATTCATATGACCGGCCATGGGAATGTAATTTTTAACTCAGAAGAACAGCAAAAACTTCGCGAGTACCTTTTTTCGGGCGGTTTCCTCCATATTGATGACAATTACGGGCTTGATAAATATATCAGGCGGGAACTGAAAAAGTTGTTTCCGCAAAAAAAGCTGGTTGAGTTGCCCTTTGACCACCCTATTTATCATCAAACCTATGATTTTGACAAAGGTTTGCCGAAAATACACCGACACGATGGAAAAGCCCCGCGCGGATATGGAATCTTGCACGAAGGCCGTGTAATTGTATTCTATAGCCACGAAAGCGACCTTGGTGATGGATGGGAAGATCCTTCTGTTCATAATGACAGTCCTGAAAAACATAAAGAGGCTCTTAAAATGGGTGCGAATATTCTACAGTACGCCTCTCATTATTAAAAAAACTATTCCGGAAATCCTGTTGGAGGTGTTGGACGTGTTTCAATTAACAAACCAATACAGCCTTTTATGGGATTGCGATCGTTGATATAGGTTGGTGTTGCAGTTTCAAAGAAAATTTTAGCGTGGGTATCTCTTATTGCAGAAAACTCCATATTCAGGCTCATATTATCTTCCTTATTGTCGTATAAAACCTCGTCGGTTTCAATATCAATGATTTGTATATAGAGTTGATTAGCAAAAATATCATCAACAGCTAAATTTATGTGGTAGTCTTGTCCATTATTGAAAAATACTTTTTGCGAAGCAAAGTCCCCTTTGGTGAGCGTAAAGCTACGCGATTCTTCCAAAGGGCTATAGCCTTGGTTGGCGTATGATAAACAATATTTTTTATGAAATTTGATGCAATCCTGCGCTTCAGCCATAGTAGGCAGCACAAGCAAAATAATGGCAACAAGTGGTTCTATTAGAATCCTTTGCGCGGCGTAACCATATATTCGATTAATAAACCAATGCATCCGACTTGTGAATCCCTGCGTATTAGTGATTTTTGTTCATTTTTAACCAGTGGTGATTCTCCCTGTACTTCTACCTCAATCCAAAGTTCAATGGTCGAAGTAACCGTAAATTCGAAATCTTTGGCATAATTATCCTGACTGTTGTCATAGAGAACTTCATCCCTTCCTTTATCTATAATTCGGAATATTATAGGTTTTTTGAATACATCATCGTAACAAATAGAAATCCTATAATCCCTTCCGTTAAAAGCTTCTAATAAAGTTCTTGATTTTTGTCCTTTATGAAACAGGCCGCTTCTTGATTCTGAATTATATCGATAATACTTATTCGTAGAACTTTCACAGTTATGTTTATGGTAATCAATACAGCGCGCTTTTGAATAATCGTGCGTTTGCGCCGACAGGCCTATGCTAAAAAGAACGAATATAAATGGTATCAGGTTTCTCATGGGTATATAAATTTGACTTTTACTGTATCAACAATCGGCGAAATAATATCACCGTTTCGTGTGCGAACTTTTATTCCCTCCAGATTGATGTACCGATAATTAATATTACTGTTTTTGACTGCTTTTCTTAATTCTGTTGAAAACATGCTGTCATTGACTGTTCGTCTTATTTTAGAGCCAAGCGAAAACATGCTGTAACTATAGCTTTCTACGGAGCTTCCTTTTTTATTCACACGGACTTTACCGGGTTTAAGGAACGCATTTTTTGTCATTTTTATTTCATCTTTTGCAACTTCCTGATCACCAATAATGATCATTGTTTCCCTGTTTTCATCGCTATTTTGTGCTCCGGCATCTATAACAAAAAGCGATAACAAAAAAACAATACTAAGATATGTAAAATTTGTATGCGACAAAATTACAATTA
>CAYPSX010000025.1:0-10559 GCA_964413185.1 uncultured Bacteroidales bacterium
TTACTCAATTTTATTTTATTTAATTAAAACTGTTTTTGCAGAAAACAGATAACTTGTTATATTCGCAACAAAATTAATCCAATGGTCGTTACAGCTATAGTTTTATTCCGGAATTACCCCGTTTTGGTGACATATTGGCCATTGTAAAAACAAAATTAAATGAAAAGAATTGCTTTTATTTCAGTTATCGTCATGCTTATTGCGGCCAATAGTCTTTTTGCCCAAAAAAAAGGAGATAAGCTTAAAGTTGAAACCGGTTTATTTAAGAACAAATATTACCATGGTGTGTGGAATATTTCGCAAGACAAAGCCATAAATATGCTTTCAGAAAATGGCGAATCTTATGCACTAATTAATAAAGGAATAAAACTGCAGCGTACATTCCGGATAGTTGCCGGTGCAGGAACTGCCATGGTGCTTTATTCGGCCATTAGTGCTGCTGCCGGAGCCGAAGACCCAAGATGGTATATTGCCGGAATCGGCGGAGGTGCCATTTTAGTATCTATTCCTATTTACTCCACCGGGCATAAAAAAGCTCATGAATCTATTGAAGTGTACAACGAGGAGGTACTTTCGCAAAAAATTACGCAACGCCCGCTTATCGATCAGGTTAGCTTGTTTAGTGATGTTTCGGGTATTGGCGTGCGACTTACTTTTTAATTAAATTATAATTCATAATGAGAATCAAAATAACTAAGAGAGAAATACTTTTCTTTGTTGCGGGTGTTTTTGTAATGCTCCTTATTCAAATGATATGCGACCGGGATTCATTTATCAATGATTTTTGGTCGGGATACAATTATTCCACAGGCCAATCGACCGAAGAAATCGTAAAATAGAAAAAAAAACCGGACACTGTTGCCAGGTCCGGTTTTGTGTTTATTGAAAGTGGCTTATTCTGTCACTTTAGTTTTTATTGTGCTTAGTTCGCTGATATTATCAGCAATTGGGCATCTTTTTTCAATTTCTTCTACGAATGCTTCTTTTTCTTCCATACTCATGTCGGCATCAACATTCACGTTAACTCTGATTTCGGTGAATCCGGCACGACCTTCTTCGGTTTTTCCCATTAAAAAATCTTTATCGATATCGCCTTCAATGGTTACGTCAATACCGCGTACATTGAGCCTTTTCTGATTGGAGATAATTCTGCCAATGGCGCAAATACATGCCGGTAATGATGCAAGGAAAAGTTCCATTGGGTTGCATCCTTCGTCGTTTCCACCCATTGCTTTAGGCTGGTCGACAATAAAGTTGTGCGAACAACCAATTTCTGTACGAAAGCCTTTTTCTACTTTTCCGGTTACTTTTAATGTGGATATAGCCATAATTGAATATTTTTTAGGTTATAAATCTTACATATTATGGCAGAATGTATACCAATCTCGGTTATGAACATATGTTCTTTAACACTTGATTATTTATTTCTACGATATTTTATAAGGTCTCTTTTTTCGGCTAAGTCATTTATTGTTTTTTTGCAAGGTGCATACCAATCATTTCTTCTTTTATTTCGGTCATTTCTATTCGATATTTGCGTTTTAACCGGCCAAGACGTTCGCCTTTTTCTGAGGTAGGAATATTCAGTTTTTCGCATAATTTATCTGCATCTATCCCAAGTTGATTACAAGCTGCAATGAGTGATTGACTTCCTTTTATTTGTTCTTCCAGTTGATTTCTGTAATGGTTTTCTGTTACTCGTCTTTTTGTTTTTGTCTTTTTGTTTTTAGTTATGGTTTTTTGTTCGTTTGTTTCAGGAGTGATAGTTTTTTCGTGTGTTGCGTTAACCCCGGTCGGTTCATATCTGTTTTTATAAAATCGGCCATAATTTTGAGGCGCCTTTTCTGATAGTTCAGGTGTTGCAAAAAATGGCAGCAAAATGAGCAGAATAGTAACTGTAATTGTAATCCAGATTACCAGAAGATGTTTTTTTCCTTTTTTTGTGATGTTTCTGGTCATACTGACCACCATTTCCCAGTGTAAGATGATGTGCAGTAAAGTAAAAGCAAGGAAAAAAAAGCAGAGAAACAGGTGAATGTCGGCCCATTCGTGACGATCCATACCCCAAAAATGCAGTTCAGTAAAAGGGCCGTATTTATCTTTACATTCTTGCCCGGGTAATAAAATATAGTACACCAGGAAACCGCCACCGGCCAGCATTCCCACAAGAATTATCAGTATTGCATCAATGAGCAGGTTGAGTTTGTTTTTCTTCATAAGCTCCTTGTTTTATGTAATCTGAAATTTTTTTCATGTCGTCTGTAATTTGATGCGAAGGGGCATATTCAGGGAAAGTAAGCCCTTCCAGGGTAGAATTGACTAATACTTTGTCAAAAGGTATACTTGCCAATAGCGGAATGTTGTTTTCCTGCAAATTTGCTTCGATTTTTGCCGTTATTTCCGGATTAATGTCGTACTTGTTAATTACTGCTGCTATTGGCGTACTGAAACTTTGAACGAGTTCCTTTGCTCTTTTATAATCGTGAAAACCACTTTTCGTAGCTTCAATTACCATAAGAACTAAATCTGTACCTGTAACAGCTGCAATAGCTGAACAACCTATACCGGGAGGGCCGTCGTTAATAATAAAGCCGGCTTGTTCCTCTGCTGCTTTTTCCCGGGCAACTTTTCGTAATTCAGAAACGAGCTTGCCAGAGTTTTCTTCTCCGGGTTTCATATTTGCATGAATTAACGTTCCGTTACGAGTAGCCGATATGTGCCATCGGTTACTATATTCCTGAACCATATTTATGGCTGATGCCGGGCAAATATTCCTGCACAGTCCGCATCCTTCGCACAGGTATTCATTGACACTGAGTTTTTTGTCTTCTTTATAAAAAATGGCATCGAAACGGCAATGATCGATGCATTTATTGCATTTTGCACATAATTGGTTGTTGATAATGGCTTTTGCACCACCAGGAAACGAATGAGATTCAATAATTTCCGGCTGGAGCAGAAGAAATAAATCAGCCGCATCAACATCGCAATCTGTGTTAACTGATTTGTTCAACAATGTTGTCAGTGCTCCTGTAATTGTAGTTTTTCCAGCTCCTCCTTTACCGCTAATAACCGTAATTTCCTTCATTTTGATTGATATAATTTTTCACGCAATTTTTTCTTTGATAACTTTCCATATTTGTCGCAAGCTGGTGTTCATATCCGGGTTAGATGTTATTTCTGAGATATTTGCACTGGAATATGCTGTTGCAATTTTGCGACTGAAAGGTATTTTAGATATGATTTCAATTCTTTCCCTTTTCAGATATTGTTCCATTTCAGCATTATTTTTTTCTGATTTATTAATTACAACGCCAAAAGGTAACCCAATATCGCGAATTACCTCAACAAGTAGTTTGAGGTCATTTAGCCCGAAAGGAGAGGGTTCTGCTACAACTATAACGTAATCTGCACCTTCTAGTGTATTTACAACCGGGCAACTTGTTCCCGGGGGAGCATCAATTATCGCAAGGTCGGTTTGTGGCATGTGCCTTTTTTTGAGGTCGCGTATTAATGCTGTTTGATGAGGCAGTCCAACTTCAAGCCGGCCTTCCCTGAGCACAACTTCCTCGTTACGACGATATTCATTTATTTCTCCTATGGGATGAAAAATTTCTGTTATGGCATCGTCTTTACATACATGCAGGCATGCGCCACATGAGTGGCATAATTCTTTCGAAACTTCGGCAATTTTTGCTTTCTGTATTAACGTTATGGCATTGAATGCGCATATTTCCCTGCATTTTTCGCAAAATGTACATTTTTCACTGTCTATCACGGGAACAGGGAGAGTAACTGCAGTAGATTTTTTTAACTCCAGATCTTCAAAAAACAAATGGTCATTGGGTTCTTCAACGTCAAAATCCATTAATGTTGATGTTCCCTTAAAGTATTGGTTTTTTGTTTGTTGCAAACCAGTTGATACAGTGGTTTTTCCTGTTCCGCCTTTTCCGCTTGCTATAACTATGCGCTTCACTTTTTTATTTTTTGAAATTCATATCTTTTATATGTCGGCTATTAATAAGTGCAGTTTCTCCTTTTTCTATACCAATTACTTTTGCAATTACATCGCATTTCGCTACCAACGCAAAATAAATGCGGGGATCGCGCTCAAACATGAGTCCTTCAAAATTGCCCTGTCCTTTTGCAATAATTACATCAGCTTTTTTGTAGGCTTCCATAAATTCCCGGCTGCACCGATCAAGCAGGGTAGAAGGGGCATCATTTCCATTTTGTATTACATGTGCTACTTCGTGTAGTTGTGCAACTTTGGCGTCTTCCATGGTGGCATCATTGATGACTGGAAAACCTCGTACAGCAACAGTTACATTGTCGTGGTCAAGTTGTTTGATAAATAGTTTGTCAAATACAATTTCTCCTGCATTATCAGCCAGGTAAAGAATGTTTTTTGCTTTTTCTGTGGCCGCGAACAGTTCCTCCGAATCATCAATGGCTAAAGGTTGGCGGTGCAACAATTCGATATCTTTTTCAATATTGAAACTGTGTCCCGGGCCAAAATCAATTATATTGGCTGCCAGGGCCAGCTTTATCGCCATTAACCCTTTGTTTGGAGCGATTTTTACTTTTTCTTCCCATGTTGAAATTAATTCCAGTGCCTGCCGATTGCTTTCTGTTTTTTCTTTTTCGTACGGATCTTCTATTTTCAGGTGTTTCCTGATCATAGCATGAATGGCGGCAGCTACAAAAGGGTTGTATTGCTTTTTTAGAGCACTATATTGATCAATAAATTCACCTATAAGTTTTTGCCGTGTGGTTTCCCGGGGTGCAAATTTTTTAATTTGCTTTTCGAGTGTTCTTACATGGCAGAAAAAACAATCTGTACGCATATTATGGCTATTGGGTTTTACGGGTATAAAACCGGTTGTCGAAATTGATATAAAGAACTGTCCCCGGCAAAAATAATCAACTATGAAATGGATAGTAATGCTGCGTGAAAACAAATAGAACGCGAGGTTACCTTATATATCTGCTAAATATAATTTAAGGTAGGTTCTGAAAGCCGGGAACAGTTCTTTTTTAATGGTTTACCGATAATTTTGGGTATCGGGGTTATTTAATTTTGATTACGGCCTCGACCTATTCTGTTGCCTCTGGCCATTCCTCTTCCCCGACCTGAAGCTCTTCCGCGTCCGCGGGCAAGTCCCCTGCCGGGTTGTGCATTGATATTATCTGTTTCGGTACCTTGATTATTGGGTGTTCCACAATCTCCAAGGCCTCTGCCTGTACGTGGCCCTTCGTTGTTGGGACCTTTGTGATTTAATCCTGGCATATATACCTCCTCTTAATTTATTTTACTAATTATGTCTGCAACAGTTTCTCCTGTTTTATCAGGGACAATCATTTGAATTTTAAGTTTTTCCAGTAATCCACTGGCTTTTGGCCCAAATTCTGCCGCAACTACCTGGGTTACGTCTTTGTTGGCGAGTAATTCTACTACGCGCGTTCCAACGCCCCCTTGTTCATTTTTATATGGGTTTTCTATGAACTCAATTTCGTTGTTACTATGGTTGTAAATCGCAAAAAACGGGCATCTTCCGAATCGATCGTCCAGATTTGCACTTTTTTCATTTTTTTTAGCTGTTATAGCAGTTATCATATTTTTATAATTTTTATTCAAAGATAATGAACATATGTTCAAATAAAAAATTTTTTCGAAAATTTTTACAAAAAAAAACTGCCCGTTAAGGCAGTTTAAATTTTGGATATGTATAAGCGTGATTTAGTTTTCTTTTTCAGAAGAATTCGTTTCTTCCTTGTTGTTTTCCTGGTTGTTGTTTTCTTCTTCGTTTTCTTCTTTTTCTTCTTTTTCTTCTTCAGAAAAGTCGAGCATATCATGCTTATGAAGAATATTGTACCAGTTGATTACTTTTTTGATGTGGTTGGGGTACACGCGATCTTCATCATAATTGGGTACAACTTCACTGAAATATTCGATCAGGTTTTCTTTTGAAGATTTGTGATCAATGGCTGTGCCACCGTTTTCTTTGTCATAAATGGCTTTTAGTACATCTTTCAAAGGCATGTCTTCTTCGTCGGTAAAGATGGCAATGTCTTCGAGTGCACTAATTTTGGCCGCAGCAAAAAATGGCATTCTGCGACCTGTTTCAATGTTTTCCACAATAACTCCTTTGGAGCTTTTGGAAATCAGCTTGTACAGTCCGGGCTCTCCGGTAATAGCAAGGATATCTTTCAACATAGTTATTTCATTTTTTTTTGGTGCGACAAAGATAGGATTATGCTTTTTTTAAGCTACAAATTAGTGTAAAAAAAAATCGATTTTCTGTGTCCTAAGCAATATTGCGTTCTTTTTTAATGGTTTCGTAGGCTTCAGAAACTTTTTGGAATTTTTCTTTTGCTTTGTTCTGGAAATCTTCACCTAAATGTGATACTTTATCGGGATGGTATTTTACAGCCATTTTCCGATAGGCTTTTTTTACTTCTTCATTGGTTGCTTCGGTGGATATTTCAAGTACATCGTAGGCCCAGTTTGTGTTTTTCACAAACATAGATTTAACGGAATTGATATCTTTGGCTGAAACTCCTGTTCGGTATCCTATTTCATCAATAATTTTTTGTTCTGAAATGTCTATGTGGCCATCTGCCTGAGCTATTCCGTATAGGAAGTGTAATAATTGTACCCGCGAAGCATAGTCCATGTTTGCTTTTATCTGACTACAGACTTCATTTACGGGAATTTCCTGTTTTAAAATATCGCGGAGCATTCGTGTGGCATCGGTCGCGGCGTCAGGTCCAAAAGCGTTGCGGAAATAACTTTTTACAAAGTCCAGTTCAGATTTGAGTACTTTTCCGTCTGCCTTCATTACTGCTGCCGTGAGCACTAGCAGAGTCATAACAAAGCCGCCGGTGGTTGTTTGTTGCCCGCGGGTTTGCACTGGTCTGCCGTCTTGTTCGAGTATAGCACCTGCGGCAAATCCTATAATTCCACCTATTGGGCCAAAAAGCGCCCATCCTAATCCTCCGGCTATCCATTTTCCAAATTTACCCATGTGTTGTAATTTTTTTGTGTATGGTTTGTATTTGTGCAATGAGGCTGTGAGCGTTGTCGTTTTCTATTACGTATTGTGCGTATTGTTTTCGCTCCTCGTCTGATAATTGCTTTTCTATTCTTTGCAAAATCTGTTCCTTTGACATTTTGTCACGATCCTGCACTCTTTTAATGCGTATTTCTCTGGGTGCGTTAACTGTTATTAAGGCATCCATATTTTTGTAACCACCGCTTTCAATCAGTATAGCGGCTTCCTGAAGTACATAATCGCTGTTTTTTTCGGCTGCCCATCCGGTAAAGTATTCGCGTACTTTTGTATGTACAAGATTGTTGAGTTTTTCAAGCAGGTTGTTGTGAGTAAATACTTTATCTGCAATTAATGGGCGATTTAGTGAGCCATCTTGTTTATAGGCTTCCCGGCCGAGTAGTTCTTTTATATTTTTTTTTAGGTTGTCGTCTTCCTGCATGAGCCGTTTGGCTTCATCATCGGCTTTAAAAACAGGAATATTATACATTTGCTGAAATATTTTTGCTACGAGGCTTTTACCTGATCCTATTCCGCCGGTCAAACCAATTTTTTGCATGGCTGTATTAGTTTTCATTGATAATGAACCGGGCTTTATGTGGCCAAAATTTTAAAACTCTGGCTCCTTCAGGCACATATAATAAGTTTACTTGTAATTCCTGGGGTGAATTTTGATTATTGATTTCTTTGAAGTCAATTGCTGCCTTAAAGTCAGATGGTTTTATTGCGCTGTAATCTTCGAATGAAACCAAATAGGTTACTTTTATCTGGTTTGGGAAAATTTTGAGTGCCACACTGTCCGGCTTATTTGTGATTTTTATGGGTACCTGAACTGTGTTCTCAGTGAATTGCTCTGTTTTTATCCTGACAGTTACTTTTTTCTGTGTGAGATTACATTGTTCAGGAGTTATAAGCCTGGCTTTATATGTTTGGTCGGTTTGTATATTGTCGGCTTCTATTGTTTTTGTTTTTATGTTTTTTAATGTATCTAACACCGATTTGGGGCCTAACACAATAACGGAATCCGGTTTTGTTTCCGGTTCCCCTTTTTGTCTATATTGGGGCGCCCAACTTAAGTTTGTTACAGGTTTAACTTTGAAAGTTTTCTCATGTAATTTGTCAAATCTCAGCATCATTGTTGCTGGTGTAACGCTCAATACTTTAATTTCATCGTTCAGGAAACGTTCTATTTGTTCTTTTTTACTGGATACATAATACTGGAACTGTACACTTTTTTCTTGTTCCTGATTTACAGAAAAATAGGATTGTAGATCAAGGTTAAAAGGTAAGGCGATAGATCCGATGGAGTATTTAATAAGTGTAAAACCGCGACCAGAAACTTGCAAATTGATATGCGATGGCACATCTTCAACTAAAACATAATCATCGGGAATATTATAAAATTCAATGGGGCACTCAATTTCTGTGATATAATCTTTGGAAAGGGCATTTAACAGCCAAAGCAGGGCACTAAGCGCAACAAAAATGAGAAAAAACAGTAAGCGCCGATCAATTGTTCTGATGGTTTCGCCTACTTGCTTTAATGTTTTTTGAAAGCGGTTTGTATTGTCAGGTTGCTCTTTGGACACTTTAAATGTTTTTTTTAGCGAATATACGGAATCAAAATGAGTTATATGTTTTTCGTCTGCGAAAAAACAATTATCTCACTTTTTTATAAACAAAAAGCTGACAACATAAACCCGGAGTTTGTCACCGGGTTTATGCAGGCAGCTTTGTTTCTTTTATTTTTTATTAGCGGTTTGTGTTAGACAGTTCACTGGTATCTTTAACAAGTGCTGTTTTGTCTACTTTCACTTTTGTGTTTTCGGCAATTTCCAGCTCTACCTGTTTGTCAGTTACACTGGTAACTTTGCCATATATACCGCCAATTGTTAATACTTTGTCGCCTTTTTGAATGTTTTCCCTGAATTTTTTGGCTTCTTTTTGTCGTTTCATTTGGGGACGAATCATAAAGAAGTAAAAAATTACAATAATAATAATTAGAGGGAGAAAAGCTCCTAAACCTCCTGCTTCGCCACCTTCCTGGGGCATCATTAGTAAAATATCCATAAATTAGATTGATTAATTTGGTACTACAATATTTGCTTCTATAACGAGTTGCCGCGAAGCTGGCTGAGCATTGGTCAGCACAGTTACGGCTTTATTTTGGCGTCCTTTACGGTTGCTGCTTGAAAATGTCACATCTACTTTACCTTCACCACCCGGTGGTATGGGTTTTTTGGTATAGGATGAAACAGTGCAACCGCATGTTGAACTTGTGGAGCGAATAATTAAGTCGGCATTGCCGGTATTTTTAAATTTGAATGTATGAACAACAACTTCACCCTGAATAATGACACCAAAATCAAAATATTGAGGGTTATCGGTGTTTTCACCATAAAAAGTAATTTCGGGCATGGCCATGTTGCTGTTGTTTTTCTGGCCGCTCACCGGGTTTTTGACAATTTCTGAAGTTACTTTATCATCGCTACTCTCATTGTTGCAGCTAAAAGATATGAGTACAGCAATTAATAATACTCCAACTTGTTTCATAGGTCTTTATCGTTTGGTTTGTTTTTATTATAATAAGCTAAATCAACTTTATTGAGTTGATTATTTTTTTTCAACTCTATTACTATTTTGTCGAGCATGCCATTAACGAATGTACTGCTCTTATCCGTACTATAAAATTTGGCCATTTCAATATATTCATTGAGGGTAACTCTTACCGGTATTTCCGGAAAGTTTTGAATTTCAGTAATTCCAATGGCTATAATTACCTGATCCATCATGGCAATGCGCTCAAGCTCCCAGTTGCTGGCTGTTTTTTTGATAAGGCGCTGGTGATCTTTAAAGTTGACAAGAGTTTTCCGGAAAAGCTCCTTTACAAATTGTTCATCAGCTTCATTTTTAAAAAGCTTCATGGGTTTTAACCGGTAGCTTCTTTTTATCCGTTCAACTGTTCGTATGTTCATGCTGAGTACCAGCTCTATATCATCGTTCCAGTAAACAGATTTCTCTTCGAGTGTTTCAAAAAGCAGTTCTGATGTTGCAAATATTTCAGTAAATATTTGTATTATAACTTCTTTGTTGGCTTTGTGGTCTGGTTCTTCCTCTTTGACTAGAAATCGATTGAAAAAGTTGCTTTCTTTAACCTGTTTCGCCAGTTTTTTGACTAATTCCGGTTGATCGTTCCAACTGATGTTGTTGTTTCTTACGTAAGATTGAAGCGTTTCATTATTGATAATGGCCTGCATGGCCGGGTTTTCAATGAAGCGCATGTTGGGATTCAGCTCTTCTTCCGTAGGAAGGTGTTTTGATCTTTTTCGTTCAATTTCCTGGTGCAAATTGTGATGTATATCAATTAGCAACTGAAAAAATGAATAGTAAAGATCTTCAAAGCTTTTGATGCTCTTTTTAAGTTCTTTATCGTACTGCTCAACTGTTCCTTGCGGGGTGCGCAGCCATGCATATACAATATGCATTGATTTGATTCGTAATAGCCTT
>CAYPSX010000025.1:10569-32158 GCA_964413185.1 uncultured Bacteroidales bacterium
AATCATGCTCCTCTATTTCCTGATTGAATTGCAAAAGTAATGGATTTGAGCTTATTTTACTCATATTTACTCCTGTTTTTTCAAAATATCTATCCATTACTTCTGTAAATGTTATTTTTTCTGTTGAATATGCAGACCAAAACTTATACCAAAGTAATTTATTATTGAATTAAACGCATGTTTTTGCAAATATTGTTCAAAAACAGTGCATCAGAAATAATAAAAAATCTCGCCTGAATTGAACTTGTCGAAATACAAGTGTTAATCAGGGTAGAAAAATTGATCAAAAATGGAATATCATCGCGACGTGTCGTAAAGTATTAGTATTAAGGGAATTATGGGCGTAAGGGTAAGGGGTAAAATAGAATTGATTTACATAATTCACTATAAAACAACTTATTATGAAGTGCGAAACTTTAGTATGTAATAATATTGACTTATAAGTGTTTAGTTATTAGCGTACTGTGAAATTTGTTGCTTCTGCTTCGTTTGATATATCGCATTATTGGTGAAAACAAAAAATAATTTTTTATTTTTGTCGATGATTGTAGAAAATGAAAATGATTGAATAATGGAAGTATCTGGGAACAAAGAAAATGGCAAAGGAAAAGTGAGAGATGA
Source organism: uncultured Bacteroidales bacterium (assembly GCA_964413185.1). GTDB lineage: Bacteria > Bacteroidota > Bacteroidia > Bacteroidales > Salinivirgaceae > Salinivirga. The sequence goes on from CAYPSX010000025.1 coordinate 11,191, forward strand.
GATTTTCTCTAAAGCAGTAAGGGCAGGCAAGCGTACTTATTTTTTTGATGTTAAAGCTACGCGCCGCAATGATTATTACCTGACAATCACTGAAAGTAAGAAGAAATTTAATCAGGATGGAACTTTCTACTTTGAAAAGCACAAATTATTCCTGTATAAAGAAGATTTTGACAAATTTTCAGAGGGTTTAGAAGAGGTAGTAGATTACATCAGGGCAAATCAACCGGAATTGAAACCTAAAGAAGGAGATTCCGAACCAATACCTGATGTAAAAGCACCTGAAAAATTTACGGATGTCGATTTCGATGATTTAGACGAATCGAACGAAGAATAATCAAAAAGCGCTTCCCAAAGAAGCGCTTTTTTTCCTGATAGTTCTTTAAATGAAGACAACATTAAATTTCATTTGAGGTTTTATGCCTGCGTTGGAATCATGAAAAAGACATCCGGAATGTTCCTAATCGGGCTCGAAAATATCAAAAACGGATAGTAAAAACTGTCTTGCCCGGTTCAGAAGTAGCTGTGATATTGCCACCCTGCGCCCTGATTAATTGTCGCGATAAGGATAAACCAATGCCTGATCCGCTTTGTTTTGTTGTGAAAAAGGGAATGAAAATCTTCTCAAGTACTTCGGGTAAAATTCCCTGCCCATTATCTATAACTTGTAAAATAATATTTCCATAGTTGCCATAGCCTGCTTTCAGTTTGAGTTGCGGGTTTTCTGTTTTTTCCATGGCATGTAAAGCATTGCGCATGAGGTTGATAAAAACTTGTTCCATCATAGCTTCGTCTGCTGTTATTTCCAGGTTTGTCGGTTCTATTTCAATGCTGATACTTGTTCCGGCTTTCTCGAAATCTTTTCGCATAAATTGATAGAGATCATCAAAAAAGGCTTGAACTTGAATAATTTTGAAGTCTGGCTTGGGAATTTTCGTCAGGCTGCGATAGGTTTGAACAAATTGCAACAAACCATCGCTTCGTTTATTGATTGTTTTTAAAGCTTGTTTTATGTCTGCTGTCAACTCATCGTGGTTTTCACCGGATTCGTGGGCATCTTCCCATTCATCAACCATGAGGTTTACGGTGGTTGAGAGGCTGGAAATAGGGGTGATACTGTTCATAATTTCATGTGTCAGCACCCGTATCAGTTTTTGCCAGGCTTCCATTTCGTTCTGCTCCAGCTCCGACTCAATGTTTTGAACCGAAACGATGGTAATTTCTTTGTCTTCCTGTTTAAATTGCTTGGCATATACGGAAAGCTGCAAAAAATCATCGTTTACGTGGACTTTTACAAGTTTTCGTTCATTGTTTTTAATCATTTTTAAAAGCGACACCAATTTTTTGTTGAATGGTTCCAGGTCATTAATGTTTTCTACTTTTTTGATTTGGAATAATTTATTGGCAGCATTGTTCAACATTAAAATATTGCCGTTAGATTCATACGCCATCATTGATATGCCAATGTGTTGCACTACATTTTGGTAAAAGAAAAATTGTTCTTCTTTTTCTTTGCGAATGCTGTGAAATTCGCCTACTACCTCATTAAACGAAGATGATAATCCATCGAATGTTTCACCTAATCCGGTGGGTTCGAAAGATTTGTTAAATTCTGCGTAGCGAATTGAATCCAGAAAAACAGATAATTGCCTGTTTGTTTTGCCTACAAGTCTGACCAGCCAATAACCCTGCAAAAAAGTAAAAAGCATAAGAAATGATGCAGTAAAATAGAACTGCGTTTGATACAATAAATATCCGGCTGCCAACGACGTAAGCAATATGAACAGTACGCGGATGAAAACCTTAAATGAAAAACTTTTATAGTCCATGTTTTTCCATTCTACGATACAGCGATGTGCGTGTCAGTCCTAACTCCCGGGCTGCATGACTGATATTTCCATGGGTTTTGTCCAGCACCTTTTTAATTACTGATTTTTCAACATCGTCAAGGTTGTAGGTGTCCAGTTCCATGTCGCCTTTTGATTTGCTTTTATTGAACAATGCAAAATCGTCAGGTTCGAGCATTGAGCCTTCCGACATAATAACCGCACGTTCTATGGCGTGCTGCAGTTCCCTGATATTGCCTGGCCAACTATACATTTCCAGCTCTTTCATAGCTGCAGCAGAAACTTTCCGGAGGCGTTTTTTATATTTTTTATTGTAAGTTTTTAGAAAATGCTCAGCCAACAACGGAATGTCTTCGATGCGCTCCCGCAACGGAGGAAGTTCAATTTCAACAGTATTAATGCGGTAAAGCAAATCCTGCCTGAATTCTCCATTATCTAACATTTCATAGATAGATGCGTTGGTGGCACATATTAACCTGATATCGATATCTTTCGGGTTTTTGGCGCCCAATCTTTTTACCTGCCGACGCTCAATGGCAGTAAGCAGCTTGGCTTGAAGCGGGAGGGTAAGGTTCCCGATTTCGTCGAGGAACAGAGTGCCGCCCGAAGCAACTTCAAATCTGCCGGGTTTAGATTCTTTAGCATCGGTAAATGCTCCTTTTTCGTGACCAAAAAGTTCGCTTTCGAAAAGTGTATCGGGAATAGCTCCAAGATCAACGTTCACAAATATTTCGTCGCTGCGCGAGGAATTTCTGTGCAATGCCCTGGCAACTACCTCTTTTCCGGTGCCGTTTTCACCGGTAATCAATACACTGGCATCGGTGCCGGCCACTTTATTGATAGTTTTAAAAACCTCTTTCATGTTTGGCGATTTGCCAATAAAGTCTTTAAAAGGCTGGTCTGAAGCTGCTGAAAGTTCCCGTGTGCGGTTTTTTTCTGTTGTAGCTTCGTCTTTACTGAAACGTAAACGCAAACAAGAGTTTACCGTGGCAATAATTTTCTCGTTTTGGAATGGCTTCAGTATAAAGTCTGTTGCACCTGCTTTTATGGCCTGTACAGCTTTGTCGGTGTTTCCGTACGCTGTAATAAATACGACTACGGCATCGGGGTCAATACCCAGAATTTTATCGAGCCAGTAAAAGCCTTCCTGGCCGCTGCTTGCATCATGAGAAAAGTTCATATCCAGCAAAATAACATCGTAATTGCGCTCTTTGAGCAAATCAGGAATATTGTCTGGATTTGGTTCTATTTCAACATGATTTACATGGTGTTTGAGTAATAATTTTAGCGAGAAAAGGATGTCTTCGTTATCATCCACAATTAAGATATTTCCGTGTTTGCTCATGATTTTGATACTTTCATTTGTTTTTTATTTCACCAAATTACATCTTTTTGATTATGAAAACAAAAATGTTCGTATTTGAACACATATTTTTTGTTTTGATACAGGTTTTTACCTTTGGTAAATCATGTAAAGTGCTTTTTAACTGTTTGTTATTTAGTTTGGTATGAGATTAGCCTTTATGTGTGATTAAATAATGGTTATGTGTAAATTTCAATATTTTCTTTCTATTTCTATACTGTTCTTTTTGCAAAGTTGCTCAAACGAAATGCAAGTCGATTGTCGTCAATTGCAAATAGATACTGTAAAATCTTCCTATACCTATAAAAAAGAGTTTGTTGAGGGCGTATTAAGGTTGAAGGGCGATACAGTTTATTCTAAAACTTCAGGTAAAGCTCTTTTTTGTGTTGAAAGCGGACAAATTGCTGCTGTTAATGATACCATTCTGATTATTGAGCGCAATAACTTTTATGGAAATGAAAATCAAAATGATTATTTGCTTAAAAGATTAGCGTCACTTCAGGTAAAAACACATCATCTTAAAGGATATTTACTAAAACATTCAAAGTCAGGCAAATGTAAGGTTTCCACAAAGAACGTTGAGTCTATGCCGGATATGGAAGTTTCTTATGGAGACAATGAACAGCATGATTATGAGGGTGTTGTTCGTGCTTCTGCTAAAGCAAAAAGCGAATTAAAAAAACACAATAATAAAATGCATTTGCTTGAAAAAATTGAGCGGCTCAATAAAGAGATTCAACGTATTGAAAAACAAATTAGTCAGAACACTAATGATTTTGTTAAGGATTACATACAAATAAGACAAACCGGTCATATACAATATCTTGTGAGCGAAAATCATCCCTTTAAGCCCGGCACCCCGTTATTTCGGGTTGAAGCTTCGGAAGCCAATCAATTTATTGTGCATTTGGAAGAAACGCCACAGGAAAATTGGTTGCCGGAAGTAGACATATTTGCAGGTCAAAAGAAGCTGCAGGGAAAGCTTACTAAGAATATAGACGGAGGTTTTCATGTAGAAGTACACACCGATCAGATAAAAAAAGACTTAGCTGGTCAGCCTGTAACAGTTAAGTTATGCACAAAACCTCAAAAAAAATTATTACTAAAGAAGCCAGCATTGAATTCTGATGGGGATAATAATTGGGTATTTTGTAGAAAAGGTGATGAATTTAGAAAGGTGCAGGTAAAGATTAAGCCTTACAGCGGTGCAATGGTAGAAATTATATCAGGAATACATGAAAATGATCAAATTATTGTATCTTCATCTCTATCAATTTGGAACAAAGATCGACTCAAAGTAAAAAGTCAATATGCTAAAAATTAGTAATTTAAGTAAGGTTTTTAGAACCGATGAAGTAGAAACCGTAGCTCTAAACGATGTAACGCTGGAGATCAATCATGGTGAGTTTGTTGCCATTATGGGGCCTTCTGGTTGTGGAAAAACAACCTTATTGAATATTTTAGGGCTTATCGATACAGCAACATCTGGCAAGTATTATTTTTTAAATGAAGATGTTACACATTTAAAAGAGCGTAGCAGAGCAAAAATTAGAAAAGGAAAGATTGGTTTTATCTTTCAAAATTTTAATTTGATAGATGAATTAACTGTTTTTGAGAATGTTGAACTACCATTGATTTATATGGGCATTCCTACAAAAGAGCGAAAAAAGAAAGTGCTTAGTGCGCTTGAGAATATGCAAATTACCCACAGGCAACGTCATTTTCCCGTGCAACTTTCAGGCGGTCAGCAACAACGCGTTGCCATAGCCAGGGCTGTGGTAGCCAACCCATCACTTATTTTGGCAGATGAACCTACCGGGAACCTTGATTCGGCGCATGGCGAAGAAGTTATGCAGTTGCTAAATACGCTTAATAAAAATGGTACAACAATAGTAATGGTTACTCATTCTCAACGCGATGCAGACTACAGTAGGCGAGTTGTCAGGCTCTTTGACGGCAAGGTAATTCATGAAAATGTAGGTGCCGGATTCGAAGAAAAAATGTAGTTTCCAGATTTTTAATCCCCAAATCAGCTCCCGGATTATGAAAATTCGAACATTTTATATGGCGTTCAAACATGCATTTAGCAATCGAATGCATTTGTATGTCAATTTGGTTGGACTGGTGCTGGGGTTTACAGCCATGTTCCTGATCGGAATATATTTGAACGATGAACTGAGCTATGATCAATTTCATAAAGATTCGCACAAAATTTTCAGGGTTACACAATTTGGCAACTACGGGGGAATAGTTGAGCGTTCTTCTAGTTGCCCGTTTCCATTAGGTCCCGGGCTTAATGATTTTTTCAATGAAAAAATTGATGCGTTTACGCGGTTGTATAATTATCAATCGCCCAGCACTCAAATTGCCAACAGGAGTATTGTATACAACGATAGCGGTTTTTTTTATACAGATCCAGGTTTTTTCGATGTTTTTGATGCAGATACTTTAGATACCAATGGCGGACAGCTGCTGGACAAACCTTTTACTGCTGTAATTACCAGGAGTGCAGCTCTGAAATACTTTGGCTACCTTGATGTTACCGGAAAGAAATTGAGTGTTGAAAATCAATTCCAGGTTGAAGTGCAGGCTGTGGTAGATGATTGGCCGGTGAATTCACATTTTCATTTTTCTGTTTTAGTTTCATTATCAACTTATGCACAATTGCGCGGAAGTACAATCAGAGGAGCCGGGTTGCCCGAAAGTTGGATAGGAAATCCATGTTGGACTTATATCAAATTATCTGATGTTTCTAATCAATACTATGTGCAAAAACGTTTGCCGGCTTTCGTAAATACATATTTTTCAGAAGATATTCGCGAAAATAATGCTTTGTTTTTGCAACCTCTCGAAGATATTCATTTAACCTCGCACCTTGAATATGAAATAAGGCAAAACAGCTCTGTTGTTTATGTTTATATTTTTGGTGGAATAGCTCTCTTTTTGCTTTTAATGGCTGTAATAAATTACGTGAATTTAACTACGGCCACTTTTGCACATCGGGCGGGAGAAATGGCTGTGAAGAAAGTTTTAGGAGCTTCAGGTAAAGATTTACGATTGCAAATTATTGCCGAAGCATTTATTATTACTTTATTAGCTGCTGTTTTGTCACTTGTTGCAACCGAATTGTTATTGCCCTGGTTTAATCAAATTACACAGAAAAGTTTCGTTTTTTCTGATCTGCTATACTTGCACAGGGTATTGATATTTGGTGGCATTATTCTGTTGGTCGGTTTAACCGGAGGGCTTTATCCGGCTATTTTTATTTCCGGTTTGCGGCCAGCTGTTATACTCAAAGGTAATTTGCAACGTGCAGGAAGGAGTGGCGTGAGCCGAAAATTCTTGGTTGTTAGTCAGTTGTTTATATCAACATTGCTTGTGTTTTCAGCTTTAACCATGAACCAGCAATACAATCATTTGATTGAATCGCCCAATGGAGTATCTCGCGATAATATTTTAATCGTTCATGCACGGTTTAGCGGGTTACATAAATTTTATGAGAAATTTAAAACCGATGTAGAAAGTTATGACGCTATTCGTGTTATTACGGGATCTGATTATATTCCGGGAATTGACCATAACCGCCATGCCTTTTTTATGGGTGAAAAAAAAGACCGAAATGAAATGCTATTTTTACCTGCTTTAAGGGTATTGGGCGATTTTAACGAAGTTTATAAGCTAAATGTAACACAAGGCCGCAGTTTTAATAATCAACCTGATGAAGTAAAAAAATCGCTGCTTATAAATAAGCAAATGGCTGATTATCTTGGCTTTATGCCATACGAAAATGCTTTGGGAGCCAAGCTGATGACCTTTCCCGGAAACGAGCGTGTGGTAGGAATTTTTCGTGATTTTTTCCCTAAAACTCTACGTGAAAAACCCATTCCGTTTATTATTGACCAAGTGCCTGACGGCAATGGTTACAGATTAGGAAAACAGTATATCGCTGTCCGTTATGTTGCTGGTAAAAAGAATGTTGCAGTAAAAATTCTGCGCAAATATTTACATCAGTATATTGGCCGAAAAAATGTACTCATCAATGAATATAAAACCATATACAGGAATCAGTATGAAGATGAAAAAATATTTAACCATCTTGCCGGTATTATAGCTATTTTGAGCCTGATTATTTCTGCGGCAGGTTTATTGGGGTTAATTTCATTTCTACTGATACAAAAAAGTAAAGAGATTAGCATCAGAAAAGTGCACGGAGCATCCAACAAATCAGTTATCATGTTGGTGGGAAGCGAATTTGCACGCATTTATACCGTGGTATTGATTTTTGCTGTGCCCGTAGCCTGGTATTTGAGTGAAAATTGGTTGAACACTTTTGCCAGCCACATTGATTTTTCACTTTTGAATATCGTAGCATCAGCCGTAATAATTGCATTGGTTATTCTGCTGGTTTCATTGCTGCGTTTGCAGGATGCAGCACAAATACAACCAGCACAAACTCTTAAATATGAGTAAGATATGTGGAGAAACTATTTAATGATCGTGTACCGGAACATATTGCGACAGAAATTGAATACCATTATCAATATTTTGGGGCTGGCCGCTGGTATTTCTGCTGCAACACTTATCTTTCTTTATGTTTATGCTGAGCTTAATTACGATGAAAACTGGAAAAATGCCGAAGATATTTATCGCATCAATGAAACTTTTGCCTTTCCGGAGCGGAAGCCATCGCATTATGCAATGACAACGCACCTTGTGGGAAAACGGTTGCGTGAAAGTGGCCGGTTCAGGGAGGTGTGCAGAATTGAATCGGGTAATTACGGACGAAATATTTATGTAAATGAAACCTGGCTCAACCCGGGCAACATAAAACATGTCGACCGCAATTTTTTTAACATATTTACCTATCCGCGTACTTTTTTTCAACATGAAAAAATCGAAATAGAAAACAAACAACCGGCATGGATATCAGAAAATGTTTATGATACGTATTTTGCTCCCTATAAAGTGAAAGAATTCCAGTATGGAGAAACCGATTATTACGTTGTGGGAACATACCGGAAAAAGGGTTATCATTCCCATCTCGATATCGATATCATGGTGCTTTATGATAGCGCGATGCTTGTAACTGAGAACAGAACACAAGACTGGACACGTATGAATACATTAACTTATGTGCGAACATCATTAGGTAAGAAAGAACTTGAACAGAAAATAAATAAACTGTTCGAAAAAGAAGTCAGGCAATTTGAAAAAAAAGCAAACTTGCAAATGAAACTGCATTTTCCGGTTATTCCTGTTTCTGATATTCATTTTAGCCAAAAATATCAATACGATAGTTTATCAAATAGCAATAGACGAGTAGTATGGCTTTTTAGTATAATTGGCATTCTTATTTTAACTATTGCCAGTATCAACTACATAAATATGGCTATAGCACAGGGTGGTATCCGTGCGCGCGAAATTGCCATTCGCAAAACAATGGGAGCATCGCGCCGGAATATAATAATTCAGTTTTTGGGAGAATCTGTTGCGATTACGTTGCTGGCCATAATTATTTCATTCATTATTAGTGAGTTGCTTTTTCCTGCGTTCAATGAAATTACCGGGTACGATTTCCATATTTTCGATAGTATAATTTTGGGGCGAATGATGGTTTTTTTAGCCGTGGTGTGGGTTATACTTGGGTTTTTGAGTGGTTTTTATCCGGCTTTTGTGCTTTCTTTGTTTCAACCCATTACCATATTTCGTGGCGGTGCCGATTTGTTACTCTATCGGAATGTTCGATCCTACTTTGTTTCGAGCACCAAAGTTCGTAAATTGATGTTGGTAGCTCAATATCTTGTAGCCGGCACAATAATTATTACGACCATCGTAATTCAGCTTCAAACACGTTTTTTAATGAATCGCGATTTAGGTTTCGACCTTGATAATCTTGTGATTATGGAACTTGAGAAAGATACTGCGCGGGCTCATAATTATGAACGATTGTTGAAAAATATTCGTGAGTTAGACAATGTGCAGGCAGCTACGTTGGCAGAGCGTATACCCGGGTTGCGTACCGGTCGATTGCTTTTCAAGTTTAACACAGATAGCGGTGTTTTTCATCGTGAACTTGATTTTTTCAGCGGCCAACCGGATTATATGGAAGTTATTGGTGCAGAGATTGTTTTGGGGCGTTGGTTCGATCCGTCCGGAAACCGGGCAGATATGAAACGCGAAGTTCTGGTTAACCAGGCTTTTGTTGATCACATGGGATGGAAAAATCCGCTCGGACGAGAGTTCGGATCCGGGTTTCCGTTTAATCATAAAGTTGTAGGCGTACTAAAAGATTTTAATTATTACTCGCTCCATAATGAAGTGTCTCCGCTGGTAGTTTTACCTAATGTTTTTACGAACAGATACCTGGTAATTAACTCCATTGAACCCCGAAAGCTCATTAAATCAGGCAAATTGCAACATTTTTGGTCAGGATTTTTTCCCAACGAAATGTCAAACGTGAAATTGCTAAAAAGTTCATATAACTCACAGTATACACGAGAACACCGGCTATTGAGCATTTTTGCATATTTCTCAGGTCTGTCTATAATCATTAGCAGCCTTGGGCTTTTTGCTTTGAGTGCGTTTTCTGCCCAAAAAAGATGCAGGGAAATAAGTATACGAAAAATTTTAGGAGCCGGACGAAAACATATTTTGCAGCTTCTATATATGGATTATATGCAAATTTTTGCCCTTTCTACATTGCTGGCGTGGCTGTTTTCTTTCATTTTTGCCGATCAATGGCTTCATTCCTTTGTTGTAGCTGTTTCTCCCGGTATCATTCCTTATGTTTTTGGCGGAATTATTATCCTGTCTATAGTAGTAATTACCGTTAGTTATCACACACTTAAAGCTTTATCAACCAGTCCGGCCATTAACCTGAAGTATGAGTAAGGTTTAAAATAAGCGGATGAACCGGGCCATGACAAAACTTTTGACACATTAATGCTGAGCTTGCCGAAATGCACTTATTGGATTTTATTATATGCACTATTTAGATTTTAGCATCCTGTTTTCCTGAACAAAACCACCTGAATGACTGTTTTGAAGGAAAAGATTTGAAATTATGGAACACACAGAAATTTTCAACAAGTTGTGGGACGATTATGCTGCACAAAACGAATCAGCTAAACGCGTTAAAGAACTATTTGAAAGCAAAGGAGAGACGGTTATTAATGACCATATTGCTTTTCGAACTTACAACGACCCGCGTGTAAATATTGAAAAACTGGCGCGAATTTTTAAAGATGCTGGTTTTATTGAGAAAGGCTCCTACGATTTTGAAGCTAAAAAGTTGAAAGCCAAACACTATGAGTTACCAGGTGTTAATGACGCGCCAAGGGTATTTATCAGCGAGTTATTGCTTGAAAAATTTAGCCCGGAACTTCAGAAAACTGTGAAAAATGCCCTCGATAGCGCAGATCAGGCTTTACTTGACGACAAAGAGTTAATATTTAAAGGCAGACCGTGGGGGCCGGTTTCTTATGAAACGTATGAAAAACTTCGTGCAGAATCTGAATATGCTGCGTGGGTTTATGTTTACGGGTACCGCGCCAATCATTTCACCGTTAGTGTCGATCATCTTGAGAAAATTGGTGATATTGAAGATGTAAACCAGCTTTTAAAAGATAACGGATTCAAACTCAATGACTCCGGCGGTGAAGTAAAAGGTACAAAAGAACAGCTCCTTAAGCAATCGAGTACAATGGCCGATATTATTCCGGTGCAATTTAAAGAAGGTGAATATAAAATCCCTGCGTGCTATTATGAATTTGCACAGCGTTTTAAAGATGAAAACGGCGAACGCTATTCTGGATTTATTGCCAAGTCTGCCGATAAGATTTTTGAATCAACAAACTATTATAAAGATTAATTGTATTAAACCCCGGAGGAAAAAATGGAATCTACTGCGACCTTAACTGCCTTTACCACAGATGTTTTAAATGGGTTAAATCATAATCCTAAATATTTATTGAGTAAATATTTTTATGATGACCGCGGTAGTCGCATTTTTCAGGACATCATGCAAATGCCTGAGTATTATCTTACAAACTGTGAATTTGAGATTCTGGATAATCAGGCCCCGCAAATTCTGGATTCTATTTCCAATCCATCCGGAAAAATTGACCTTATTGAATTAGGAGCCGGTGACGGGTTAAAAACCCGCGTATTGCTCAGGCATTTTTTGAACGATAGCATCAGCCTGAAATACATGCCCATTGACATCAGCCGGGAAGCGATTCGCAGTCTTTTGGACAGGTTAAACGGTGAGGCACACAAGCTTGAAACAGAGCCTTTTGTTGGCGATTTTTTTGATGTGATACCGAAAATTAAACATCAGGAAGGTCATCGTCGTGTTTTTTTGTTCCTTGGATCAAGCATAGGTAATTTCACCCGAAAAGAATCTAAAGCCTTTTTAAAGAAATTGCGAAGCTTCATGTTTCCGGGCGATATGCTTTTTATTGGGTTCGACCTGAAAAAATCACCGGACATTATTCTTCCGGCTTACGATGATCCGCACAAACATACCGAAGCTTTTAACCTAAACCTGTTGAGCCGGATAAATCGTGAATTGAATGCGGATTTTGTTCTCGATAATTTTCAGCACTATGCCAATTACAACCCGCTAACCGGAGAAGCTAAGAGTTTCCTAATTAGCCGAAAAGACCAGGTCGTAAACTTCAGGGAAGTCGGTGAAACCGTAAAATTTAAAAAGTGGGAGCCTGTTTTCATGGAAGTTTCACAAAAATACGATATAGAAATGATTGAAAATTTTGCACAATCAAGTGGATTTAAAACGAAAACGAATTTTTTCGACAACCGCGGGTATTTTGTCGATAGTCTTTGGGAAGCGTAGGTTGCTATTATAACGTTTTATCCTGCAACCAGTTCCAATACATCATTTTTCTGCAAGCCCCGAATAAAATCTTGTGCAGGCATGCGTTTCTTCGATTGGGGCTGAAGTTCGAGAATTTCAAATATACCATCTTCCAGTTTCACAAACAGTTTGTCTTCTTTGATTGAAATTGCGCCTGTTTCATCATTCGTACTTTCGGGATGGAATTTTCCTTTAAAAATTTTGGCCGTAAACGGTTTCCCATTTTTAGCAAAGGTAGTCCAGGCAGCGGGGTAGGGACTTAATCCCCGAATAAAATTATGAACTTCCTGTCCCGGTTTCCTCCAATCAATTTCGCAATTTTCTTTAAATATTTTGGGTGCGTGTTTCGCGATTTTGTCGGGTTGCGACTTGGGTTGTACTGTTCTGTTTTCAATTTTTTGCACGGTTTCAACCAGCAATTCGGCGCCGGTATTCATTAGTTTGTCGTGCAGGGTTCCGGCATTGTCGTCCGGGGTTATTTCCACTGTTTCCTGATCGATTATTTTGCCGGTATCAATGGTTTTTTCGAGGAAAAAGGTAGTAACGCCGGTTTCTTTTTCACCATTCATTATTGCGTGGTTAATGGGCGCTGCGCCACGGTATTCGGGCAAAAGGCTGGCGTGCAAATTTACCGAACCGTGCGTGGGCAAAGACCAAACAACTTCGGGCAGCATGCGAAAAGCAACTACTACATTGAGGTCGGGCTTTAATTCTTTTAGCTCAATTATGAAATTCTCATCTTTCAGGTTTGTGGGCTGAAGAACAGGAATACCTGCTTCCGTGGCGTATTTTTTTACGGGCGTTGGAACAATTTGCTGGCCGCGCCCCCGCTTTTTGTCCGGGGCAGTAATAACGGCAATTATATTTAATTGTTGATGTAAGGCATCCAGCGATTTAACTGCAAAATCGGGTGTGCCCATAAAAATTATGCGCAAACGTTCAGACATGGTACATGATTTTTTTTCGGTTAGGCTTCCTGTTTTTTATACACTTTAATCCAATCGAGGCTGTAAGCTGCCGGCAGGGTTTCCGGAGTCTTTTCTACGATGGATGCCAAATTGATGTACAACATTTCCCCATTGAGTTGGTGTGGCTCCCTTGCAACTTCAATATCGTTGATGAACCAAATAAGTTCTTTCTCGGTCCAGTTGAGCTTGTAAATGAAATATTTTTCGTTGATATTGATTCCTTTTACTTTATGGGCAACCGGTTGGCGGCCTTGCTCTTTAGGAATGTAACGTACTTCGAAGCCGTTGCCTTTTCCGGTTTTCATCAGGTCGACATGTGGCGTAATTGTGTCGCCTTTAAGGCTAAAGCCGTGCACGATTTTATCACTTTGCTGTACGCTAATTTTGGCTTCAATACGCCCTGTGTTGAAACGAAATGCTTTTGCTGTGTTGATGGTTCCCGAAGTAAATTCAAATTTTTGGTCTGTAAAACCGCTTTTGGGGCTCCACGCTTTGCCTTGTGCACTTTCTTTACGCGTTTCAATATTCAGTGCCGATTGATTTATTTTTATGTTTTCGCCTTTTGTGTAGCGCTGTTTTTCGCCTTTTATGGCGTAGTTGTCGTTTATGCTTACAAGTCCCTGGAAAATTATGGGTTCCCAAATTTGGTCATCGTATTTTGTGCCTTCAAAATCTTCATTAAAAACTAACTCCCATTCAGTTAATGGCTTGAATTTATCGGTGTCTTTTACTTTGAAGTACCAGACAATGTTTTCGGTGTTTTTAAGTTCATTGTAGGTTTTAACTTGTTCGTATTCGTCTGTTTTCTCAAACTTTTTATCGTCTTTCAGGTATTCTGTCTTTTTCAGGAATTCTTCAGCTTCTGTTGTTTTCTTTAGTTCGTGATATCGTTTCAGTTTGTCGCTGTCTTTAATTTTAACGTAATTCAGATATTCATTAGAGTTTTTAAATTTGTAATAAAACTTGATATCCGGGTCTTTTTTTAGTTGTTTATACTCTTGTTCAAGTTTATACAGGTCAGATTCTTTAAAATCGGTTGCTTTAAGATTTTGCGGATACTCCTCAGATTTCAGGTATATATTTAATGCTTCATATTCATTCATCAGGTCTCCATTACCAATTTTCTCGATGAATTCAGGGTATTTAGCATGGGTAAACTTGAGGTACACTTTGAGTTTTGGGTCATTCTCCAGGGCGGAAACACGTTCTTTTGCGCGGAGTTGTTCTTTATATTCCTCCTCGTTTTCCTTATTTACTTTTGAATAGTCAAAAGTATCAACTGTTTTTTTAACTTCGTTGTAGTCCTTAAGAACATTACTTTCAAGCACTTCTTTGTAGGTTTGATATGCTGGGCTTTGTGTAAGCTTGAAATATTTTTTGATTTCCGGATGTTTTTTCAAGGTTTTGAACCGCTTATTTTGATCCAGTTCTGCCTGGTGATCAGCATCCATTTGTTTTTTTATGTCTTCAACCTGTCCGCTTTCAATAGTTTCTTTAATTTCGATGTAGCGGGCCAGTTTATCGCCGGTTTCAATTTCATTGAATCGTTTTAATTTGGGCGACTCAAGTGTTTTAAAGTAGAGTTTGATTTCATTGTCGTTTTGGAGCGCATTTAGCTCATTGACAAGTTTTTCTTCTTCACTGCCTTTGTATGTTATGGCTTCAACCTCCTTTTTCTTTTGTAAAAATCCATCAGATTGGAGGTAAGCTTCCAGTTCTTTTAACTTTTTTAGCTCCTCTGATTCTTCAATTTGCTGAAAACGATTGTGTTCGTCAACTAATTGACTGTGTGCTGTTTCAAGCTTTTCCGTTGCCGGAATTTGTCCAAGTAGGTTTTTTAACCACAAATTTGCCATAATCTTTCAACTATTTGGATAACTGATCAAGTGGATAAATATACAAATTTCATTGCTTTGGTTATAATTTATTCCCAAATAATCTGCAATTTTGTATTGATTCATAATTATTGAACGAATATTTTCCTTGTTATGATACAAAATCCAGTAAAAAAAATCGCAGCCATTCATGATTTAAGTGGGTTTGGCCGTTCATCGTTAACAGTGGTTATTCCGGTACTAAGCTCAATGGGTTTTCAGGTTTGTCCGTTACCCACAGCTGTTCTCTCAACACACAGTCAGTTTAAAGATTACCGGTTTGTTGATTTAACCGAGCATATTCCGGGCATTATTGAGCACTGGAAAGAGCTCAACTTAAATTTCGATGCCATTTATAGTGGTTTTTTAGGGTCTGCAGCTCAGATCGACATGATGATTGGTTTTATAGACGAGTTTAAAACACAGGAAAATATTGTGATGATAGATCCTGTTTTGGGCGATAACGGGAAATTATATGGGCCGTTCAACGACCAGATGGTCGAAGAAATGCGGAAGTTGGTTTGCAAGGCAGATATCATTACACCAAATATTACCGAAGTTGGCCTTTTGTTGAATAACGACCCATCATTTATCTGTAATACAAAAGATACGCTTCGTGCTATTGAAGAATTGTCGGCGTTGGGGCCGGAAATTATTGTGGTAACAAGCGTGCCCGACGGCGAGGCCGATAAAACAGCTGTAATTGCTTACAACAAATCAGATAACCGGTTTTGGAAAGTTCCGGTAGACTATTTACCTGCATCGTATCCCGGAACCGGCGATACATTTGCCAGCGTGCTGCTGGGTTGTCTCATGCAGGGCGATAATTTACCCATGTCGCTAGACAGGGCTGTTCAGTTTATTTCGCATGGCGTGCGTTCCACATTTGGATTTCCATATAACGAGAAAGAAGGTATTTTATTGGAAAAAGTGCTGCCAACACTAAAAACACCACCACAGATTAGCAGCTATGAGGTTTTAAAGAAATAAATACAATTCTGGAATTTTTAAGTGCAGGAGATTCGGAAGAAGATATTTTGAACCGAGCCATGACTTAAAATAAGGCACAGGTCTACTGAGCGAGTCGAAGGACACCCGCATGATTTTAACAAACCTTCAAACAATATGCGGTGTACCATAAGGTCATCATGGCGAGCTACACCCCGCTTTTGCGGGACAAGTTATGACCATTGAAATCAAAATTGTAAACATATGAAACAATACCCGATATCAGAGAAGAAAATAATTTGATAAAGTTTATAGGAGAAGTTTATGTGATATTTTTATAAGATCGTGGTTTTCATTTTGCTTATAATGTTTTTTTTAAGAAAAATAGTAAATTTGTGTTAAAGCTTTTAATTATGGAATACATAAGAGAACGAATTACAATTGATAAAAATATTTGTAATGGAAAGCCCACAATTAGAGGGAAAAGAATAACTGTGAATACAATTCTGGAATTTTTAAGCGCAGGAGATTCGGAAGAAGATATTTTGAAACAATACCCGGGCTTGGAAAAGGCAGATATTATTGCATGTTTACAGTTTGCAGCAGATCTGGTAAATAAAAGTTTCAATATTAAACAAGCTTTCTTACCTCAGCACACTTAACAATAGTATCCACAATTTCATTGGACGATAGTTTTTCGCGGTTCAGTATTAACTCAAATAACTCGGCTTCAGGCTTATCGCCGTTGTAAAATTTCATAAAAACTCTTCTGTGCTCATCAAAAGTTTCTATACGTTTTGTTGCTGCTTTTTTATCAAGATCGAAACGCTTCATGATTTGTTCAATGCGGTATTTGTCTGGTGCGATGAGTCTAACGTGCAGTGACTTTTCAATGTGTTTGGCCAAAACGCATCCGGCACGGCCTACGATCACAACATGGCCTTGTTCTGCGTAATTTTTCACAATTTGTCTGATGAGTTTTTTAATTTCCGGATCGCGGGCATATTTTTTTACAGAAAAAGCCATAGCCAGATCTTCCAGAAACGATCGTTCTTTGGCTGCAAAAATATGTGCAATATGTGATGGTTCCGTGTCGAGGTGTTTAGCGGCTTCATCGATTACTTCTTTTGCAATATAGCGCCATTCATACTCCTGCTTGCTCTTTTTGACTTTTTCGTTCAGCTTGTCGGTCAACAGGCGGGCTATTTCGCTTCCATAGCAACCATATTGGCGAGACAGTGTAATAACAGGACCCGGTTCTTTTTGAGTCTGGTCGTCTTGTTTGCGAATTCGCTCGCTAAGGTAGTGCATCAAAATATTACTCATGGCTTTTTTGCTTTGCTAAAAGTTACAAAATAAAATCTCAATAACCAAGAAAAAATGCCCTGTCATATTAAATGTACATAAGCTCCTGATTTGGCTTTTTCCGGATCAGAAAGCGGGAAATATCCTTTAAAAGGCAGTTGGTTTTTCTTTTGTAGCGGACACGCTTTTGTCATTTTCTTATGGAAAGATTTAAAATCACTTCCCGGCTCAAAAAACACGCTGAATTTTCCATGTGCCTCCGGGTGAATGAATTTTTCGAGCTGAAGGGCTACCAGACCCATGTTAAATCGCCAGTTAACTTCTACGCATGGATGAACAATGGTTTTGTTGCCCAATTTTAATCCCATGAGGTCGACCCCGGCATAACCTTCGTATTTTTGCTGAATATTAAGGCTTTCAAAGCTGTTTATTAACCAAACATAGAGCTTTTTAAGAGGAATAGGAAAGTCTCTTTCGTTTTTTTGGGGCCTGATAATATTATTTTGATATTGCCCGTTCTTATTGGTGGTAAACTTGCCGAATCCCAAGTACTGAATGGATTCTGGTGAAATATGGAAATGCATGGATAAGTCTGTTAGTTTTTCCAACAATGGTTCAACCATAATGTAGCCTTGTTGCTTGAGTATAGAATTAATCCATTGAACGTTAGACTTATTCAGTTCACCGTACCGTAGCATTTGTACTCCTCGGCCCGAGGAGCTCCACGGCGATTTTAATACAATTTGCGACCATTGATTGAAGCAATTTTTTACTCCTTCGACTGTTTTTACAACTTGTGGATGTAAGCTTTCAGGTAAAAGATCGGCTTCTTTATGTGTAGAGGTAATATCTTTGAGTATTTGCAGCGATGTAGACCTGCTGTAATGATTTTTATGCCATTTTTCCCAGTTTGAAGACGGTGAGTTTTGAAATTGTTCAGCAGTGCCCGGTTTCAGATATTGCAATTTATGATGAATTGCCGGACTCCAGCCCCATGGAGACAACTTTCCGGGTTTGTAGATATTAGCAACTTCAGGCGATAACAAGTTTTTTTCGGGTACATAATAAACTTCAGGAATATCAATTACATTCATCCAGTTTTGAAAAATGGGGGATGGTTCATTATGTACGACTAAAATATCGCCTTTCTTAGCAAATAAAAG
This sequence comes from uncultured Bacteroidales bacterium, assembly GCA_964413185.1. GTDB lineage: Bacteria > Bacteroidota > Bacteroidia > Bacteroidales > Salinivirgaceae > Salinivirga. Next base: position 29,531 of record CAYPSX010000025.1, read on the forward strand.
CGGCAAATATTGCAAATCCCGTTCAAATTGACGAAGAGTTTTATTGGGCTGCCAGGAGAATTCGCCATTGGCAATTTCCATTTCGCAAGTTGGATTAAATATGAATAATTCCTGATTTTTCACAAGTATATTTTTAGATGTTAGGTAATTTGTAAAAGGGCTCCGTTGAAATTATAAATATTTGTATCATATTCATTATTAAGTTATTTCGTACTTCTATGTATTGTCTGTTTCGGTGATTACCTTATTTGGCTGGTTGTAAGAAGGTATATGTTTTTACGTTGTTTTTATCATTTTCTCCTCTTTAAATTGTTTTTATTTCAGTATAAACCTATATATTTACGCCCGGTTGTAAACAAAACAGGCAATATTATGCAACAAATTAACGATTTTTTACTCGCTCTGCATAGTTATTTGGGCGGACATCCATGGTTTGTGTTTTTATTACTGGGAACAGGCTTATTTTTTACCCTTTACTTGCGATTCCCGCAAATTCGGTACTTTAAACATGCTATTCGCATTGTAAAAGGTAAATACGACCGCGAAGGCGATGAAGGCGATACAACTCATTTTCAGGCATTGTCTACTGCACTTTCCGGAACTGTGGGAACAGGTAATATTGCCGGTGTTGCGCTGGCCATTCATCTCGGCGGGCCATCAGCCTTGTTTTGGATGCTAATAACCGCATTTTTCGGAATGACACTGAAATTTGTCGAAGTCACACTTTCTCACAAGTACCGCGATTTTACAGAAGACGGAACCGTTTCAGGCGGTCCCATGTATTATATGAGCAAGCGGTTAAATATGAAGTGGCTGGCCGGTTTTTTTGCTGCTGCAACTATTTTATCATCATTTGGTTCAGGAAGTTTACCGCAAATCAACTCTATTTCAAACTCGGTTTTTGCCACTTTTGGTCTAAATCATATTATTACAGGAGCAATAATGGCTTTACTGTTAGGGTTTGTAATTATTGGCGGTATTAAACGAATTGCTAAAGTAACAGAAAGACTTGTCCCCGGAATGGCAGTCATTTATGTTATTGGCGCTTTGCTTGTTTTAGCCTATAATTACACTAATATAATTCCTTCATTTATCTCTATTTTTACTGATGTGATTGATGGTTCGGCAGCTCTGGGCGGATTTATCGGCGCCAGCTTTGCGTTTGCTTTTAGTAATGGTGTAAACCGCGGTTTATTTTCCAATGAAGCCGGGCAGGGATCGGCACCTATTGCCCATGCCAGTGCCCGTACCCATGAGCCGGTTTCCGAAGGATTGGTATCTTTATTGGAACCTTTTATCGATACAATAATAATTTGTACGCTAACCGGTTTGGTGCTGCTTTCATCCGGTGTTTGGTCAGAGAAAGTTGAAAATGAATTTCAGAGTACCGATATTGTGATACTCGACAGAGCCTATGATGTGGATAATGAAGCTGATTTCAATGAAATACGGCAATATTTAATGGATAAGGGAACTGTGGAAGGCTACACGGGAGTATTGCATGCGAAAGATGGCGAAATAGCGGAAGATATTACTATTTTGCATGCGCGCTCTATTGCCGATGATGTTAAAGTTTATGTAGGTGAAAATCCATATACAGGAAAAATTAAAATTTCTGCCGGAGTACTTACCGGTGATAAAGATCTTATTATACGCGGGCAGTCCCTCATTCATAGTGCGCCGCTCACAGCAGAGGCATTTACCCGGAGTTATTTAGGCGATTACGGCCAGTATATTATTTCTATTGGCCTGATATTATTTGCATTTTCTACTGCCATAACCTGGTCGTACTACGGCGATCGATCAATAACCTATTTGGTAGGATCAAAATATGTTATTTGGTACAGAATTGCTTATGTTGTAGCATTTTTCCTGGCCAGTTTTACCGATACAACAATTATTTGGAGTTTGTCCTATCTTACTGTTGTGTTCATGGCTATTCCTAACCTTGTTGGATTACTTATGTTGCGCAAAGAGGTTCGTTCTACGATTAAAAAATACTGGTTCGATTTCAAGAAAGAGCATCCTGATGAGAAATCACCGGAATAGCATGACATGATACTATCCAATTTGCCGCCAGTTAATGGCTTTCGGGTGCCGCTTTTTTAATTGGAGGGCAATGTTTTTATGTTCCGGTTGATTAAGTTGCGCATCGTTTTTGAGCAATTCCTGTGCAGCGCGTCTTCCCAGCATCAGTATAGCCTGGTCTTTGGTCAGGCTGGCAATTTTAAAATCATAAGGATCGCCGCTTTGCTGTGTACCGTCAATGTTTCCGGGGCCCCGCAATTTCATGTCTTCTTCGGCAATTTGAAAACCGTCGTTGGTTTGCGTCATGATTCCCAGCCGTTGGCGCGTGTTTTGGCTAATTTTGTACGGGCTCATCAATATGCAATACGATTGTGCTGCGCCACGACCCACACGACCCCGGAGTTGATGCAACTGCGATAATCCGAAACGTTGGGCACTCTCGATAACCATTACCGAAGCGTTGGGCACATCTACACCCACTTCAATTACGGTTGTTGCCACCATTATTTGGGCTTCATTGCGGGCAAATTCCTGCATCTTCCGGTCTTTTTCTTCGGGTTTCATTTGCCCGTGCACCATTACGGTTTTGTATACAGGTGA
>CAYPSX010000026.1:0-30944 GCA_964413185.1 uncultured Bacteroidales bacterium
CAAGCTCCCGATTCTCGAGGACAGGCTTTGAACTTGAACTTTTCGAACCGAGCCACGACTAAAACTTAATCTCGAACGAATTTTATTATTAAACAACTTAAAGGAGTATATTACTTACTTTGCTTTTTGTGGCGAGCTCTATATGGCCATTGAAATCAAAATTATAAACATATAAATCAAGCACTTGAGAAAATAGGTAGTTTTCTTGCAGCCACTATATAATGGAGTTCTCTTGCGGAAACTACGTAAGTTTATGTGGTTTGATCATGTTTTCAGGAGCCAAAATTTTGTCCAACTCTTCTTTAGAAAGTAATTTTTGCTCCAGCACAAGGTCATAAACACTTCTGTTATTGTTTAAGGCTTCTTTGGCTAGTTTGGTGCAAATTTCGTAACCAAGAACGGGGTTGAGTGCCGTAACCAGACCTATACTGTTGTGAACAAGTTCTTCGCAGCGTTCTTTATTGGCTGTAATATTATTTACACAGCGGTATTGAAGTACTTCCATCCCGTTTTTTAGCATTTCAATATTTTCGAACAAGCTTTGTACAATTACGGGTTCCATTACATTGAGTTCAAGTTGCCCGGCTTCTGATGCAAGCGTAACGGTAAGGTCGTTGCCAATTACTTTAAAAGCTATTTGGTTGACTACTTCCGGTATTACGGGATTCACTTTGCCCGGCATAATTGAAGAACCGGGTTGCATGGGTGGCAGGTTGATTTCGTTAAATCCTGTACGGGGCCCTGATGACAATAAGCGAAGGTCGTTGCATATTTTGCTGAGCTTAACTGCCAGGCGTTTCACTGCTGAGGAATACATAATGAAAGCTCCGGTATCTTGCGTTGCTTCCACAAGATTTTTGGCCAGTTTTATATCGAAGCCCGTTATTTCGCGTAAATAATCGACGCACTTTTTGCTGTAACCCGGATCTGCATTTATTCCCGTTCCTATCGCTGTAGCGCCCATGTTTACTTCGAGGAATAAATCAGCATTATGTTCAAGTCTTTCTATCTCCTCTTCGAGCATTGTGCCGTAAGCATCAAATTCCTGCCCCAGCGTCATTGGTACGGCATCCTGTAACTGGGTGCGCCCCATTTTGATTACATCGGCAAATTCTTTTCTTTTTTTGTGGAAAACATCGACTAAATCCTTCAGCACCTCTACAAATTTTATATTAGAAAAAAGCAAGGCTGTTTTAATGGCTGTTGGATATGCATCGTTTGTCGATTGCGAAAGGTTTACATGGTTGTTTGGATGGCAATATTCGTATTCCCCTTTTTTGTGTCCCATAATTTCAAGGGCACGGTTGGCAATAACCTCATTGGCATTCATGTTGGTTGATGTTCCTGCGCCGCCTTGTATCATGTCAACTACAAAATGCCGATGGTATTTTCCTTTTACAATTTCATCGCATGCCTGAACAATAGCGTCTGCTACATTATCGTCAAGCAGACCAAGATCGTGGTTGGCTTTTGCTGCGGCCATTTTTACAATGGCAAGACTGCTGATTAATGACGGAAAAAATTGCAGGGTTACACCGGTTATATTAAAGTTTTCAATTGCACGCAAAGTTTGTATGCCGTAATACATTTGGTCGGGCACATCACGGTCGCCCAGTAAATCGTGTTCGTGGCGTGTGCTGCCTGATGTGTACTGGGCTCCGGCATTAACTAATTGTGCATTGGCCTGGTGCATGCGCCGGGTAATGGCTTTGGCCAGGTTGGCATATAATTTCGATGTGATGGTGTTGTGTGTGCCGGTCATTTGTTCAAGGTCGGCCTTTTCTACACCAAAAACAATAAGGTCGGTCATGGCACGCGCATTGGTGTTGTGGGGAGAATGGTCGAGCAGGGAGCCTTCGCCAATAAAGTCGTAAGGTCCGAAATAGGCCAGTCTTTTTTCAACACCATAAGCTGTTTTGTTGAATAGCTCAACTTCTCCTTCAGCTATAAAATACATTGCTTCCCGATAATTATGTTGCTTAAACAGGTATTCGCCTTTTTTAATGTTTTTTTTCTTTATGTATTTGGCTACAATGTTTAGTTCTTCGTCGCTGAGCCCGTTAAATAAGCTTACCTGGCGAATGAAAGAGATGAGTTCTATTTGTGTCATAACTTTTTGATTTTATGCCGTTAGGGAGGCATTGTGAATTATGGTAAAATTGTGGTGCAAATGCTGTACAAATTTTACATTTTAATTGGGTATTTCGTGCTTTAACGACCTGTTATGCAGCACAAAAAAAGAGGGAGCAACAAAAATGCACCCTCTTTTATATTGTTGTTTTATTTTCTTATTGGTTCACCATCATTGGCATGAGCAGCATTAGTACATCTTCGCTTTCGTTTTCTTTTTCAACCGGTAAGAAAAGTGCTGCTCTTGACGGGTCTGATAATTCGACAAACACATCGGGCGAAGATAGGTTTGCAATTATTTCGATCAGGAAAAGCGCTTTAAAGCCAATTTCCATTTCTTCTCCTTCATAATCGCATTTTAATCTTTCAAAGGCCGACATGGAAAAATCAAGGTCTTGTGCCGAAACTTTTAGTTCGTTTGGGGCTACGCTTAATTTTACCAGGTTGCTGGCCGGGTTGGCATAACCGGAAACCATTTTTAATTTGTTGTGCAGGTCAAGGCGGTCAACCGTCATTTTGTATGGGTTGTCTTTTGGGATAACGGCATCGTAGTTGGGGAATTTCCCTTCTACAAGGCGGCAAACCTGAACAAAATTGCCAAATTCGATCAGTGCGTTTTGGTTGTCAAAAGAAACTTTTACATCTGACTCATCGTTGGGCAACAGGTTTTTGAGCATTTGTGCCGGTTTTTGCGGCAAAATGAATGATGATTCCTGATCTGCGTTTACATCTGTCCGGCGGTAGCGTACCATTTTGTGGGCATCGGAGGCCACAACAGTTAAGTAATCGGGCGAAAATGCGAAAAGTATACCGTTCATTACCGGGCGTAAATCGTCTTCAGCTGTAGCAAATATGGTTTTGTTTATTGCTGCCAGCATGGCTTCTGATTTGAGCGTGATTTCGGTTTTTTGGGCATCATCAATTTCCTGTGGTTTGGGATAATCTTCGCCTTTTTGTTCTATTTTGCTAAACTTTCCGCTTTCTGAAAGAATGTCGACAGAGAGCGATTCAGTATTGATATTGAACGTCAGTGGCTGTTCTGAAGTATCTTTCAGCTTAAGCAAGCGGCGCGCGTCTATTGCAATTACTCCTTCTCCGTCGGCATTATCTACCTCCATGCTTGTAACCAGGGTGGTTTCAAGGTCAGATGCGGTTATCGTCAGCACATTCCCGCTCAACTCGAACAAAAAATTGTCCAGTATGGGCAATGTGTTTTTGTTACTTATCACTTTAGCAATGGCTTGCAAATGATTTAGTAAATCAGTACTTGATACTACAAAATTCATTGTATTTGTTTTTATATTTTGTCAAAATTACGAAAAACTTTTTAGAAACGAGGTTTAAAGTCGTTAAGTTCCTTAAACAATGGTGCAAATAAGTGAGTTTGAATGAGTACCATCGTTTTTTTATCTGTTACGCCATAGAGGTAATCAGCTTGAAACATGGGATCTTTTTCTTTATCAAATTTTTGTTCTTTGGGTATTTTGTGGAGTGTAATAAATTGATTTCTTCCGTTTTTTAGTTTTGCATTGATTCGATAAAAATATGCGCTGTTATAAATTGAATCTCTTTGGTTGTCGGATATATTGGTCATGTAGCGCGATGCATGTTTAAATTTGAATTCTTTTACAAATCTTCTTACGGCAAGCGTGTCAAAAGTTTGGGCTTTATTGTTGTTCCGGTTAAAAAGCTCATATTCACCGGCTTTTTTAACTTTCACTTTAAATGATTGTTGTGGCTTTCTGCGTATTTCTACATTGATTTCATCAATTTCTGACTCATCGTAAACAAATATCCGTGTTGTTCTCCAATGGATTTCTTCGGTGAAAAAGCGGCTCGACAAATAGCCTCTAAAACCGGGAATTTCTACTACAAAAGGTTTTTTTGAACCTTCGAGCAGGGCATAAGTGCCTGTTTGATCCTGAGTTACACCTCCAATGTAGTAGGTTCTTAAAATTTCATCTCCATCATATACTTCCACTTTTATAGATTTGGTGGCCAGTTGCTTAAGGATGTTCTTTTCAGCTGAACGGGCAACCGGATTTTTTATGGTCATGTGATGTAAAGTTTTTAGCAAAACGTTTATTGAATGATTTTTTGCAAGATACTTGTCGTTTACATACCAACGATTGTCTTCTTTTTGCTTTAAATCGGCTATTTTATTTTCTTTATCAACCATAAAAATGCGGTCGATGCGGGCGGTATCTTTAATACTAAAGTCCCGGAGCTCTTTTATGGTTGCTCTTTTGCCGATTTTCAGTGTGTCAAAAAGTCGCGAAGTGCCGTATGGAGCAACTTGTGCTGCTACAATAATTCCCAGCAGCACAACTATGATGATTATTTGGATGATATTTTTTTTCATATCTATACTATTGTTTTACTGATAATTAAGTTTTATTCAAGCTTTCTTTTTATACCGCATGCGACGTAATATGTTGAATGTAAAACCAAAAATTAGCATGAGCAAAATAGGAAGGCCAATGTTGATCGCACGCCAAAAGCCTTTTTCATTTCTAACCCGCTGCCTGTCGAGCAATCTCAATTGGAATTTTCTGCCCCGCAATGTAATTAATTCATGGTCATCGGTAAGGTAATTAACGGTATTTAATAAGAAATGGGAGTTGCCATTGAAATTGATGTCTTCAAACCATTTGTCTGCCCCCAGTGGCAATGTGGTTTTTTCTCCGTCTCTTGTTACTACCGGGTTTTTTGCCACATCGCCATCCGATACAACAATCATTTTGGTGGGTTTGCTTTTTTCTCGGAAATCAAATAGTTCATTTTGCGTGAATTCTTTTACCAGCCTGTTTTGGAAGGTCGAAATAAAATTTCCTTCGAGCAGTACAGCTACATTTTGCGGGCCGGCACTATAAAAATCCGGATTTGGTTTTTCATTAATTATGTTGAGATCAATGAGGGCAGGAGAGCTTATTACTCGCGAGTAGCGAGATGTTTTTAATAAAATTTCTTTTTTGACTTCCGCATTTTGTCCTACTGTATCCAATGGGTTTGTAAACTCGGTTTTAATGGGCCCAACATTGGTTGTAATCGGGTGTGTTGGCCTTGGTGCAATAACAGGGAAATATACCCATGGCGTAGGTGTGAACTGTGGTTCTGCACCGGCTGCCGCCGTGTTGATGGGAATTGGAGCGGAACGAAGGTCTTGAATTATTCCGGTATTGATTCGTACTCCATAATTGAACAGCATGTCGTTCAGGTTAAGTTTCCGCTGAAGTGGCAGGGCTTGTGTGCTCGATGTGTGTGCAAGACTGTCCATGTGAATATCTACATAATCGACAAGCCATAAGATTCGTCCGCCATGCATTACATACTGGTCAATAATGAATTTGTCCTTTTCGCTGAATGTATTTCTCGGTTTTGCCACAATTAATGCATCGTATTTCATGCTCATTGTATCGCGTAATGCAAACAGATGCTCATTAATATCTATAAGTTTAATGGCATACATCTCATCAAGTTGGCGAGCCAGCGAAAGGCTGTGTTCCCGTTCCAGCTCACCGTGGCCGTGCAGGAATGCAATGGTTTTTGGAAATGGTCGCGTGATTGTCCTGATTTTGTTCAGAAAGTTGTATTCGAGCCTTTCCTGAGCACCGTTTATTAACTGTTCTATTCGTGCACGAGCGTTGGAGCCTTTTTTATCAATGAAATTGAGTGTAATCTCTTCGTTTCTGTATACAATAATAGCCCCCGGGAAAAGGTACTTTGTATTGTAACCATCTTTATCTTCCACTCTTATTGTGCGCGGATTTAATCCTTTCCGAACAAGTTGCCGGGCAATTTCATTACGGGTTTTTTGGTCTTCGCTTTCTGCCGGATTAATAAATTCATATTCGATGTTTTTGCCGGCATAAGCCCTAAATTCTTCGAGTGTTTCCAGTACCGACCTGCGCAATTCTTCAAATGATGCGGGCAGGTCGCCCTCCAGATATACTTTTATGTAAACTATATCTTCCAGGTTCTGTAAAGCATTTTTTGTATTTTCGTTTATTGAGTAGCGTTTGTCTGAGGTAAGGTCGAGACGAAAAAATACTCGTGAAGAAACAAATCCAATGAGTAATACTATAATTACATTAAGCAAAAGTTGAGTGAGGTGCTTTCGTTTTAATCGTCCGTGTTTCATTATGTTGGATTTTTTTTCTACCATTTTCTACTTTGTAAAACTGTGCGTGTAAACAATAAAAATATGACAATAACGGCCAAAAAGTAAATCAAATCACGGCTGTCAATCACTCCTCTGCTAATGGAACGGTAATGTTCATTTATGCCCAAATTTGATATGTAAAAAGCCATTTCGTTCATTGCAGTTAGCTCGGCAAGCGATTCAAAACCAACATAAAATGAAAAAGAAATGGCTACCGCAATAAGGAATGAAACAATTTGATTTTCTGTGAGCGATGATGAAAAAATTCCTATGGCTACATAAATTGATGCCAGGAACAATAAGCCAATGTAGGCTCCCCAGGTTCCGCCAATATCAAGATTTCCTTGTGGATCGCCCAGTTGCCAAACTGAAAAGTAGTAAATTAATGTGGGCAAAAGCGATATAACTACAATGCTTACACCAGCCAGATATTTGGCCAGTACAATTTGCATATCGCTCAATGGCCGTGTAAGCAAAATATCAATCGTACCGGTTTTCTTTTCTTCACTGAAAAGCCTCATGGTAACCGATGGTACAAGGAAAAGGAATACCCAGGGTGCCATAACAAATAAAGCATCCATATTGGCATAGCCGGAGTCTATTACATTGATACTGCCGGGAAACACCCACATAAACAAGCTGTTAACCAGCAAGAACAAGATAACTACAATGTATCCTGTGAGTGATGTGAAAAAACTACTTAACTCTTTTCGAAAAAGCGTTATCATAAATACGGTATTTTTATATTGAGATGCAAAAATAGTGCTTTTAAAAAAAAATCCAGTATAATGAGTGCTTTTCCTTAATAATCATTATAATGGTCTGAAAGACAAGAATTAGCGAAGCGGTTGCTGTGGTTGTGTTTTGTGAAATAAGGAGGCCTTATGATGGCCGTTTTTTTTACGGATTGGTGTATATTTTTTGTGCAATCCGGTATTTGCCGTAGCTTTTCTATTCTTTGATGTTGGGTAAAAAGAACCTGAAAATACTTCCTTCACCGGGTTCGCTTTCTGCCCAGATTTCACCATCGTGCCGTGTTATGAACTCTTTACATAATATCAAGCCAAGACCTGTTCCTTTTTCATCGGAGGTTCCTATTGTTGAGGGATTTGCATCTATTTTGAAAAGTTTCGACAAGTCTTTTTTGGCAATGCCAACACCATTGTCAGCTATGGAAACATAAATTTTGCTGTTGCGCTCTTCATGTTTTATGTCGATTTTTCCATTTTCAGGCGTAAATTTTACGGCATTTGATAGCAGGTTGCGAACAACAGTGCTTATCATGTTGATGTCGAACAACAAAAAGGCTGATTCGCCCGGGTAATTGATTTCAATATTTTTTTGCTTTGCATTTCCGCTGAGCAATTCAATATTGTCTTCTATAACATCTTTGAGATTATACAGGTTTTTGTTAATCTTAAGTTTGCCTGTTTGGCTGCGTGCCCATTGAAGTAAATTCTCAAGCAAGGCATAAGCATTGCCTGAGAATTTGTTAATCTGCTCAATAAATACTTTTAATCGTTCTTTTTCGAATGAATCAAAATCATCGAGTAACAGTTCAGACAGGCCTATGACTGTGCTGAACGGATTCTTTAAATCGTGCCCGATAATTGAGAAAAACTTATCTTTTGTATTATTAAGAACAACAAGTTCTTTTTTTTGATTTTCGAGTTCGTCGCGTTCCCTGATGATTTCGTTTTTTTGTTTTTGGATTTCCAGCGTACGGCGAGTTAAGCGTTCTTCAAGAATGTTGTTTTCGCGAAGCCTCCGTACAAAACCTTTGAGCATTGTGCGGGCAAAGAGAGGCTCTTTTTCCAGCCATTCATTGAAATCTTCATAGCTGAGCTCGTAGAGCTCCGAAGGTATAATGGCTGTTACGCTTGCACTTCGCGTTTCTTCATCAATCAATGAATACTCACCGAAAAAGTCGTTTTCGTCAAATGTGGAAAAGATATACTCGCCATCGTGTACCTGTAGGCTGCCATTGATTACAATATACAATGCACGCATGCTGTCTCCTTTTTTGAAGATGGCCTCACCTTCTTCAAGATGGATGTGTTTTAGCTGATGCGATATTTTTTCCAATGCTTGCGCCGGTACATGGCTAAATAGCTCCACACCTTGTAAAAATTTCACTTTTTCGCTGGTGGATTTATTTGGGATACGACTCATTTATTTAGATAAAATAATATTTATGATGCAAATTAGTGAATTAAAGCCGATAATCAAACTTTTAACCCGTTTTTGAATGGCAGGAAGGTCATAAAGTCTGAATGATGAACAATATAAGCTTCTGTACTTCTTTTAACCATATCGCCTTCTCCTGCATGCGTAGCTATAATGTGGCATACTTCTGGTGGTAAACCAACTTCTTCTGCCAATGCAACACCGCTGAACGGATGCCTCAGGTATTTTCCATAAGTGCCCTGTACTGCATTTCCATTGTCATCGAGTACATATTCCAACAATTTTCCAACGTCGCATAATATAGCGCCTGAAATAAGTACATCCATATTAACTGGCAGTTCATCTTTGAAGAAATGATTAACTTTTTTCCCACTTTCTTTTGAGATATGAACAACTGCACGCTTGTGATCCATAAAAGTAACTTTGAGGTCGGGCCCAACAAGTAATGTAAATGGAATACGGTTGAGATCATCGCCATTAAGTACACTTCTTTCAAGTGCAATCTCCCATACGCGCATGGTTTTTTTTCGTAGTTCTTTGTCTTTTATCCATTCAAGTTCTTCGCCCCATAGAGCAATTACTTCATTTTTCATAGTATTGATTTTAGTGTTTATTAATTTAGTGCTCCTTAGAAAACTTTTGTTTTTCCCTGTGCGTAGTAATAAAACTTCAAGAATAAGGCGTGTTCATTTTGAAAATCAAGGAGTTTACTGAAGTAATCGACTGTTTTCAAAATGAACATAACGCAATTATTGGAGTTTTCTTACACGCACTAAATTAGAAATTGCTCTAAAATACGAAAAATAGAATCAGTACCCAAAATAACTAATCCGGATTATTCATGTCATTAGCTTTGTGCACATGCAAGGCATCTGAACCCGCAGATATAGCAATCTATTTTAAGGGTTTAGTAATGAAGCAGTTGTGTAAATGGTGTGGTTTGCTGTATGTTAATTCGTATTAATGAATGATTCTTACTGGAATTTATTTATAGACAGACTCTATTTATGGTTGCTGAATAATTTCATCGATACTATTAATCATTTCATCATAATTGAAACGTTTAGACATTTCAAGAGCATGTAATGAGAGTTCCCTGTAGATTTCTTTGTTTTCTGCAATTATTTGAATTTGCTCACTAATCGTGTCTAGTTTTTTAACGCTGATTTTATATCCATTGTAACCTTCGTGAACAAGTTCGCTAATGCCTCCGTGCGGTGGAATAATGGCAGGGACACCGTAATTCATGGCCTCTAGCACGGTAAGTCCGAAAGATTCAAGCCATCTGTTAGGATGACTCAGGTTTAATACCAATGAAGCCCTTGCATAAAAAGGATGAACATTTTTTTGCGCTGCATAAATTGACATATTATCAGGAAATCGTGTATTTTTAAAAAAACTATTAACCCGTTCTTCAGGTGCGCTAACAACAAGCTCAAATTTATAATTGCTTAGCCGGGCTGCCAGTTGAATGAATTCATTCACTCCTTTATACTTTTTTAAGGAGCAAAGCATTAGTACAATAAACTCATCCGGCTCTTCTTTAGGGAACATGTTTTCAATAAAATCCGGGCTAAGTGCATTGTATACGATATGTGATGTGGTTTTTTTAACAGGATTTTTATTTTTTAAGTATCGGGATACATAAATGGCATCATTAGCAGAATTATCCAGAATGCGGGATAAAAACTTTTTCAATCTTTTAGGTTTAATAGATGTTTCATGTAAATGGTAAATGATTTTTTTCCCCATTGATCTGCCCGCAAGCCCCCCGGCAAATGGCCACAACGTGTTGATGTAAATTACAACATCTTGTCGCCAATACATTAATAACTTAAAAAACAAGATAAACTGGTTAAAAAAGAAACGGAATAAATTTTTATACCTTTTTGATGACCAGCGAAAACTTGTATGATAATATGAAATGTCATCTATTTTCGATAAAAACCCATCTCCTTTACAGCAGGACGTATGCAGGTCTATCTCATAACCACGAGATTTTAAGCCACTTATCACTTCTGATAACACAAGCGGAGCCCCGCTAAAATCATTATAAAGGTGCAGGCAAACTATTTTTGGTTTTTTACTTTGAGTAGCCATTATTATTAAGTATTATCTTGCAATTTAGGTAAAATCCAGTACTCATCAACTTTTCGGCAGTTTTAACAGTTAAAACACGGGCGCAAAGTAGACCTCCATCGGCATATTTGCAAATTTAAAATGAAAAATATTTCAACAATATAATTCTGACCCGACTTTGTTTTTTTATTTAACATTTTTCATTCAGCATTTCGACAAATACAAGTACAAAGTGACAAAAAATATTATTATGTTTGACCAAAAATAACCTTTAATGTGTGTTTGCACTAAACGATTGGTATGGAAATAAGATTTAACAGATAAATAAAACAAATGTCATAAAATTATAGCTAAAAGAAAGTGTATTGTAAAATCAAAATTATAAACAGATGAAACAACTATTTATTTTTTTATTGTTAATGCCTTTTTTAGGAGTTGCGCAAAACAAAGATCCTCAACACCCTGTGCCCCAAAACGCTCTATTGGAAATTTCGCAAAACGGAATAGCTGCTGTTTCCTGGGAAGCACCAGACACCGTTGCCAATACTCATTTCTATGAAGGCTTTGAGGATGGCGAAATACCTGCGGAATGGATATTAATTGATCAGGATGGCGACGGAAATCAATGGGAAATGCACTTAGCATCATGGTCTGCGCCGAATTCCGGTCAGTATTCAGTTGCCAGCTATTCCTGGTACGATGGTAATACACTTACGCCAGACAATTGGTTGATTTCCCCGTCCATTTCTGTCCCGGACAATGCACATTTGAGATACTATGTGGCAGCTATTTCCGAAACCTATTTCGCAGAGCATTATCAGGTTCGTTTATCAACTACCGGAACAAATCCTGATGATTTTACCGAAATTTTAATTGATGAAACACTTACAGAAGCCAATACTGAATGGACTGAAAAACAAGCAGATATTTCTGCCTGGGCAGGAGAAACAGTTCATATAGCATTTGTACATAATCAAAGCACAGATTTATTTGCATTAAAAATTGATGATATTTCCGTGAATGAAAACACCTCGATGAAAAACCCACAACTAGAGCACTACAGCATATCACGGGTTTTTGACAGTGGTGAGGCGCAATTTGTTAAGTTAACCAATGAAACAACAATGTCGATTCAGGATACAATTCAGCAACAAGGCAATTACTATTACCTTATTTCAGCCATTTATGATGATGGAGTGACCAGTGAAAATGTGCAAACGAATTTAGCCACTTATTACGACTGGCTGCCGGCTTTAAATTCTTTTTCGGCTGAATTATCGGGTGAAACTGTTGTGTTGAACTGGGATAAACCCGAAACATCATATCGAACAATTTTTTACGAAGGTTTTGAAGATTTCGAAAACCTGATGAACTGGGATAATCTGGATTTCGATGGGGACAATATGCTCTGGGAAAAACATACAGCCACTGCGGCTTACGAAGGTACAGTGTCAGCCGCAAGCTACTCCTGGTTCAATGGAAACGTACTAGCCCCAAACAATTGGCTGATTAGCAATAAAATCCCGCTTTCGTATGCTACCTCGGCACGTATTAAATGGGCAGTTAGCGGTGTAAATGAGAGTCATTCCAATGAGTATTACCAGGTGCGAATTTCAAATTCAACCACAGATACATCAAATTTGCTTACGGTTTTTGATGAAACATTGCCGGAAAATGATGCAGAATGGAAAACCAGAGACATTGATATATCAGATTACCTTGATGATAGTATCCACATCGCTTTTGTACATCAAAAAAGTACCGATGTTTTTGCTTTTAAAATTGATGATGTAAGCATAGAAATCAATAACCCTGTCGTTGGATATAATTTATACCGCAAAGCGTCTGGCCAGGAAGCACCGCAGTTAATAATTACGGTTGACAGCTCTACAAATTCTTATATCGATCCGGTAAATGTGGCAGGAGATTATACGTATTATATTGCACCTGTTTACGAAAATGGAGGGGAAGGGAGACTAAAAGCCTCTGAAGTTGTTCATTATACAGGACTGAAAGCAATTGATGAGACTAAGTTTAACCTTTATCCAAATCCGCTTCATGAAAATGCCTTGCATGTTTCGGCAGGGTTTAAAATTCAAAAAGCAGTAGTATGTAGTATGCTAGGAGAAACCCTCTACACAGGAGAATTTAATTCAGAAAAAATAGTATTAAATTTTGAAACTAAAAATGGAATTTATGTGTTGAAAATATACGATCGTGATGGTGCAGTTATTTCTCGTGTATTTGTAAAGGATTAGTATATAGGTAGTTGGAAAAAAGATAAGGAGTGGTCGGTATACCGAACCACTCCTTTTGATTTTATAAAAAAACCGTTCCCCAAAACAAGCTATAATAATCACTACGAATAATAATTGTTTTGGTTACAAAAAAATGCTTTTTTTGTTCTTTCTAAATTCCACAGGCACACCTTGATTTTTTATATTTTTGTTTTCGGATTTTGGGTTCTTTTAATTAATTAGTAATTTCAGATCATTGAATAGTGTTAAATTTTCGAAAATATTTTTTCAGAATTATATTCGTTTTAACATTTTATTAATAAAAGGCGGCTGTGTTTTGCCGTATGAAAAAATTAATATTACTATATTGCACTTTTAATCTAAATGGGAAAGAAATATCAAAATACAATTTTATTTCATCATGGTGAGCTCAATTATGAAATCATAAATGAGTTACTCGATGATTTAAATCTTAAATTATCACAAAAAGATATTTCTACATTATGCCGCAAAAGAGTATATTCAACAGCTGTTGAGGCATTAGAAAATATACTACGGCATTCGCTGACCATTAAAAAACCCCAGTTCAAACCAAAATTTTCTATAGAAGAACATGGCAAAGATATTTTTATCGAGTCATGTAACTTAGTTTCAGCCGAACAACGTAAGGAGCTGGAAGCAAAAATTGGATATATCAATGATAATAGCGACCGGTTGAAAAAACTTTTCGCAGAAAAACTTAAGAACAGCAGTATCAGTGATGAAGGTGGGGCTGGTCTGGGCGTTTATATTATTGGAAAAAATGCAAGTCAGGAAATTGAATACTCTTTTAAAACCGTAAATAAAAAAGAATCGTATTTTTGTATTAAAATAAAGATATAGGAGCATGGACAAAATAAGAATTGAAGAAACCAAAGCTACACCATCGATTCTTCTCGATATAGAAAGTCGTAAGTTAGAAATATCCGGCTGCTCAAGGCCGGAGAACGTACGAGAGTTTTATATGCCTGTAATTAACTGGTTCGAAAAAACAGTTGAGAACGGTGAATCTGTAAGGGCACAATTAGATGATGATGAAGTTCTTAATTTTGATTTCAAACTTTCTTACTTTAATTCTGCATCCGCAAAATTTATTCTTGATATACTTTTATATATTAATCAACTACATAGCAAAGGTGTTAATATCAAAATTAACTGGTATTACGAAGAGGGCGATGAGGATATGCGCGATGTGGGAGAAGAACTTGCAGAAATGGTCGATTTTGAATTTAAATATATTATGACGAAGGAGCCGTAGGATTTGTTCCTTCCGTTTTATCTTTAATTATTTCCGGTCTGTTGTCCATGTCCACCAACTTCGGAAAATCTTTCTCAACCGTGGAACCATTCTTTTTCAGTTGTAATTCTTTCCATCGCTTAATGCGCTGCCGGTTAATTTCCTGTTTGGCGAGGGTTAGCTCTTTGTAAGCATCGTTTAAAACTTCTTCGTTTTGTGTAATGAGTAGCGCCTCCTGCAAATTGTTGTTTTTTTGCGAAAGTATATTGCTTTGCTGGTAATTATCGATATCGCGTTTGGCTTTAAAGCTGATTTTTTCCTGCTCTGCCAAAAGGAGTTCATCGTAAGGGCCACGCGATGAAATTAGTTTGACAAAAATGGGCGAAATTTCAATGGCAATAAATAAGAGCAGTATAAACAACGACGACCATTTAACCATTTGCGATTCATTTTGTAACTGATGTAATGCCCTGAGCCTCGAAAGGAAACCGTTAGCACGTGAAATAATAATCTGGTTTGTGGCTGCCAGTTCATCTTTTTTCTCATTGAGCTTCTTAATTCGTGCACGGTTTTCTTCAATAATAGGTGTAATGTGAGCTTGTTCAGTATTTAATTCTTTGAGTGCCTGGTCATACTCTTCCTTTTTTTCCTGATAAACAGGGCCTTTTCCAACAACAGCAACAGGACTCCGGCCTTCTGCCTCTGCAATCATTCGGTCGTAAAGCAGGTTTCTTCTGTTCGCCTTTTGCTGTAGATATTGGTTCAGCGAATCATTTTCTGCTTTGAGACTACCAATTTCATTGAACTGGCCATCAATAGCTGAATTTTGGTTTTTGCGTTTTTCCAATTGTGTTTTCTGTACCTGTAAATCTATTTCCCGCTCAAAAAGCTTCATCTCAATCGGGCGCGCAACAACCACGGCAATAAATACGGCAAGCACCAGGCGCGGAAAAGCCATGGAAAATTCTTTCCAGAATCTTTTTTCTTTTCTCAGGCTCGATACCAGATACCAATCAAGGAAGAAAATTAAAACACCCCAAAATGTGCCAAAAACAATCGCCAGAGGAATAGATTGAAAAACCATGAAAAAAGCATACCCGCCGGAGATTGCCGCCATCATACCGGTTAAAAACACAACCACACCAATGCCCAGAAACATGTTGATCTCCGTAGGGCATTTTTTCAACAGGTAAAATCTGGCGCCTGAACACCAAAGGAAAAAACGTGCTATGGCATTTCCTTTCCAATCATTATTTATTGTGCTTTTTTCCATTGTCATGCTTCGAATATCTACAAAAATACAAATCTTTTTAAACAAAACCTCGGCCAAATGATGCATTATGAGGTACAAACTCACTTCACAGATAAAGCATTGTATGCAATAATATTATTTGAACAATTTTAATAATAGGTTCATTTAAAACCTTAATATGTAACGTTTTTTCAATAAAAACTATTGTAAAATAAAACTAACATCGGCGCAATATTTGTATCTTTGCACAATTTTAGGAACTTTTTATAAAATACGCATGGGAAGAATTCTTGCTGTCGATTATGGATTAAAACGTACAGGTCTGGCTGTTACAGACCCCGATCGTATTATTGCCAGCGGGCTTACCACAGTCCCAACACATACGTTATTAGACTATCTATCCAAATATTTCGATAAAGAACAAGTCGATGAACTTGTTGTTGGACTTCCCGTGCAAATGAACAATACACCTTCAGAAACTGAACCACATATCAGGGGATTTATACGAAAATTTGCAAAAAAATTTCCCCAAATCCCCATTCAGCGTGTCGATGAGCGATTTACTTCACAAATGGCTCAACAAACTATGATCGATAGTGGTTTAAAGAAAATGCAAAGAAGAAACAAAGCGCTTGTCGATGAAATTAGCGCCACTATAATTTTACAAACCTATTTAAATAAACCTATTTTAAGATGATATATCCAGTTACTGTTATTGGACATCCAACTTTAAGGAAACGTGCAGAAGAAATAGAAAAAGATTTTCCCGAGCTTGAGAAGATTATAGACAATATGTTTGAAACAATGTACAGCTCCGATGGGGTTGGATTAGCAGCTCCACAAGTGAATATGTCTATTCGGTTAGTTGTAATTGACGGCGAACCCATGGCTGAAGATGATCCGGATTTGAAAGACTTTAAAAAAGTATTAATCAATCCTGAAATGATAGAAGAATGGGGCGAAGAAAAACTGTTTAACGAAGGCTGCCTGAGTATTCCTACAATTCGCGAAGATGTGAGCCGGCCTTCAGAAATTAAGCTGAAGTATTTTGACCCCGACTTCAACCTGCACGAGGAAGAATTTAAAGGAACAAAAGCCCGCATAATTCAGCATGAATACGATCACCTCGAAGGTGTGTTGTTTACCGATCGCATTTCACCTTTGCGAAAAAAAATATTAAAAAGTAAATTGCTGGGTATATCGAAAGGACGATTCAAAGTCGGATACCGAACATTGTTAGCTAAATAGTAGAAATAAAAACATAACCTTTATGAACCGCTTATTCTTTTCTTTATTGATACTTATTGTGGTATTGAACGCCTGTACAAATGAACAGCAAGAATTACAAAATAAAATAGAAAAACAGGAGCAGGCATTTAACAAAAAGGCCGTGAATGGAGAAACCAGCCGGAAAGATGTAAAATCGCTTATACTTTTATATGAGAAATACTACAAAGAGAATCCGACCGACACGCTATCGGCCGGCTATTTGATGAAAGCCGGCGAAATGGCCAATCTCAGCCAGATGCGTGAAAAAGCCATACAGTTTTATGATGCTGTGGAGGTGGGTTTCAAAAAGTCTTCGCACTACCCAATGGCTATTTTTATGAAAGCATTCATTTATGATGAAATGCAAGATACAGCAAAAGCAAGAATATATTATAATAAGTTTCTTACCAAATTCCCCAAACATAAACTTGCTAAAGATGCCCGCATTTCTAAGCAGAACCTGGGAAAAACACTAGATGAAATTGTAAAGGGTTTTTCTTCTAAAAAGCCCGATGAACCTAACAAATAGTTCTATTGAAACCCGAATTACGGAAACTTGGTTTACAAGAAATCCCGGAAGTAAAAAAGCTGGATGATTCCGTATTTGCCGGCCATCAAAAAATTAGCCTGCATGAGCTGAGGGCCATTGCAGCTCAAAATGGTCTTTTCGGCCTTTTTGAAGATAATAAACTCGTGGCCGAGGCTCAGCTTCTATTGAAAAATACCGACTTTTATTCTTTGGAAAATCCCCACTGGGCCTACTGCTATGGAATAGGCGTCGATAAAACCCGACGGGGAAGGGGATACGCGAAAATGCTTATCTGTGAAATGGAAAAAGTATGCCGGAATAACGGTAAAATTGCACTCTATCTGGCATCTCGCCCCGAAAACTATACCAGCTTAAGGTTGTGGGAACAAATGAATTATCATATTTTCGATTATAAACCGGCATATTTCGGAAGTAATACAAAAACCGATACACGCCTCCTTCTCAAAAAAGAGTTTCACAATGCACAATACCATTCACTGACCTTTTTGTGCAAAATACCATTGGAGAACGATTTTTGCGATTTTCAGCTTCGACAAAAACTTGCTGACCTGTTGAAAAAGAATAAAAAGCTTTTTGTAAAAGCTGAAATGGACGGCGGCAGGGTTGCTTATAATATTTATACAAACGTGTTGCGTTCCGAATTCCCACAAAATTGTTAGTCAAACAGTAATACTCTACTCAAATTCTGCATCTGTAAATAATTAAAAAAGTGTGCCGACAAAACAAAATGTCGTTGCAATTGTATAACTACAAGAGTTTCATATCTATTCTAACTAATTTTAATCAAGCTATTTATCAGCACCACGAAAAAAAATAATTTTTTTTAAACAATTACTACATTAGAATCGTTCTAACATATAGAAGATGAAAAACAATTTAAAAAATATAAGAAAAACAATAGCTGATAATCAGCTCAGGGTTACTCCACAGCGGGTTGCTGTTTTAGATGCATTACAGAACATGCGCACACACCCTACAGCCGATGAAATTGTTCAATATATAAGGAATGAATACCCCAACCTCTCAGTGGGTACAGTGTATAACACACTGGATACTTTCTGTGAAAGAGGGATTATCAAAAAGGTGAAAACCGAGAAAGATGTTATGCGTTACGATGCCATTAATGAAAAGCATTACCATTTGTATTGTGCAGAGAGCGACCGAATTGAAGATTATTACGATAAAGAATTATCCAATATAATTGAGGACTATTTTAATGAAAAGAAAATTGCCAATTTCAACGTAAAAGACATACAAATTCAAATAAACGGCAAATTTACAGATTATCATAAAAAGAAAAAGTGACCATAATTTACCAGTACGATAATATTATTAAACATTAAACAATTATTATTATGAAACAAACAGAAATCATAGGATTAAAAGAATCAAACGCAGTTAAAATTAGTGAAAGCCTGAACAACCTTCTGGCAGACTACCACATTTTTTACATGAATTTAAGAGGGTTGCATTGGAATATAAAAGGAGCACAATTTTTCGCCCTTCATAACAAATTTGAAGAGCTCTACGACGATGCAGCCGGGAAAATTGACGAAATAGCTGAGCGTATACTTTCACTGGGGCAAAAACCCGTTCATACACTGGAAGAATATGTAAAAAAGAGCAAGCTCGACGTGGTAAAAGATGTTTCTGAAGCAAAACCAGCCTTACAAGCTGTATTAGATGGTTTTAAATACCTCATTGAAAAACAACGCCAATTGCTTGAGCAAGCTGATGAACTCGGAGATGAAGGCACAAATGCAATGATGAGCGATTATATTTCCGAACAGGAAAAATTAGTTTGGATGTTTTTATCAACAACCAAATAACAAATAGAACCAAAGAGGCTATCCAAAAAGTCAAACCCCGCCGTCATTCCGAGGAGGTACGACGAAGGAATCTGTAGATTATCAGTTTATAAAGATTAGCTTCGCTGAGCTTGCACTTCGTGCTGCGGTTCCTTCACTTCGTTCTGTATGAAGTCTTTGAGCCTTTTTGGACAGCCTCTTTTCAAAACAAAACATACTATTTACAAATCTTTTAAACCCAACAAAAATGGAAAATCAAGTAAATTCATTTCCACTAATCGGGGACAAGCTTCCCGAAATGACAGTACAAACTACTCATGGCGAAAAAAAGTTGCCGAAAGATTATAAAGGAAAATGGCTCGTATTATTTAGCCACCCGGCAGATTTTACGCCTGTTTGCACGACAGAATTTATGGCATTTGCTAAGCGTAAAGAAAAGTTTGATGCGCTTAACGCAGAGCTTCTGGGCCTGTCCATCGATCAGATTTTTTCGCACATCAAATGGGACGAGTGGATTGAGGAAAATATGGATGTACAAATTCCATTTCCAATTATTGCCGACATGAATGGTTCTGTAGCGGCCAAATTAGGTATGGTACATCCCGGTAAAGGAAGCCAAACCGTACGTGCTGTATTTTTGGTTGATCCGGAAAGTACAATACGTATCATTCTGTATTATCCACAGGAAATTGGCCGTAATATGGAGGAAATTCTGAGAGCACTTGAAGCTCTTCAGGTTTCAGACAAAGAAAAAGTTGCTATGCCTGCAAACTGGCCAAACAACGACTTTATGAAAGATCGGGTAATTATTCCGCCCGCTACAAATGTCCAGGATGCCAAAAAGCGTAAAGGCCAATATGAATGTTACGATTGGTGGTTCTGCCACAAGGAATATAAAAAGTAGAGTAATTCTTTTTCATGCATTAGGGGAGGTTGCTTATTGTTGCCTCCCTTTTTTTATGGAAATTGATAAAATGTAAAAAATTACAACCGGTTAAGAATCTTTTTAAACTCTTCGTTGGGAAAAACACCGGTTGCATCAGAAGCATATTGTGGTTTCAGTCCATCGACAAAATACATATTTACTTTCCCGATATTTTTTACATCAATTTCGCCACGCGGAACACAGTCGAAGTAATCTTTAACAAACTGGTAGGTCGTTTCTGAAATGTTAACCTGGTTTACGGCACCGCTTGTCTCCATGCGCGATGCAAGATTGACCGTATCGCCCCAAATATCGTAAGCAAATTTTTTCTGTCCCACCACACCTGCAAAAACTTCGCCTGTGTGAGCACCGATACGGCACTCCCAAACAGTATTCTGCTCAATCATTCTGGGTTTGTTAAATTCAAAAAGGTAATGCTGTATTTCAAGTGCTGCCATAACTATATTTACCGGGTGGCTGTTGTTTTTCATGGGCATACCGCCGGCGCACATATATGCATCGCCAATGGTTTTTATTTTTTCAATAAAATGCTGTTCAACAACGGTGTCGAAGTAGGAGAAAAGTTCATCAAGTGTGTTCACAATTTCTGCCGGGTCGAGGTTTTGACAAATTTTTGTAAAGCCCTTAAAATCAGCAAACATAACCGTGACAGATTTGTGCCTTTTGGGTTTCTTTTTTCCTTTTTTCAGTTGGTGGGCAACTACATCGGGCAAAATATTGTGTAGTAGCTCATCTGTACGTTCTTTCTCTTTTGTGAGCTCTTCGTTTTTTTGGTTGAGCTTATCTTGTTGCGCCTGCATTTCATCATTGGCTTCCTGTAATTCTTTTGTGAGTTTTTGCAAAGAATCGCTTTGTTCCTGAAGGAGTTTTCCTGTGGTTTGTAACTTAGTTATATCTGCTTCAATGGCTACAATCCATCTTAAAGAACCTTTTTCAAAAATGGGGGACAGGGTTGTTTGCAGGTATTTTTGTTGTCCGTTTTTTGAAATGATATCTGAAATATACTCAATAGATTCTTTTCTAACTTTGAGGGATTCAATTTTTTCAATTATTTTCGGCTGGTTACTAAACTCAGTAATATTTCTACCAAATTGTTGAATAAATTCATTTTTTGAGTAGCCGTAAATTGTACTGAAGGCATTATTTGTCCAAACAAGTTTTCCCTCAGCATTACAAAGAATAACTGAATTTTTTATAGAGTTGGCAAGCTGGATTAGGGCCCTGTTTACTATACTGCCGTTGTCAGATAAAGAATTTTCAGTGTTCATCATCAGGCTTTAAAGATAGAAATAATGCGTAATAATTGCAATAAAAAAAGATTCCGGCCTGGGGGAGCCGAAATCTATAAAATTTTGCGGAAGAAACAGAACCGGGTATCAATCTAATTAAGTTCTCATAGCTGTTAACTCTAAATTGATGGCCTATCGGGAAATCTGTGAAGTATTGCAGACAATTGCATATTTGATAAGAGTCTGATTAATCCCGATTCTGAAGGACTGTTCATTTATAGCCTGTTTTGAGTATGAACAGTGAACATTCAAAGTCAAAGTTCACAAACGGGTAATGTTCGTTCTTTTCCTTTTCATATAAAAGACACAGGTAAATGAAATGGTTGGAAAAAAATATGAAATAAATTGAGTTTTATTTCACAACAACTTTATTTTCAGACGAGTGGTCGCTAAAAAAAACTTCTAAAATATATACTCCAGCTTGCCAGTGAGAGGTATTGAAGATATTTTCGGCACGAAATTTTCCTTTAAGCGAATAAATAACTTTGCCGCTGCAATCTCTGACATTTATTTTTTCTACCGGTAGTTTTGCATTAACGGTAATTTGGTTTTTAACGGGAACGGGATAAATGTCGACGAAGTTTGTACGATATTCAGTGTCGTTTATGCCTATTGGATTGATATGTGTAGTCGTTACAATAAATTGAGTTGAGACCGGGTCATCGAAATCTTCGTTAAAAATTACTTTCACCGGGTTTGAGACTTTGCCTACATATTCAGGTAAAATGTAATAAATATCTGCAGGAAGGTTCTCGAAATCAAAGGTTCCGTTGGTAACTGTGGCAAAGTCTATGGCTTCCATGTTTTTATTAAGCAGGAATACATTTACCGGCGCCTGATCAATATCTTTTGAAAAGATGAGGTTCCCGTTGATGGTATTAAAGCCATGTGGGATAAAATCAGATGTTAGTGCAGTGATGTTCAGGTCACGTATTTCATGTTGTATTTCGAATACACTGGCATTGCGCCAACTAATTGCATCTTTGTAATACGTGGGTAAAATACGCGGAGAATAGTTGTTTTCATCAAAATCCGGGATTACTTTCAACAAATATCCAAAATTAGGCTCGCACCAAAATCCGTATTTTCCATTATCATCGGGATAAATAATCTTGATAATTGTATTTTGGTCATAATCAAACCCAATCAGCCAAATATAGGCATCAGATAAAAAGTAGTTGTCAATGCTGATTGAGCCGCGTACATAACTGTCATCTGAGGCCAGAACTTCCATCTCGGTGGTGTCGGTGCAACCAAAGGGAGTTTTTAATATTAGTGATACCTCGTAAATTCCTCGTTGAACATAGCTGTGCAGTGGACTCGCTGTATAATTCTTTACGCCGTCTCCAAAATTCCATTCATACCTGATTAAACCATCGAAAATAGTTTTGGGTTCAAACCGGAAACTGGTTGAGTCTATTCGAACAAGGTTAAATTGTGCGCTGCAATCTATATTTTCATCTTCATGGCAAATTTCCAAAAGAGAATGATAAAGGTTTGTACCATTAAAATTTGCAGTATCTGTGTACAATGTCCAGCCGTTGCAATAGCCTAATGTTTTGATGATGTATAGTTCGCTGGTGTCAGGTGTTATTTCAAACTGGAAAACTCCTTCGGCATCGGTGTAGGTTGTGTCTTTATAACCACTTGGGCTGTGTAGGAAAATCGGATAGTTTTCAATTTGAAACGGGGCGCCGCTATCTAGTTTAATTTCGCCAATAATATTCCGCTGCGCATTTAAGTAAATGCCAGAAAAACAGAGCATTGCGGCTATGAGTACCCGATAGAACATCCACACAAGTTAATTAAAAATATATCCAAAAACAAGACCATACCGTAAAATTTTTCGGGTAGCAAATTCATTATTACGGTATAAGTCGTATAAAGAATACCTGAAATCAGGCGTTAGCGTAAATGCATTTGTGCCATTTAAATAATATTTAAATCGTATACGCAATGCAAGGTCAACAGTTACCCTGTGGAAATATTTTTCATCCAGTTGCCTGATCCCGTAAGATTTATCTAATGTTCGTCCTCTAACCTGGGCCAGCCAGTTGATGTATACACCGGTTTCAAAGCCAAGATCGAAACTTTCTAACGGGAAGCTGTAGCCAACCAGTAAAGGTATTTCTATGTAAAAGAAGCGGTTAATTTGTTCAAATGCCTGTAGCCCTGTGGTTGTGTCGTATAGTGTTTCAACAATTGTATCTTGCACAGTAAAGTTAAACGTGTCTACGTGCATGATGTATACGGTATCAGGTAGTTGGCTTACATCCAGAAAGTAGGCGGTGTCAATGAAAGTGGAATCGAAGGTGTAGGGTATGTAATTGTATGCTGTATCAATATCCTGAAAAGCGAGGTTGTACCAGGTTTGTTCGCGAGTGTACCTGAGGCCTCCCCCAATTCGCGCATATAAATTACTGAATGGTAATGTTACATTAAAGAAAGAGCCAAAATCTTTTATTGAGCGGGTTGCTCCCTGAAAGTCGCGTATGTGTGATCCAAGAATGGGGCGGTATCCCTGATAGAAATTAAAGCCGTACTCCATCTCATATTTTTTCGGAAGCGGCGCAATAATGGGTTTTACATTGGGGCCTTGAAAGCTAAATTTTTTTGGTTCGTAAAGTTTGTTTTGGGTTCTTTTCCGAATGGGTTTTGCTAAAAAAAGCGTATCGTATAACAGTATTTGTTGAATGATGTATCGTTTACCGTTTATGAGAGTGTCGCGGTAAATCGTATCACACCTCGTTTCATTGTGCTGCTGCGCCTGAAGCTCGAAACTAAAACAGGCCAATATTAAAACAATCAGCAAATTTCCTGATTTTAACATACCTACCCCCATAGAAAAATTGATCCCTAATATAATCAATTATTGGCAGGGGGGTGTATTTTTTTGATAAAATCTATTTGAGAAGGAGATATACTGTAAATCTTACCCGGGATAATTCAATATGGAATTATGGTTACTCTCCGGTCGTGTCAATAACCCTGATTTCTTTATATACCCGTATAGTATCTGTGGTTTCTGTTTGATCAACGGTGTTCGGGTTAATTTTTTTGTATTTATATGAATTTACGGGTATTTCTCCAAAGCTGTCCAGGTTAAGGGGAATGATATTTTGATGAACTCTTGGATTGATGAGTTCAATGGTTTCATGTTTCATTTCGGACTGATGGCTTATGAAAAATGCCGCAGAGCCTGCTACAATAGCTGTAGTCACGGTGTATGCTGCCACATGGCTTTTAACATGTGTAAGTACCTTTGTAATTGCACTACCTATGTTTGCCGTTGTGCCAACTGAGGCCTGCCCGAGATTAACTTTATCAATCATTGATGAGATATCAGCCTTTGGTGGTATAACCGTAGCTTTGTCGAAAGTGCCCTTAACAATACTATCGACATGCGAAAACTCATCTGTATTCACAAAAAATGCAAATAAACTATATTTCTTCAACTTCATATCTGCGTGACTCATTAGCTGTTTATGTAATAAAACCCTGGCTCTTTTCAATTGTGTTTTTGACGTGTTAACTGATATTTCCAACTCTTTGGCGATTTGCCGGTGTTTTTTCTTTTCAAAAACGTAGAGGTTAAATACCACTCTTGCTTTTGCCGGTATGTTTTGTAAACATGATAGCACATCCTCATGTGTAAGTTCGGCATCCAGCAATTTTTCCCGTGCTTCGGGTAAAGGCACATTATTATCTTCGATATCTGACTCGTTAATATCGTCGAAAGATTTATAATGTGCTGGTGTGTGCTTATTGGTGCGGAGTTTATTTAACGCTACACTAACCACAACACGTTTCAACCAACCTTCGAAAGAACCTCTTCCTTTGTATTGTCCTAATCGCTCAATAATGCGGATAAAACTATCATGTAGCAAATCTTCTGCTTCTGCGTGCGAACTTGTGTATCGTAAACACACTTTAAACAACTCGGGTGCATGTTCCGAATAAATCTTCTCAATATTTTGCTTCATGTATCCGCCAAATTTTGGCTTTTACGGACTATGCTTAATTGTAAGACACATAAAAGCGCAATGGTTGGAAAAAAAATATTTTTTTAATCGTTTTTTATTATTGCTGCATTTCTTCCGACGTTCAACTTTTCTTTTCGGGCAGAAAAAAACAGGTCATTTTGCGTAAAAGTACATAAATTTGCTACTCGAATGGCATTTTTTTCCAATCCTGCTGCAATTAGCTGATAAAAATTTGCTGTCCAAAGGTCTAAGAGAAACTTACCATTATTTTTTTTTGAAAAAAATTGTTGGTAATTAGCATTTGTTGTTGTAAAAGATTCTAATACTTCTTTCCCAACTTCGTAAACATTTGCTGAAATGGAGGGCCCTATACCTGCTTTTATTTTTTTCGGATCAGCACCATATCTATCAATCATTTTTTGAGCTGTTTTTTTGCAAATTTCTTTACTCGTGCCGCGCCAACCTGCATGAATGGCTGCTATTACTCCATTTGCTTCATCGTGGAGCAAAACCGGAACACAGTCTGCTGTTACTACACCAAGCGCAGCTCCCGGGATGTTGGTAATCAGCGCATCTGTCATTGGGAATACATCGTTATAATTATCTTCGTTTACTTCGCCAATTTTTGCTGTATGCTTTTGATCGGGGAAAACTATACGGCCATATTTTGCATTAATGGACTGAGCCAGTTTTGCATGGGCATCTTTCCCTTTTTCTTCGTGCATATCAACGGTTCGGGTTGTGTAAAAATGGGTTGCTTTTATTTCTTCAAAACGAAAATATTCGATATTATTTGATGTTTGTTTGATCATATTTTTCGATTACAGGTTTATGGTTAGGCCATCGTATGCGGGTTCAATATTGTTCAATACTTGTTTTTTTACATCGTTGTGTTTTCCCAGGTAATGGCTAATGTGTATAAATTTTGCTTGTTTAGGTTTCAACTCTGAGATTATGCCACATGCCTGCTCAAGGTTGAAGTGCGATCTGTGTGGTTTGATGCGCAAGGCATCGATAATTAATAAATCGAGGTTGTGAAGTTTTTTCATTTCCTCCGGAGGAATGTGGCTCACATCTGTTAAAAACGCCATTTTGCCAATTTTAAATCCTAAAACCGGCAGCTTATAATGATACAGTCGAATGGGTTCAATTTTTAAATCGCCAATTTTAAATGGCACTAATGTCATGGTATGTAACGTTATTTCAGGAGCCCCCGGATATTTATTATCTGCAAAAACATAGGGGAATTGTTGGTGTATAACATTTACAACCCTTAGCTCTGCCCAAATGTGCACAGGTTGGCGCGAAACAAAATTAAACGATCGCAGATCATCGAGCCCTGCTATGTGGTCGTTATGTTCATGCGTGATAAGAACGCCCGAAATTTTTTTCACGTTGTGTACAAGCATTTGTTGCCTGAAATCGGGTCCGGTGTCAATAATTACGCGGTCGTTTCCTTTTTCTACCATAAGCGCTGTGCGAAAGCGTTTGTCCCTTGGGTCTCCTGAGCGACAAACTTCACAATCGCATCCAATAACAGGTACTCCCTGCGATGTTCCGGTGCCTAAAAATGTTATTTGCAAAAGTTATTTTTTTAATCCTAAATAAATCAAGTATACTAAAACCATTACAGCCATTATTGCTGAGGGCACTGCGGCTTCTTTTCCAAAAAGTGCCAACGATGTTGTGGCTGTAAATCCACTGCTTTTTATAGTTAGTAACAATTTCTGACTTACTTCAGTTCGACTATCTACCCACTTAAATATTTTATTCATCCACACATAAATTGCCCCAAGGCCAAATGTAAGAATGAGCAGAATCAGTATGCTTTTAAGTAATACGCCGGAGATATCAAAAAACACATGCCGGTTTAACCCGACAGCCACAAAAATAATAAATGCAAAACCCCAGTCTGTAACCCGGCCGCGTATTTTTTCAACAACAGGTTTTACAGGTTTAAAGAGAAGCAACCGGGATAAAAGCAGTGGAATAACAATTATTTTCACTAAAAACAAAAGAATATCGATCCGGTTCAGGGAAGATTCCCCGGGAAAAAGGTCAAAAATCCAGGGCAAAATTAATAAAGCGGCTAAATATGAGCCCAGGGTAGCCAGAATGGTATAATTCGTATTGCCGTGCAGGATGTTGGAAAAAGGGATAACTGCTATACCGGGCGGTGAAAAGGCAATGACCACAAATCCCATAAAATATGCATCGGGCGGAAAAAACATCCAGGCTAAAAAAATGGCCAATGCTCCAAAAATAATATAATTGAACAATATGCTCACGCCAAAAGTACTTATCGTATTTCGAAAAGGTACCAGAGATTTAATTGAGATGCCTGTTGTAGATACGAGCATAACCAGTGCAAGCACCCAGATGGTGTATTCTTGTAGCGGTGCGGCAGCTTTACCGCCAAGCAAGCCGGCAATAACTGCCACTATTAATATGGTATTGCGATTGCGAATTATGCGTGTAAGTATATTCATTTCAAACCATGTAAAAAGTATGCAGAATTTTAAAGGCAAATGTAAATAAATTCGGGCAATTGAAAAACGCTGATTTTGCCGGCCAACTTTTCTTAAGTTGTTTATTCAGGCTATTTTTCGTACTTTTGCTCAATTTTCACTCCAAATTTTGGAAACAACAACGAGTTGATATGTCTGGAAAATTGTACTTGCTTCCCATGCTGATAGCTGAATCCCGACCCGATGCTGTTATTCCACAGCAGGTACAGGAGATAACAACTTCGTTGCGATATTTTTTTGCCGAGAACATAAAAACAACACGCCGGTATTTGCGCAAATTAGATCAGACATTTGATATTGACGGCAGTCATTTTTACATACTAAATAAAAAGAGCACAATTGAAGAGCATGTGCAAATGCTCAGCATTTTATTGGACGGGAACGATGCCGGAATTATATCTGAAGCCGGTTTGCCCGGAATAGGCGATCCTGGCAGCAAACTGGTTTCCATGGCACACAAAAAAAACATCCAGGTTGTGCCCTTAACAGGTCCGTCATCGTTTGTGCTGGCGTTGGTTGCTTCAGGCTTAAATGGTCAGAGCTTTGCATTTCATGGGTATTTGCCGGTTAAGCAGCCGGAACTCCAAAAAACTTTGCATACGCTGGAAAAGCATTCGGCGAATATGGGGCAAACACAAATTTTCATGGAAACTCCCTATCGAAATAACCAAATGATGCAACAACTATTGAGTACCTGCAATGCACAAACACGCTTATGCGTTGCGGTAAATATTTCATCATCAAATGAAAAAATACAAACACTTACCATTCAGGAATGGAAAAAACGGCAATTTGATTTTCATAAGCAGCCTGCGGTATTTGCTTTATTAAAAGAAAACTAAAAAACAACCGATATGACAAAACTAACTTACGAATTTTTAAAAAGCCTTCCTAAAGCAGAACTTCACTGTCATTTGGATGGTTCAATGCGTCCGAAAACAATTTGGGAACTGGCCAAAAAGCATAAAGTAAAACTCCCGGTAGATACTGAAGAAAAGCTTGCCGATTATTTGCAAGTAGGCGATAAGTGTAAAAGTCTTGAAGAGTACCTGAAACCTTTTGCTGTTACAACCTCTGTATTGCAGTGGGAAGATGCCTTGTACCGTGCCACTTATGAATTGGCCGAGGATGCCGCTGAAGAAAATGTGCGTTACATAGAGATTCGCTTTAGTCCGGTTTTGCATATTGATAAAAAATTGAAATTAACAGAGGTTCTTGATGCTGTGATCAAAGGAAAGAAGCAGGCTGAGAAAGATTTTAATATTACCATTGGTATAATTATTTGCGGATTACGGCACACAAGCCCTGAAACAACATTGAAACTGGCTGAGTTAACTGTCGCATACAAAAACCGCGGTGTGGTAGGTTTTGATCTGGCTGGTGCTGAACGCGATTTTCCTGCAAAAGACCATAAAGAATCGTTTTTCCTGATCATCAACAACAACATCAACACAACCGTGCATGCAGGTGAAGCTTACGGGCCGGAATCTATACATCAGGCTATTCATTATAACCGGGCCAACCGTTTAGGGCATGGAACGCGACTTTTTGAAGACGGCGATTTGCTTAATTATGTGAATGATCACCGTATTCCGCTTGAAATGTGCCCAACTTCAAATGTGCAAACCAAATCGGTGGTGTCTTTTGAAAAACACCCCATGAAATTTTATTTTGATATGGGTATACGTGTTACAGTGAATACTGATAACAGGTTGATAAGCAATACAACCCTTACTCATGAATACGAAATTGTTGTAAAGGAATTCGGGTTTACAAGCGAAGAATTGAAGTATCTTATTATCAATGGTTTCAAGTCGGCTTTTTTACCATTGAAAGAGAAAGTAGAATTGCTGCGGGGGGTTACAAAAGAGTTGGAACGCAAAGGCTTACAAATTAGGAAAGATTACGTGTAATACACCCCGAATAATTTGCAATACTAAGTTGTCTGGATTGGATTCAGGCAGCTTTTTTTAGTTTTAAAGATAATTTTCGATACATTTTTTAACTTCTTCCGGATATCTGGTGAGGGAAATTTTTAATTGATCTTGTGGCAAAATTCGAATTAGTTATTCAAAATTATCAAACCTAAATTAACCATTTTATTACAGGTAAACCACTGGTAAGGTCTGTGTGAAGTTCAAATGCGATACTTAATGCCTGCTTTTTTGGCGAGTTTGGCCAATTTTTGTTGGGAAACACATGCACCAATACCATTTGTTCGGCTTATGATGATTTTGTTAAGGTTCACTTGTTAACCGATTCGTTAATGGTTAATTTCTTTGTTCCTTAATATCCAGAGCTTTACATACCGTGTAAATACCGCGTAACTTGCCAGAAAAGCAACTGTCAGTCCTGGAATACCATCGCGGAATCCTCCGCGGATAATGTAATGGCTGAGAAAACGGTAAGTTGGTTTAATGAAAAGGTGAAAGATAGTAATTTTCCTGACTTTCTTGTCGTAATCGTTTGCTTGCCACCAGGCATAGCGATTTATTTTTTCAACAAATTTGTCGAAACCTCTGTATGTGTTATGCACAAGATGCTTTTTTAATACCCCAACTTCACCGTCAGCCAGAATTTCCGCGTGCACATGTTTTTCTTCATAGCGACACTTGCTTTTTCTGAATAACCTGATTACTTTGTCGCGGTTCCAGCCGCCATGTTTCAAATGCCTGCCCATGTAATAGTTTTTACGGTAAATCCAGAAACCTGCTTTATCGGTTCCATTTTTTAATATTTGCTGTATCTCTTCTTTTAATTCATCGGGCACCCTCTCATCGGCATCTACCAGCAGTATCCATTCATGTTTGGCCTGCGGAATAGCCCAATTCTTTTGCGCGGCTGAATTAATGTACTCATGCCGAAGAATGGTATCTGTATATTTTTTTGCCAACTCAACAGTTTTATCTTTGCTATAGGAATCTACAACCATTATCTCATCGGCAAAAGAAACAGATTCCAGAACTTCTTCTATGTTGTGTTCTTCATTAGCAGTTGGTATGATGGCGGTTATCTTTTCCATTTACATATTTTTTCTATTAGGTTATATCAAAAAGTTTTGTCTGGCAAAGTTGGTTAAAATTTGAATAAATATGCAGAAGATACAAGGAAAAAGTATAATAAGCAGCAATTAGTAGTAGATAATAAGCTGAAAAGAGTAACGCCCCATTCAGTAGAAACGCTGCGTACAAAGACTAGTGTCATGTCAAGTATGAAATGACGGGTAAGTTGAAGGGATTTTCATTTTT
>CAYPSX010000027.1:0-7880 GCA_964413185.1 uncultured Bacteroidales bacterium
TTTAGAAATTGTCGGGTTTCACCGAATAGGTGAGGTGAAACCCATACAATTTCTTTTTCGTGAGCGAGAATCGCTCAATTTGGGTTAAAGTAAACCAAATAACGAAATAGTTATGAAGAATTTATTTTTTGTATTTGCAGTATTATTGTTTTTTGCGGCATGCAACGATGACAATGATGAAAACTATGAAGCTGAAGAAACTTTTTCACCGGTCGTGGAAGTTTCGCATCCCGATACCGTTTTATTAGGCGAAAATTTGAATGTTATGGTTTCGCATACCGGTTTTTGGGGTTGCGATGTTTATGCCAATCATTATGTTCTTCAATCGGATACTGTTTTCACTATTAAAATGTATGTGAAAAGCACCCAGGAAATTTGTACTGCCCAGGTTATCCGAATAGAAACGCCCATTCTATTGACTTTCGAAACACCGGGCGCCAAAATATTGAAATTTGAACAACGGGACGATAGTTATCTTGTCGATACTGTGTGGGTGAAAGAATAAACATCATCATGAAAAATCTACTACCAATTTTTTTTCTGATCATTGCTCTTGCCGGATGTAACAGCAATAAAGGAACCCGGGATGCAAAGGATGAAAAAAATATCACTATTTTTTTTGTAAATGATGTACACGGGCAGCTTGAAAACTTCGCCAAAATCAAGCATATTGTTGATCAGGCTAAAGCCGGCTCCAACGTTATACTCGTTTGCAGTGGTGATGTGTTTTCGGGCAACGCAGTAGTAGACCATCATGATCAAAAAGGTTCTCCCATTATCGACCTCATGAACCTAACCGGATTTGATGTAATTACGCTGGGCAATCACGAATTCGACTATGGCAGTATAATATTAAAGGAACGCATGAAACAGTCCGAATTTGACTGGATTTGTGCCAATGTGGATATGACCAATTCGGACGTGCCCGAGCCGCTTGAATACACGACAATTGCTGCCGGAGAACTAAATGTTACATTTTTGGGGCTGATCGAAACCAATGGCAAAGAAGATGCAATTATTCCAAGCACCCATCCGTGGAGGGTTCAGGATTTTGTGTTTCAACGACCGCAGGATGTTTTGCCAAATTATAATAATTTAAAAAAAGATGAAGGTTCCGACTTGCTTGTTGCACTTACGCATCTTGGCAGCCGGGGTTCTTCAGAATCTTTTGGCGATTTTCAGGTGGCAGAACAATTTCCTTATTTTGATTTGATTATTGGCGGGCACAGCCATCAACAAATCGATACTACCATCAATAATACCCCCGTTTTTCAGGCAGGCAGCTACCTGAACTATCTGGGCAAACTTGAAGTTGACGTCAGCGATAAAAAAATTCAAAGCTTTACCTACGAACAAATTGATCTGAGCCAATATGCTGGATACGATGCAGAAATTAAGGTTGCAATTGACGATTATAACAGCACTATGGAAACAGTTTTAAATGAAGTTATCGGAACTTCTGTAAGTTATCATTCCAAACATTCCGTGGGTTGTCTTATGGCTGAAGCACAAAAAAGCCGCACCGGCGCTGATTTATCTTTCCAAAATACCGGCGGTGTGCGTTCTACACTCGACCAGGGCAGCATAACGGTTGGGGAAATTTATGAGATTGATCCTTTTTCCAATTCAATGGTCGTGTATCAAAAATCAGTCGATGATATTGAAACGTTCCTGGAAACCAGCAATTCCGGATTCTACTACCATGGAGTAGAAATACGCAGGGAAAATGGGGCCGTGCAATTATACAACAGCAATTCCGGCCTGCTCGATGATCAATCTGTTTTGTCCGTTGCCGTCAACGATTACGTGGCGGCTGTGCATAGCGACTTTTTCGGCCCCAATGGCGATTTTCTTTCGTATACCAGCGCCGAATGCCTGATTTATTATTTGCAGAGTATTGAAAGTGAGGTCGATTACTCATCCAGCGAATGCTATTTCCGATTTGATTAGTGCGGGTAAGTTATGTTGAATTTCTTCCTGAAATGCCTGTTTTCAGCATTTTAAAAAATAGATTGAATTTGTCTAAAATTGAATACATAAAAGATGCAGACCATTATAATGTGGTGATTAATGCAGCCATGAAAGCCCGGCGTTTCCTGTGGCTCGGTACAGCCGATCTGAAAGATTTGTACGTAAAACAAAACCGGGTTCCGATGCCTTTTTTGAAAGCTCTCGCAAAGCTGCTGAAGAATGGGGTAGAAGTGAGGCTTATTCATGCTAAAGAGCCCGGTAAAAGGTTTCGCGACGATTTCGATAAACATCCGGAACTAATTCACAAACTTGAGCGAATGCTTTGCCCGCGCGCTCATTTCAAACTCATTATTGTCGATGGAGCATTTGCTTACATCGGATCGGCTAATCTTACAGGTGCCGGCATAGGCATGAAAAGCAGCATCCGGCGTAACTTCGAAGCAGGTATTTTTACTTCCGAAAACCAACTGGTAGAGCAGGCCATGAACCAATTCGATGAACTATGGATTGGGCGCCATTGCAAAACCTGCGACCGCAAAGATTTTTGTGGCGACCGGGTAGTGTAGCTACAGTCAAATATTTATAACCTAAGTTGAGCGGTTTGAACGCAGTGAAAAAGCGCTTTCCGCAATTTCAAAAATAATCTAGAATCAGTTAAGTAATTATTAATGAATATTTTATAAAAAATGGTAAAAAATAATTTTGCTGCTAATAGTATTTTTTGTAAACTTGTAAGGATTTAAAAAATAATTTATACTAATCAAAAATTACAAGAAATGAAAAAAGTATTAGCTTTTATTGCAGTGCTTTCAATTGCTGCAATGTTCACCCCTAAATCAGAATGCGCACTTCCAGAAGGAGGTACAATTTCTGTAGCCAAAAAAGGAAAACTTGCCAATGATGGCGTATGTTATGGCTCTGGAAAACAGTGTATGTATTCCACACAAATCCCATCATTTTAAGATTGCAAACAAATCTTAGATTACGAGTACTTGTTTAGCAAGTTTAAACACTTTAAGTAGTGGTCTAAGTATTAATCATTATATTGATTTCAATACTTAGATACTACTTAAAATGAGAAACTATTCAATAACACCAAAGACTTCATCACATATTACCCCAAAACACTTACCTTTGATAATTAAAACATAGAAATATGAAATTTTTTTTTTACTCCCTATCCTGGTAATCGCTTATAGTTGTTCAAACCAGACCAAGACTATTAACGACAACTATGGCTCTTTGACTAAGGAAAAACAAACACTCGAATTACAAACAGACGACAATATAAACTACATGTCGTGGCGTTCTCAGGTTATAGAAATCAACAATCAGGAACAATTAGTTCGAATGAATAGACCCGTCAATGAGCTTCTTATTTACAGCATCAAAGACGGAAGCTTGTTACAGCGGATTAAGGTGCCCAAACAAGGAAAACATGCCGTAGGACCCATTGGTAACTTTTACTATCACAACCCTGATTCCATTTTCTATACCACCTATTACCGGCCTGTCGTTTTTTTATACGATTCTGCCGGGAATTTTATTAATGAATATAACTTTTACAACAATAAGCATGTCTTTGTTGAACAATTTTTCCGCAACAATAGAAATCCAATAATTTTTACAAAAAACAAGCTTTACGTTGGGTTAATAAACATGGCTTTTTACGAACAAGAACCCAAAACATATACTGAAAGACCCCTTATAGCTTGCTACAATGTAAAAAACGACTCCTTAACTTTTCCCGGTGCAATGTCCCCGATTGATTATGAAAAAACACTGGTTCCTGATCCGGATTTTTCACATACTTACAACACTAAAGAGGAAAAACTGACCATCGGGTTTAGCTTCCACAACCAAGTACTTCTAGTTGGAAACAATGACGTAGCAGAAAAATCAAACCCAATTTCAATTAACTTTGAAACCAGTTGGTATCATAAAAATTGGGGGCAACAAAACGCAATATTAAAGTCGCGTTTCGAAAGCAAACACTTTAGCAATTTAACATACGATCCGTATCGAAATGTTTATTTCCAGATTGTATTTGAACCCGAAGATTTTCGCAAACATAAAAATCTAAAAATTACAAACCGGTTCTTTTATCAACCTTTTAATTTGTATGTTATCTCGCCGGATTTTAAGTCTTTTCAGAAAATTTCACTTCCAGCTATGAAATATAATCCATTCGATTATTTCATCGACAGCCAAGGATTCTGGTTATCCCTTAATAATCCTGAAGGAGAGAAATACAGCGAATCTCACATTTCATTTCAACTATTTAAATTCAATCATGAATAGAATACTTACTCGTTTCGGATTTATCCTATTAATAAGTATTTCGCTAATCAGTTGTCAAACGAAAACTGAAAGGACAAAACGATTTTTATCTTCAATCGAATATAGTACAGAATTCAAAAATGCAGAAATAATTTACGTATCTCCTGTAATGGGTTGTAAATCTTGCATATTGAAATTACTTGATATTTATGAGCTTTACTCAACCCAAACAAAAAGTTTTTGGGTCTTTAGTGGTTTTAATAAATTAAAGGCAAAAACATACTTTCTTAATTATCACAAAGATTTAAAAT
Source organism: uncultured Bacteroidales bacterium (assembly GCA_964413185.1). Taxonomy (GTDB): domain Bacteria; phylum Bacteroidota; class Bacteroidia; order Bacteroidales; family Salinivirgaceae; genus Salinivirga. The sequence continues at coordinate 4,563 of CAYPSX010000027.1, forward strand.
ATAAAATGGACCTTAATAAAGGAGCATATAAATATGAAATTCTTACTACGGAACATCCCATTATACTTTTTTGTGCAAATCAAAAGGTTATTGAACATGTTATAGTTTATCCAAATATTAACTTTGATTTATTACATGAAAAAATTGATCGTTTTATATTAGATAATAAAAAGGAGTATGCTTTTTTTAGCAACGATAACGCAGCAGTCACAACTAATTTAATATCAACAAAATGAGATTCACTACCCTTGTAATCTTTGTTTTATTTATAATAACCTCATGCATTAAAAGCGGCTCAAAAGAGAGATTAGCCTACAAATCGTCTAATGCGAATAATATTGAAGTAGAGGTTTATATTGTTGCACCAATGCAATTTCGGAAGCAAATTTTCTCTAGCGGCCGTATAACATGTTCAGATTATGCTCCTATATTTTTTGACAAAGACGGCATTGTCAAAAAAATTTATGCGGAAAATGGTCAAGTTGTTTCAAAAGGAGATTTAATCGCTGAACTAGATCATAAAAAAGATTCTATTCAACTTCAAATAGCGTCTAACCAAATCGAGATGGCTCAAATAGAATATAAAAACCTCCTCTTAGGCCGCGATTTATCAAGATACAAAAAGGATTCCGCGCAAAATTTAAAACGAAGTCTGCAATTACAAAGCGGATTAATTGAAGCCAAAACAAACTGGAAGTTAAAGAAAATGCAATATGAGTCAAACTTTCTCTACGCACCTCAGGCTGGCTCCATTAGTGGTTTAACCTGCCAAAAAAACCATAAAATAAATGCGTCAAAAAACATCGGAATGATTTTAAACCTTGAGTTTCTAAAAATCGATTTCTTTTTAATGGAAGACGACAGGCGATATATCGAAAAAGGACAAAAAATAAAAGCTTTTTCACCAAGTTTAAAAGATTCTCTTGATGCAACAATCGTTCATTTCGATCAACATGTTAGTGATGACGGAATGTTTCATGTTACCGCAAATGTAATCAATAAAAATCCTGAAGCATTGCTGCATAATATGACTGTAAACATTTTATGTGGGAAAACAATTCCGCATGCAATTACCATCCCTAAACAAGCTGTTGTTCGAAAAAATGAGGAACAAGTAGTTTTTACTTTAGTTAACAACACCGCCCGATGGAACAATATTCAAATAATAGATCAAAATAAAAGCTTTTACCAAATTGGTTCTGGGTTGCGAATTGGAGATACAGTAATAATATCAAACAATTTACTATTGGATGATGGTTCGAGGGTGAAAATAAAAAAGAAATAATCATGCAATTGATTCGGTTTCTGATCAAACATCCTGTTTCTACGATAACAGCATTTGTACTATTTGTTGTGCTTGGAATTGCATTGATGTTTAAAATACCTGTTTCATTAATGCCCGCCGTACCAGCCAATTCTATTTCAATAAAGATGAATGCTCCCGGATACGCTGCCGAAAACATCGCCACGCAAATAGCTATACCTATAAAGAACAAGCTTTTACAAAGCCCCAACCTTAAAAAAATAAATGCTGTGTCCAAAGATGGCGCAGCCCAATTCTATTTAAGTTTCAACCGCCACACAGATGCTGATTACTTTGCCCTCGAAGTAAATGAAAAAATTGACGAGGCAATGGTTTTTTTACCCTCCGAAATAGAAAGACCTTCGGTTGTAAAATCAAGTCACACAGAAACACCTGTGTTAACTATGTTTATCCAATCAAAAAACAATGAAGACATAAGTCAATGGAGCAATTGGGCCGAAGGAGTCATTAAACCCCGAATAGAGCAACTATCATCAGTTGCACTGGCTGATCTAAACGGAAAAATAAGCAAGCAGATTATAATTAGTATTGATTTTCCCAAATTAAAAAACTACGGTCTCAATATTAAAGATATCGAAAATACGCTACAAAGTAGCTTCATAAACGAAAGTGTTTTTTTAGTAAAAGATGGAGTATACAGCTTACAAATAAAACTTCAAAATCCATTAAAATCAATTGATTTTATAAGGTCCCTAATTATCAAAAACAAAACATCACAAATTGAGTTAGGTAAAATTGCATCGGTAAACATCGTTAAACAAGAAAATAAAGGCATTGTTTTCTTTAACGAGCGCCCTGCAATTGCTTTACGAATTATTAAGCAAGGTGATCAGCAAATTTATAAAATGCAAGATGATATTCAACAGCTTGTGAATGAATTTGAAGAGCAGTATTCAGACATGCTATTTCATATAACCAGAGATCAAACGAAACTTCTTCGAATAACAATCGAAAATTTACTTTACACCCTTTTATTTAGTATCATCTTTGCTTTTCTGGTATCCTCAATATTCATTCGATCGTGGAAAACCACTGTTATTATCGGTATCTCTATACCCATGAGTTTACTTATAACCCTCATATTTTTCTATCTGTTTAACATTTCAATCAATATTATATCGCTATCTGGTCTTATTCTGGGGGTAGGAATGATGATTGACAATGTCATTATTGTTCTTGAAAATATTGAACAAAAAAGGAAAGAGGACTTAGCGAATGTAGAGCCATTTGTAAAAGGCACATCAGAGGTAGCTATTCCAATGCTATCATCTGTTTTAACTACTTGTGTCGTGTTTTTACCGGTACTTTTACTGGAAGGTGTCATAGGTGAATTGTTTTTGGAAGAAGCTTTAGCTGTTGGAATTACTTTGGTTGTCTCCTTTCTGCTTTCTATAGGATTTGTCCCGGTATTATATACTTTATTCCATAATCGAAATAAAAACAACAAAGTAAATGAAACGGCACTATTTTTTTCCAGGCTCAATACGCATATTCTTCATTATTTCCTAAGAAATCCCAAAAAAACACTATTTACACTGCTAGTCATACTAATTATAAGCATTCCAGGTAGTCGCAATATCGATAAAACGGTAGTTCCTTCTCTTTCATACGATAATCTATTAATTGATATTGAATGGGACAATCCTGTTAATATGGAAGAAAGTAAAAGAAGATGCGATAAACTAATCTCAAATATCAATATTCCATATAATCAAATTGCGTATGAATTAGGACAACCTCAGTATTTACTTCCAGAGAAACAAATTAGAAACCAAAACCATGCACAAATATTTGTTCAACTAATAGGTTATAAAGATGCCATCAAGTATGAAGCATCCATAAAAAAACAATTCCTCGAGTTATACCCAAATGCAAATATCGAAATACATCCCGAGCACACATCATTATACAACTTTTTACCCCCTACAGAATCAAAATATATTTTTAAAATCCGCCCGACCAATAATCAACCAATCTCTCCCGAAAAAGCACAA
>CAYPSX010000027.1:7890-30369 GCA_964413185.1 uncultured Bacteroidales bacterium
AATAATTAACAAACACTTGCACGATAATTCACATATCGATTTAATTTCTTTACCCACTAGAGAACAATACCAGGTAACACCAAAATTAGAATCGATAAAACGTCATGGCATAGGAATTAAAGAGATTGTTGCCCATTTAAAGTTTCAATTTGGACTCTATAAAATTAATGATATTCGAGTAAACCGTGAACAACTTCCAATTATCTTAAACCAGCAAACACAAACTTTAGCCACTGTATTAAACAAATCTACAATACGAAACAATAATGGGGTGGAAATACCTCTATTAAAGCTAGTTGAAGTTAACCGTATCCCGGGTTGGGCAACAATACGAATAGATGAAAGTGGCTTTTTTATTAACCTGAATGCAAGCAAATCAGTTAAAGACTATGCCGCTGCCGACAGTATAATAACAAAATTAGAAAGAAAATTCGACAGCCAATTCTCTTTGGTTGGGAGTTATTTACAGGAAACGGCAATGACGCAAAATATTTTTTACATCTTAATTATTACGTTTATCCTATTATATTTTATTCTGGTTATTCAATTTGAATCTTTACTTCTTCCATTAATCCTTCTTATTGAAATCCCCATTGACATTGCTATTGTGCTCTTGTTGATGAACATATTCGGAATCTCTCTCAATATGATGTCAGGCGTTGCATTAATAATAATGAGTGGGATTATTATAAACGACTCCATATTAAAAATATCAACCATACGTCGATGCGAGAAACATCATAACCTGGAAAGATCCATACTTACAGGAAGCCATCGAAGAACACGACCTATAGTCATGACCAGCTTAACAACTATTTTGGCACTCTTGCCCTTCTTCCTTTTTGACGGTATAGGGGGCGAAATGCAAAAACCTTTTTCAATTACACTAATTATCGGGATGATTATCGGGACAATACTAAGTCTTTACATAATTCCTCTGCTCTATCATGTATTTAGAAAGTCCTTAAAATAAGTAAAGCTACCATGCTTAATTATTATATACAAAAATATTCATTTTCGATTATTGTAACATTTGTCTCGCTGGCTATTTTGGGTATAGTACTATCCCCCAATTTGAACCTCGACTGGCAATCGCCTGTTAACCAAACCAACATAAAAATTACATATTCATGGTTTGGCGCTACTCCGGAATTAGTTGAAAATAAAATAACATCTCCAATAGAAGGCCTTGTAAGCACATTGGAAAAGGTTCTTGATGTTCAATCTGTTTCTAAACAAAATTCAGGGGAAATAACCGTAAAGTTTAATCCTGACAAAGACGTTAAAAAAGCACGGTACGAGGTATTGTCAAAAATTCGAAGCATAAGAAATAAAATTCCTGAAGAAGTAGCGGAAACAATAAATGTTATCGCGCTCAATACAAACGAAAACCCGAAACCCTTATTAAATGTAACCTTTCACGTTTGCACCGACCAACATAAGAATCACCTCAAATTCGTAGTCGATCGTTTATACATGATCGAGGGTGTGGAAAAAATAGATATTGCTGGCCAACCATCAAGAACATTCCAACTCATAGCAAACCAAAACCGTTTGGATAAATTCAACTTATCGTTGCATGATGTGTTTAAAGCAATCAAAGATTCAAAGTACACATCGCATATTGGCGATGCAACAATTTCAACCAATAAAAAAAGACAGGTTTTACTTTCTGCTAGTACACAATCAATAGAAGAGATTCAACAAATTATATTAAAACATTTGAATATCGCTCCAATACGCATTCAAGATGTTGCAACTATACAGGGACCAGAAGATCTGGCTTCGAATCAAATAAAAGTAAACGGCAAAAAAGTTGTATTCCTTAGCATCTATAGTGAGTTTGCCTCAAATAACATAACAGTAGCAAAAAAAATCAAAGATGCTATTCAAAAAATAAATCAAAACAAGTCAAATCCATGCCAATTAAATATACTAAATGATGAATCGGAGTTGCTAAAAACCCGGATGCTTGAATTGCTCAAAAGAATGCTTCTCACTTTATGCGTGCTTGTTCTATTTGTTTTGGGCATTTACCGTAAATCCAGAATGGTTTTTTACTTAAGCATCAGTCTCTTAATAAATATTTGTATTTCAATTTTGGGTTATCTGGTATTTAATGTTTCAATTAATCTTTATTCACTGGCTGCCGTAACAGTCTCCTTTGGTTTCTTAATTGATAATAACATAATTGTAATAGATCATTTTCGTCGTGAGCAAAAATTAAGTATTGTAATTCCTGTTATTGCCACTGTGCTCACAACCCTGGTTGCATTACTACCCGTAACTGGATTAGAAAAGGAAAATCAAAATTTACTGTATGACTTTTCTTTAGTTCTTATAATAAACTTAGCAATATCTATTTTTATAAGTATCTTCTTTCTTCCAGCATTAATTTATCAAAATAATTGGGGTGTTTTTTCTGCCCGGTCAAAATCAGGATTACCCAAAAATTTTCTACTCACATTTCAAAAGATATATTTCCAGTGGATATCTCATGTATATAAAAGAAAGGTTTTGTATTTCTTTTTATTATTACTGCTATTTGGAACACCTTTCTATAAATTACCCCAACAAATAAACCAAAATGGACTATGGAGCAATATTTACAATAATTCCATTGGAAATTCTTGGGTACAAAAGCATATAAGACCATCGCTTGATGTTCTATTAGGAGGTTCGTTACGATTATTTGACCAATATGTATTCACTGGAAGTTATACAGAAAAGGCAAAAAATAACGAGCTCGATATTTCATTTCAACTATCTCCAAATGCACCTAAAAAACAACTCAAAAGAATCGCGCAAGAAATTGAGCATGTAATTAAACCACATGAAAATCATTTACAATATATTACACGCACGAACCCCTATCAGGGAACCATAAAAATTACATTCGATCAGTCGAAAAATTTTTACTCATTAGCTTCTGGGTTGAGAAGTAAGATTGTAAGAATCGCTAATAATTTAAGAGGTGCTGATTGGTATATTCAAGGCATTACTAAACCTTATAGCAATAAAGACTATATAGATATGCCACATTATGCAATTGCAGTTTTCGGGTACAATTATGATAATTTGTTAAGCCTTATCACTCAATTATCTGAACTAATTTCTGAAAACAAACGCATAAAAAACATAAAAACGGTTGCATACAGAGACTTCTCTCACAGCCATAAAACTATAAATTACTATGTAGGTACATTCAATAAGCAATTTAAATACAACCATGTTTCTCCCGCTGAGCTTAATAAATTTCTTGCGCACCGAAACCAATATTCGGCCTTTACTTATTCATGGTTCAAAAACGGAACAACTGAAAAACTAATATTTAAACTAAATGAAATAGGTGATATTTGGAGCATAAATCAGGGGCGGTTCAACTCAAAACATTACGGACAAAATACACTTCTTCAGCAAACAAATCTCACCAAAAACAATCAATCACTTCATATAATAAAAAAGGATCAACAATACCGTTTATTTATTGAGTTTGACTATGTGGGCTCCTACAAATACGCCCGAATACATATCGACAGTACCCTTGAAAAATTCTATAATATTAAGCCTCCGGGCTATTTTGCAAAACTTCAAAAAAACACTTTGCTAATCGATCAAAAAGATGAAACCAATCCTTGGTTCATAATTCTTATTGCTCTACTTCTTATTTTTGCTATAACAGCTATTCTATTTAATAACTTGAAACAGGCTTTTTCCATATTATTGTTTATACCAACTTCTTTTATCGGAGTATTTATCATTTTCTACGTAGCCGATGTTCAGTTTGATGCCGGTGGCTATGCTGCGCTTTTCTTAACCAGCGGATTATCGGTTAATGCTTTATGTTTTATATTGAACGAATACAATAAACTAATGAAGAAAAGAAGCTCTCAGAGTTATCTATTCTTATTCACAAAAGCCATAGTAAGAAAGCTTTTACCAGTAGGGCTAACTATTGTTTCAACAATTGTAGGTTTTATTCCATTTTTAATTAATGAACCTATTAGCTTTTGGTTTAACTTTTCTATAGGAACCATTGGTGGCTTAACAATATCTTTTTTAATTCTAATTCTATTCCCGTCTGTTTTTTTACTAAACAAAAAATTGCATTAAATAAAACTCCCTACCAGACTATCTTCGCCACAAATTCATTAACAACAAGCTAATAACAAGAGTTTTACAGCCTAAAAGTCTATAAACAATGGATAGGTCGCCACTGCAAAACCTGCGACCGTAAAGAGTTCTGTGGCGACCATATTTTGTAGCCAATTTTACGATTACTTTTTCACGTAATCTCTTTCCTTATGATAATATATTGCTTCCCCTTTATCGCCATTGGCTTTGTCTGTAGCAATTATTTTGAATAAATCGACACTTTTATCCGATTTTGGACCTAATTCAGTGTGTATTAGGTATCCGGTCATGTTGGTTTTTCCTGCAAATTCTTTTACTGCTTGTACAGAATTAATTTTAACCTTTTTCCCGTTTATTTTAACCACAACATCAAGCTGGTCTTTTGGTGGAGCAATATTCGCCTGGGTTTTGTTCTTTCTCGCTTCAATGCTTCGGCTTAAACTCATGGGTCTGAAATAAATCATGTAACCCGGGTATGCGCCATGAACCTGAAAAACACAAGTGAAAACAATGTGATAAAAAATAAATTCATAATGCAAAATTTAGGGTTAATAGTTAATTTTATTCATATTGTATGCCTTAGTTTTTAATCGATTGTTTGCGAGGTTGTTGGGTGTGTTTCTTTTTGGAACTCTGTGTACGTAATTGAACATGTGTGTTCTACGTTGTACAAATTTTGAATATAGAAAAACAGTAAATACATAGCCTTTATAACTAAATTCAAACAGTTTAACGTGTTTTTTGTGTCGTTTCAATGCTCAAATGACGTATAAGTTGAAGATGTTTTCATTATTTGCAAGGCAAAAAAATGTGCGCATAGCAGCGTTCTGTAAACATTTTTCACCGCAGATAAAATGAAAAGAGCAATACCTGGTACGTCAGATTAAGCGTGACATGACACTATCGCATATGAATAGTCGCCTCTCTGTCGGGTCCTACAGAAACAATGCTTACCGGTACTTCCAGGTAATCTTCGATAAATTTCAGGTACGTGTTAAATTCTTTGGGAAGTTCTTCCGGTTTGCGCATCTCTTTAATTTGTTGATTCCATCCTTTCAATTCCGTGAAAACGGGTTCAATGGGTGTATTGATGTCAAACGGGACTTCAGTTGTTTCTTCTCCGTTTATTTTGTACGATGTGCAAATTTTGATGTTCTCAAACTCGTCCAGCACATCGGCTTTGGTGAGGATAATTTCGGTAACGCCGTTCAGCATCACTACATATTTGAGTGCAACAAGGTCGAGCCAGCCGCAACGGCGCGGACGACCGGTTGTTGAGCCGTATTCAGCGCCTTTGTCGCGTAATTGTTGCCCTTCTGCATCGTGCAATTCCGAAGGAAAAGGCCCGGAGCCAACGCGCGTGCAATACGCTTTGGCAATGCCTATTACATTGCCTATTTTTTGGGGTGCAATGCCCATTCCGGTGCAAGCCCCGCCAATAGTTGTGTTCGATGAGGTTACAAACGGGTACGAACCAAAATCAATGTCGAGCAAGGCTCCCTGTGCCCCTTCGGCAAGCACTTTTTTTTCTTCTCTTATGTATTGATCGATGCGGTATTCGCTGTTAACTAACTCAAATTTTTTCAATGTTTCAATAGCACTGAACCACTCTTTTTCGTCCTTTTCAAGTTCATATTCAAAGTCGTACTGTTTAAGTAGTAACTGATGTTTTGCTTTAAGTGTTTCGTATTTTTGTTTGAAATCGGTTGTTTCAATATCTCCGACGCGCAATCCGTCTCGGCCAATTTTATCGCGATATGTAGGGCCAATGCCTCGCAATGTGGAACCAATTTTGTTTTTGCCTTTGGCTTGCTCGATGGCTGCATCCAATATGCGATGTGTAGGTAAAATTAAATGTGCTTTGCGCGAAATTTGCAATTTATTGGTGGCATCAACACCCAGTTTCTTCAGGTTGTCAATTTCAATTTCAAATTTTACCGGATCAATGACTACACCGTTCCCAATAAGATTGATACTCTCGTGAAAAATGCCCGATGGGATAAGATGCAAAATGTGCTTCTTACCATTAAATTCAAGCGAATGGCCGGCATTCGGACCACCCTGAAAACGTGTAATTACATCATAGCGAGGTGTTAATAGATCGACACCCTTTCCTTTTCCTTCATCGCCCCATTGCAAACCGAGCAAAACATCAATTTTCATACTTTTTTATTTTTTATTACATAAAAGCCTGTTATATAGCAAGTAAAAGGTCAAAAAATAAGCACAAACTCCACTTATTGGCAGATTTTGTGCATTGCCCTGCTAAGATACAAAAAGTTTTGTTCAAATCTGTACAGTTAAACGATATTTTGACAGATTGCAATTTTTTTTTCTATTTTTGTTTGCTGTGAAGTCGTTATAAAATGTCTCAAAAATAAAGTATTCGAAATAATTATTACAAACAATTAAATACAGATCCATGAAAAGAACACTAATTGCATCTATTCTGGCCCTTTTTATTACGGGCTTTGCATTTTTACCAGCCGATGCCTGTACCAACTTTTTGGTAACCAAAGGTGCATCGACCGATGGCTCAACAATAATTAGTTATGCCGCTGATTCGCACTCGCTTTATGGCGAATTGTATTTCCGCCCGGCTGCGACCTATCCCGAAGGGGCTATGGTTAAAGTTTATGAGTGGGACACCGGGAAATTTCTCGGCAAAATTCCACAAGTACGTAAAACTTATTCTGTGGTAGGAAACATGAACGAACACCAGTTGGCCATTGGCGAAACTACGTATACCGGTCGCAAAGAGCTGCGCGATACAACCGGTATAATTGATTATGGCAGCTTAATTTATTTGACTTTACAACGTGCCAAAACCGCCCGCGAAGCAATTAAGGTTATGACTGAACTCGTAGCTGAGCATGGCTATTACAGCACTGGAGAATCGTTATCAATTGCCGATCCCGAAGAAGTGTGGATTATGGAAATTATTGGAAAAGGCCCCGGCAACAAAGGTATTGTTTGGGTTGCACGCCAAATTCCCGACGGATACGTTTCTGCTCACGCAAACCAGGCACGTATCACTACGTTTCCTTTTCAGGAAAAAAATGACTGGTTCAATGAAGAACAAACTACTTTCCACGCACCCGACGTAATTTCTTTTGCCCGCGAAAAAGGATATTATAAAGGTGAAGACAAAGACTTCAGCTTTTCTGATGTTTATGCTCCCGTTGATTTTGGCGGTGCACGGTTCTGCGAAATCCGCGTTTGGTCTTTCTTTAAAGATATCAATCCCGATATGGAGAAATATTTCGACTATGCCAGCGGAAAAGTAGAAAAAAATGAGCAGGGAATAGCAACCAACCGCATGCCGTTGTGGATCAAACCACAAGAAAAAATCTCTGCACAAGATGTAAAAGACGCTATGCGCGACCACCTGGAAGGAACACCGCTCGATATGCGTAAAGATATTGGTGCAGGCCCGTTTGAGCGTCCATATCGCTGGCGTCCGCTTACATGGGAAGTCGATTCTGTTCAGTATTGCAACGAACGTGCTACAGCAACGCAGCAAACCGGTTTCTCATTCGTAACACAGTCGCGTAACTGGTTGCCCGACCCAATTGGCGGCCTCAACTGGTTTGGTGTTGATGATGCAGCTACATCTGTTTACGTTCCTTTTTATTGTGGTATGAAAAAAGTGCCCGAAGCATTTCGCGAAGGAAATGGAAGTATGATGGAGTTTTCCGAAACTTCAGCATTTTGGATTTTCAATATGGTCTCAAACTTTGCTTACCTCCGCTACAATCACATGATTGACGATATCAAAGAAGTGAAGCAGGAGTTGGAAAGCAAATTTACCAAAGAAGTAGAAGAGGTTGACAAAAAAGCAAAAGCCCTTTACCAAACAAGTCCGTACAGGGCAACACGTTATATTACCGATTATTCCGTAAATGCAGGGCAGGAAACTTTTGAACGATGGAAAGATTTATTCCATTTCCTTGTTGTAAAATACATCGACGGTAACACTAAACCTGAAAAAGACGGCGTATTTGAAACCAATGGAACCGGCGTAATAAAAGTTGAATTCCCCGGATATCCACAATCGTGGTATAACCGCATTGTAGAAGAAACAGGCGACCAGTTCCTGATGTTAGGCCAGGAAAATATGCCTGAGCAGGAAGAGGAAACGGCTACGGTAACCATCAGCAAAACAAACATGAACATAATGATTGGCGCCATTGTCATACTGGCCCTCATCGTAATAGTAATGCTGTTCAGAAAACGCAGATAAAATAAAATTTTCAATAAATTTAAAAGCTGCTTCGATTTTCGGAGCAGCTTTTTTTTAATGCTATTTTCTGATGCCGGTGGCATCAAATGTTTATAGAACGTGGATTTTGAAACCGGAAACCGATTCCGGTGTTAGCTGTGTAGATTGAGCGTAGCCGAAATCAGGAGCCGAAGCTGGAATTGTATGATTTTCCCACAGCAGCAACTTTATCCACGAATTTCACAAATCTCATGAATTAGAAATGATGGGCAGTAAAAAAATCGTTCCGCTGTTGAGCGCTTTCCGATGATGATTCGCGGTTTTCCAAGCATATAATCCCGGGATTTTTTCGCGAATCCCAACGCCGTTAGGCGTGAAATGTCGGTAGCCTGGTAGACAAACCAGATCACAGAACTCCGTAGGAGTGGCATAGAACTTTCATTGTTCCAAAATTTGGGCTAAAGCCCGCAAACGTTGCTGCAATTTTACCCGGCCATAAATGACCGGGCAATTGAACGTTTTCAATGAAAAGCCTTATGATTGTATCAGAATCAGTAGCCTCAAATTCATGCCTTTATATGGCCATAAACAACCGGGCAAATGATCGTTTGCAGATTGATTAAAAACGGAATCAATAGCTCCGGCATTCACGCCGGGGATTATAGATTAAAAAACGGGCATGGTTTTAGCCACAAAAGAATATTTAATTATTCCATTTTGCCGATCACAAATTCTTTTCGATAAACATCGCTCCATCGCGGCGAATTCGTATGCTTATCACTGTTTTTACCGAAATGTCATCCGGGATTAAGGGGTTTCCGGAACATGGATTTTTGTGAAAATAGCCCAAAATATCCGAAATGATGCTAGCGGCATCAAATGTTTATAGAACATTGGAATGGAAACGGAAAACCGATTCCGGCGGAATCGAACGTTATGCTTTTATAAATGGTTGTATTTTTAAAAATATAAAACGCGGATTAAGCGGATTAATGAATTCGGTGTTAGATGCTTGTTTTCTGTTTAACATGGTGTTATGCTATTATTTAAATGGAGTAGCATGTTAGATATCTTAGATAAGCTGATTTTCAAAGATAAGTAGAAGGAATATTGTTGCTTTATACAAAAAAATCTTGGTTATGAAGCTTTAGAAATTTCAATTATAATTCGAGGCGTTATCAGTTTACATCCGTTTATCGAAAATATTTAAAGAAAAATGCAAATGAATTGTTAAAATATTGCACAGTATTATTATTATTATTATTGCGCGGTATTAATAACAATAAAATTTTAATTATCATGAAAAAGATTTCAATCTTAAGCTTAGTTACCGCATTGATGGTAGTTTTTGTAGGTTGTGAACAAGAAGAGTTCGATCTGCAAAGTGAAAACAGTTACGATGCCACAACCCAAAGAATTGTCGATTTTGGGTCATCCCTCACAAAAAAAAGTGGCAAAGGAGACAATATGCACATAGATTCCTTAGTTTGGTATTCGGAGGCATGGTTTAACCTGAATTATGGTTATCCACACCTCAATTACGAAAATGTAACTACGGATTCTATGAAAATAACAATTGACCTTTTGGAAGGCGGCATGGTGGCTGCTGACGTTGTTGCAAGTACACATATAGACATGAACAATTTTATCGTTAAGCAGTACGATAATTTTCTCGATGATCCTAAACACATGATTTCGATGAATGTATCATTAAGAAACCTAACAGCAACGCAGGCAGAACTTTGGCTTCACTCAACCATTGGAAAAGTTGTTGATGCCCCTGAGACGAAAAGCGATGTTTTAGATCCATTTAAATATTACGATTGGTGGCATGTAATTGAAGGTCGATGTAATGGTTATCAGGCTGAATTTCCAAGTGATGAAAATGCTGCTGATCAATTATTGGATTATTATAGGAGTCATAATTCAGATTTTGCATACCTAAACAGCCCCTGGGTATATTTCACGGATCAACCAAATCCTTGGGAATATCCCGATGTAATTTGGGATAATACCTGGAATAATGACCCTGAAACACAAGATCTTTATCCGACCTTAGTTTATGGCCCCAGTTATGATCGTACATGTTTGTCTCCCGAAGATTTGTATTTCTTTTTAAGTAAAATGGATGATGTGTTGATTCACAACAGACCTGGTCCAGATGAATTTGCTGATTTATATCCTTTTAATATTTATATTTTAATAACAGGGGATGTGAATAAGAGTTCTCATATTGAGTATGGTTATGTATTTGAATTAGGAGAAAGACATTATTCAGAAAGGCCAAGAGAAGACCCGGCATTAATGCATGAATAAATTTATTGAACCCGGTTGTGCCGGGTTCTTTTTATAAAATAATAATAATGAAAGTAGCTACATTTATTTTATTACTTTTTCTTTCACAGATAGTATTATCACAGCAATTCGATTATATCACACACGCCAAACATAACGGTTCTGTTACCTATCTTGATTTAGAGTTTCTGGAAGATCAATCTTTAATAGTTTCAGGTTGGCATAGGGATAGTGGTGAAGGTATAGTTTGGAAATATGATTTAGCTGGAAATGTAATTGATAGCATTGTTTTTAATCAATATGATAAGCATGGTATATATTTAATTGAATCAAATTCAGATAGTCTGCTTTTATTTGGCAGGTGTATGGTTGATGATGTTTACTACGCTATTATACAATGTATTGATCTCAATCTGAATTTATTATGGACTAAGCAAATTGAAATTGAGTATCATGGATTAATAAAAAAAGTAAGGTCTTTTGAGTTTAAAAAAAGAAACTATCTTTTTATGTATGGCTTAACTAATACTCATGCACTTAAGTTCGACTTAAATTACAACCTGGTTCAATATGAGTTTTTAAGCACTTTAAACGTTTCTGGTTATGATCCAATAGATTATGTGGATACAGGTTTTGTGTTTCCAATCAAAAATTATTTTGTTATTGTAGATACATTATTTAACCTGGATGGTTACCAAGTATATCCATATAACGATACGTTAAATAACACCACCACTCTTTTTGGAGATATGATAAAAACACCTGAAAATGGGTATTGGCAAACTGGGACATCTGGTTTAGATAATACCCATTCAATCATACATTTTTCGATGGATTTTCAGGATATTGAAACTTACCCGCATTTTGGAAGTAATGGAGAGGACTCAAAATATGGTTATATAAGAAGCATAGCCTGTAATTCAGATACTTCCATTATTTATGCAGCTGGCACAATGAGAGATCCGGTACCTTATTTTGTGGATTTTGGCAGCCCCGAAGCGTACCCGTTTTTTGTAGCGCGTATGGCCGGAGATTCATTAATGTGGTACAATTATTACACCGATGGTAACTATTATTTCCCTATTAATATGGAAGTTGGTCCCGATAATGCCCTTTACATGGCGTGTACGCGCTACGATGTGGCTAACCAGCCCAATTATTCTGAGTCGGTAATTATGCGCATCAGTCCTGAGGGGGAATTACCCGTAGGAATGCACGCACAGCCCACTTTTGAACAGCAGGTAAAAGTTTATCCTAATCCAGGTAGCAACAGTCTGCATATAAAATTGCCGGAGCCGGGGCAAGCATCAGTTTTAATGTACAACATGCAGGGTGCAATCGTAAAATCAGCAACATTTTATTCAGAAATAAGTTTGCATACTCACGACTTACCCATAGGTATATACATGTACCGCATAACTACGACCACCGGGAAAACCTTTAGTGGAAAATGGGTGAAGCAATAGAAGACCGTGAGTCAGAAGTTATGTCAAGAATATGACCGCAAAACCATTGTCAAAACTCGAAGAAGAGATACCATAAACACATAAAAAAACGCTGCTTCGGATTCCCGGGCAGCGTTTTTTGGGGTTTTGTATTTTGTTTTACAACTTCAACTCGCCAATACCTTCCCTGAGAATTTCCACATCGCCACTGGTACAGTCTACAACTGTTGAGGGTTCGTTGTGTCCTAAACCGCCATCTACAACCATGTCTACCTGGCTTTCGTAGCGTTCAAGAATCAGTTCCGGGTCGGTTGTGTATTCGATAATTTTATCGTCGTCTTTTACAGAAGTAACAATTAACGGGCGGCCTAATTCTTCAACTATCAAACGGGTGATATTATTGTCGGGGATACGTATTCCAACCGTTTTCCGGTTTTTCTTGAATATCTTCGGAATGTTGCTGTTGGCTTCCAGAATAAACGTAAACGGCCCGGGTAAATTGCGTTTTAGGAGTTTGAATATCTGGTTATTGAGCGGTTTGCAATAATCGGAAAGCTGGCTCAAATCTTCGCACACGATGGAAAACTCGGCTTCTTTTAGCTTCAGCCCTCTAATGCGGGCCATTTTTTCCAGTGCCTTTTCGTTATTAATATCGCACGCCAGACTGTATACTGAGTCTGTCGGGAGAATTACAATAGCACCTTCTTCAAGAATTTCGGCTACGTTTCTCACCAATTTCCTGTCGGTCGCTTCCTGGTATAGTTTTATATAATCTGACATTTTTTATCCCTCAATAATAATTAGTAATCCCTATTCAAATTTCAAACCAAATTTAAACGAGTAACCACCTGAACCTGAAACCTGAAACCTTCAACCTGAAACCTATCCGTTCACTTTTTTATAATCGGCCAAAAATTTCTCAAGCCCGATATCGGTAAGGGGGTGTTTTAAAAGTCCCATAATTGCGTTCAAAGGGCAAGTGGCAACATCTGCGCCGGCTTCCATACACTGGATAATGTGCATTGTGTGGCGTATTGAAGCAGCAAGAACTTCGGTTTGGTATCCATAATAATTGTACATTTCTACAATTTGATGAATCAATTCAACGCCATCTGTAGAAATATCGTCGAGGCGGCCAATGAATGGCGAAACGTAAGTTGCGCCTGCTTTGGCAGCTAAAAGCGCCTGTCCAGCTGAGAATACCAACGTGCAATTGGTGCGGATGCCTTTGTCGGAAAAATATTTAATTGCTTTAATACCTTCTTTAATCATGGGTACTTTTACCACAATTTGTTTGTGCAATTTGGCAAGCTCTTCGCCTTCTTTGATAATGCCGTCGAAATCTGTGGCAATAACTTCTGCACTTACATCGCCATCTACAATATCGCAAATTGTTTTGTAATGGTTAATGATGTTTTCCTGTCCTTTAATGCCTTCTTTTGCCATCAACGACGGGTTTGTGGTTACGCCGTCAAGTACGCCCAGGTCCTGGGCTTCGCGAATTTGGTCAAGATTGGCAGTGTCAATAAAAAATTTCATATCTTCTTCGTTTTAAATGTTTTTTCGTGCGCACAAATTTAATTCAATTCCCTTATTTGTGAAATAAATGAAGCGAATAGTTTCTAATAAATAATCGTTAAATTTTCTTGATATTCTAAAAAAATACTATCTTTGCGGTCTGTAAAAAACGAAATTCTATAAGATAAAGAGCGATATGAATTTGACAGTAGAACAAAGAAAGGAACTTTTCAAGAAGTTTGGAAAAGATGAGAACGATTCAGGAGCAGCAGAGTCACAAATTGCACTCTTTACAGCCCGCATCAATCATCTTAATGAGCATCTTAAGAAAAACAAAAAAGATTATGGTACGCAACGCGCATTGCTGGCACTGGTTGGTAAAAGGCGTAGTTTGCTGGATTACCTGAAAAAGGAAGATATTGAAAAATATCGTTCCTTAATTAAAGAACTGAGCATACGTAAGTAATAAAAAAGGCAATGTGAGTTGCCTTTTTTCGTATATATCATTATCCAATTTAATTAATTTTATATGAACATTATTCAAAAATCAATTCCCCTGGCCGATGGCCGCGAAATTACGCTTGAAACAGGGAAGTTGGCCAAACAAGCTGACGGGTCAGTTCTTGTGCGACTGGGAGACACCATGTTGCTTGCAACTGTTGTTTCAGCGCAAGAGGCCAAAGAAGGTGTGGACTTTATGCCACTTTCTGTAGATTACAAAGAAAAATTCGCCGCTGCCGGTCGTTTTCCGGGAGGGTTTTTACGTAGAGAAGGCCGCCCCGGCGACAATGAGATTCTCGTTTCTCGACTGGTAGACAGGGCTTTGCGTCCACTGTTTCCAAGTGATTACCATGCAGACACATTTGTTACCATTGAGCTTATCTCAGCCGAAACAGGTGTAATGCCCGATGCTTTGGCCGGCTTAGCCGCATCTGCTGCACTTGCCGTTTCCGATATACCATTCAATGGCCCCATTTCGGAGTGCCGTGTATCTCGCATCGACGGCCAATTCAAAGTTAACCCCGATGCCGAAGAGAACGAAAGAGCCGATATCGACCTCCTTATAGGTGCTACTATCGACAATATTCTTATGGTAGAAGGTGAAATGGACGAAGTTTCTGAAGAAGAAATGATCGAAGCCATTGGTTTTGCGCATGAAGAAATCAAAAAGCAATGCGCAGTGCAAATTGAAATGGCACAAGAAGTTGGCTCAACTACAAAGCGTACTTATTGCCACGAGGAATCCGATGAGGAACTTGAGAAAAAAGTTTGGGACGAAACGTACGATAAAGTATATGCTGTAGCGCAAAAAGCTATGGCCGATAAACATAAACGCAGCGAGGAATTTGGCGCAGTTAAAGAAGCTTTCCTCGAACAATATACCGAAGAAGACGAAGTGAACGAAGCGCTGGTAAGCCGCTATTTCCACGATGTGGAGAAAAAAGCTGTACGCAACCTGATTCTCGACGAAAAATTTCGTTTAGATGGTCGTAAAACAGACGAAATTCGCCCCATCTGGAGCGAAGTCGATTACCTCCCAACTGCACACGGTTCTGCAATCTTTACCCGGGGCGAAACTCAATCCCTTACTACCGTAACGCTGGGTACAAAACTCGACGACAAAATCGTAGACGAGGTTATGCGTCAGGGTAAAGACAAATTTTTGTTACACTACAATTTCCCGCCATATTCGACCGGCGACGCACGACCCGTACGCGGCTTAAGCCGTCGCGAAGTAGGCCACGGAAACCTGGCCCACCGCGCACTGAAACGCGTTTTGCCAAACGATAATTTCCCATATTCAATACGCGTGGTATCCGACATACTTGAATCAAACGGATCTTCATCCATGGCAACTGTTTGTGCAGGCACGCTTGCATTGATGGACGCCGGAGTAAATATTAGCAAGCCCGTATCAGGAATTGCAATGGGACTAATCACCGACGGCGAAGACCGCTATGCCGTACTTAGCGATATCCTCGGCGATGAAGACCACCTCGGCGATATGGACTTCAAAGTCGCCGGTACCCGCGATGGAATCATGGCAACGCAAATGGATATAAAGGTAGACGGACTTTCGTTCGATGTGCTCAAAAAAGCATTGGAACAAGCGAAAGCAGGACGTTTGCATATTCTCGATAAAATGGCTGAGACCCTTGAAGAACCACGCAAAGAGCTGAAACCACATGCTCCACACATTGAGCAAATGGTGATTCCTACAGAATCTATTGGCGCCTTGATTGGTCCGGGAGGGAAAGTTGTTCAGGAAATTCAAAAACAAACCCAAACAACCATTGTAATCGAAGAACGCGACAATGCCGGTTACGTTGAAGTGGTTGCATCAGATTTGAATGCAATTCGAAACGCTACGGAACGCATTAAAGAAGCCATTGGCATTCTTGAAGTTGGCGCCATTTACAAAGGAAAAGTAAAATCGATCCAAACGTATGGTG
The DNA here is from genome assembly GCA_964413185.1 of uncultured Bacteroidales bacterium. Classification (GTDB taxonomy): domain Bacteria; phylum Bacteroidota; class Bacteroidia; order Bacteroidales; family Salinivirgaceae; genus Salinivirga. The sequence goes on from CAYPSX010000027.1 coordinate 23,958, forward strand.
CTTTTGTAGAAGTAGCACCAAACAAAGACGGTTTACTCCATATTTCCGAAATCGACTGGAATCGCATACGTAAAGTAGAAGATGTGCTTGAAGTTGGACAGGAAATTGACGTTAAATTGCTCAACATTGACGATAATGGTAAGTTGAAGCTTTCGAGAAAAGCTTTGCTTCCCAAACCCAATAAAAGCTGATTTTATTGTAACCAGACAATTGCAATTTATGATGAGGAGCCGGGGTCAATTTGACCCCGTTTTTTTTTGTGCCTGAAAATTTATAAGTTATTTTTGTGCAAACAAGTTTCATGAATGCACGACATTATCCAAAATAACCCTTTCATTCGCCTGGTATTTCCTTTCATTGTTGGAATTTGGGCAGGTATCATGTTTGTTTCTTGTGATATTCAGCTTTGCTATATTTTTTTAACCGCGTGCCTTGTTAGTTGGCTGACTCTGTTTTTTATAAAAGATTTTCATGGCAAAGCCCCTGTGCAAAACGCGTTGCTTATACTAATTTTTTTAGTTATGGGATTGACTCAGGCGGTTAAAGAAACACACGAACCAAAAATATTCGAAGAAAAGGCCGTTTTGGTAACCCAAATCATGGATTTCCCCGACAGCACCGCCAGCAGCATAAAACTAAAAACCGACATTCTTTTTGAAATAAAAGATTCAACTCAACAACCTATACAGGGAAAGGCTTACGTGTATATTCCCAACAACACCAGGTCGCGGAAGTTACAGGCAGGCGATATGCTGCTGATGCATGCAAAACCCGAAATTATTAAAAACCAGAACAACCCGGGAGCATTCAATTTTAAGGAATATGCTGCTACGCAAGGTTTCTATTATCAACTTTTTTTGCCTGACAAAAATTGGCAATTATCCAGTGTAAATCAATCTTTTAATTTAAATATTGAACTGAAAAAATTTCGCAGGAAAATCTTTAATTATTATCGGCAATCTGGTCTTAATGAAAATGAACTGGCCGTTTTTTCAGCTCTCACCCTGGGCGACAAATCGCTTTTAGAACACGACCTGAGACAGGGATACGTTTCGGCAGGGCTTATGCACGTATTGGCTGTGAGCGGTTTGCATGTTGGGATAATTTACATGGTTGTAAAGTTTCTTTTAAAAGGTTTAATGAAAAAAAGATGGGGAACGATTGTGCGTTTTTTTGTTTCTATTGCAATTTTATGGGGCTACGCCATGTTCACCGGTCTTTCGCCATCGGTTACCCGGGCTGCAACCATGTTTTCTGTCTTTGTGATTGGTGATTTGTTCGGGAAACGTTATGCGGTTTACAATTCAATGGCTCTGGCTGCATTTATTCTGCTTTTTTATAACCCGTTACTCCTGCTAAATGTAGGATTTCAAATGTCTTTTCTCGCCGTAATGGGCATTGTGTTTTTCTATCCCATAGTTTATAAATGGATTTATGTACCCCATAAGTATCTTGATAAAATTTGGCAATTAATGGCTGTTTCCATTGCAGCACAAATTATTACAACCCCGTTGAGTTTATATTATTTTCATCAATTCCCGCTGCTGTTTATGCTTTCGAATTTACTTATGGTTCCATTGGCCACAGTGTTAATGTATGTTTTTGTGATGATGATTGTTTTTATGCCGGTACCCTTTATCTCCCAAAAAATTGGCTGGCTGGCCGACAAGCTAACGTGGTTAATGAACCAGTTTACGCAATGGATTCATCAGTTAGAATGGGCCACCATAAAGTTTGTTCATATTAACGAACTCCAAATGCTCATTTTGTACGCTGTTATTGTTATTGTAACTTACTGGGGCATAAGGACAAATTACCGGAGGTTGAAGCTCGTTTTTTATTTTCTGATTGCTTTTTCGCTAACCGTGAGCTATCAGTATTACAATAGAACCGTTGAAAACCGGCTCATTGTATTCAATACATTTCGTGAGCCCTTAATACTTTATGCCTCAGGTCGCGATGGAACAATCATCAACCCCCAAAAACTGGAAAACTGTAGCTGGTTTATACAGCCGGTAATGCTGGAGAATGGCTTGAAACAGCAAATAGCCGATAGTACCAATATGTTGTCGGGCGAAGATTTGCATATATTTGGCGATTATCCGTATAACGGAATTTTTTATAATGTTGATCATTTCCCCGTAGATGACACTATTCATTGTCGCTGGCTTGTCCTTTCAGAAAAAAGTCCATTTGATATACAAAAGTTGCTAACAAAAATAAAACCTGAAATGATTATAGCAGACCCTGCTGTATCGGGATTTAAGCTTAATAACTGGCAAAAAACTCTATCGGGTTTGCAAATGCGGTTTTACACAGTTTCGCAGCAGGGAGCCTTTGTGGAAACATGGTAATGTTTATTTTTTGAACGTTTTGCGAACATTGAGGCAGAGTTTTTGATAACTTTGGTTATAAATCGTTCAAAAAATCATTAGTATTTTTGTTTTCTAATATGGAATGATTTGTTTAATATTGCCGTGTTTTGGCTCATGTTTTTTAGCGAATAAATTAAGAAAATGAAGATAATTATAGCGGGAGTAGGAGAGGTTGGAATGTACCTGGCAAAAATGCTGGCTACGGAGCACCATCAAATTGTGGTAATGGACGTGCGTGAAGAGCAGTTGGAAGAAGTAAGTACACATTTTGATGTACTTACCGTTCAGGGTTCTGCAACTTCTTTTGGAAAGCTGAAAGAGGCCGGGGTGAAAAATGCTGATTTGTTTATTGCGGTAACACACGAACTCGAAGTTAATATTACAGCTTGTATACTAAGTAAAAAACTGGGAGCCAAACGAACCATCGCACGTATCGATAACCGGGAATATCTTTTACCCATTAATAAAGCACATTTTATTTCGTTGGGAATAGATTCGCTGGTGTACCCGCAAATGCTGGCCGCACGCGAAATTGTCAATTTACTAAGCCAAACCGGCACTTCAGAAGTCTTTAATTTTTCCGGCGGCTCACTTTCACTATTTGTGTTGCGCCTCGATGAGAATGCATTGGTTATCGACAAAACATTACAAGAAGCTGCGGAAATAGACAGGGAGTTGGTTTACAGGGCAGTAGCTATTACGCGGGAGGGCCAGACAATAATCCCGCGGGGTAATGATATTTTTAGAACCAACGATATTGTATATGTCATAACCAACCAAAAGGGTGTAGGTAAATTGATGAAATATTCCGGACAAAAGAAGCTCGATACCCACAACCTGATGATTCTTGGCGGCAGCCGCATTGGAAAACGCACTGCAATTACACTACAGGAAACAAGCAAAGTAAAACTCATAGAATACGACAAAGATAAATGTTTAGAGCTTGCCGATGAGTTGCCTAATGCTCTAATTATAAACGGCGACGGGAGAAACATTGATTTGCTGCGCGAAGAAGGTATTGAGAAAATGGATGTTTTTATTGCTGTTACAGGCGATTCCGAAACAAATATCCTTACCTGCATACAGGCCAAACGGCTTGGGGTTCAAAAAACCATTGCAGCCGTCGAAAATACAGATTACATCAATTTGGCCGAGAACCTCGGCATTGATGCCATGATTAATAAAAAGTTAATTACCGCAAGTTATATCATGCGGTTCACAGTAAATGCCGATGTGCCGTCTTTTGTATGCCTTACCGGGTCGGATGCCGAAGTTTTGGAATTTGTAGTGCGCCCCGGTGCAAAAATTACTAAAGCCAATTTACGGGACACGAACTTTCCAAAAGAAGCTATTATTGGCGGAGTAATACGCGACAAGAAAGGCTTTATTGCACGCGGAGATACGGAAATTATGGCAAATGACCGGGTTGTTGTTTTTGCTTTGCCTTCAGTTATACACAAAATAGAGCGTTTTTTTAATTAAAAGATGGTAAATCGTCAGATAATCCTATTGATTTTGGGAATATTGCTTCTGATTGAAGCATTTTTCCTCTTTGTTTCAGCCGGCGTATCGATTGGTTTTGAAGGTACCGATGCAGTGGCTTTTCTGATTTCAGGGGGCATTGCTTTAACGGTTGGAGGAGCTGCTTTTTATTTTAACCGGAAAGCCAAAAAAGAGTTTGCAAAGCGCGAAGGATTTGTTATTGTTAGCCTCGTCTGGGTGGTTTTTTCCCTTTTTGGTTCACTTCCGTTTGTTATAAGTGGCGAAATAACCTCTTTTACAGATGCTTTTTTCGAAACTATATCGGGTTTTACAACTACCGGAGCTTCCATTTTAAATGACATTGAAGCCTTGCCGCACGGTTTGTTGTTTTGGCGCAGCCTTACTCAATGGTTGGGCGGAATGGGTATTATTGTTTTGAGCTTGTCTATTTTGCCCTTTTTGGGCATTGGCGGTATGCAGCTTTTTAGTGCCGAAGTGCCGGGCCTGACCCCCGATAAATTGCACCCGAAAGTAAAAGAAACAGCCAAACGGTTGTGGGCTATTTATACAATGTTTACTTTACTCGAATGTGCGCTGCTCATGCTGGGAGGCATGGGGTGGTTCGATGCTATAAATCATAGTTTTACCACAATGGCAACAGGTGGTTACTCAACCAAACAGGCCAGTATTGCTGCTTTTTCTTCTCCATTTATTCAATATGTTATTACTGTTTTTATGTTTATAGCAGGTACGAATTTTACCTTGTCGTATTTTGCATTACATGGAAAAGTTCGTGCAGTGTGGAAAAATGAAGAGTTTCGTTTTTATTTGGGCTTTGCAGTTGGGTTTACGCTATTGGTTACTCTGGGGCTGTATTTTACCAGCCAATTTGTACATTTCGAAGAAGCATTTCGCGCAGGGGCTTTCCAGGTTGTATCTATAATGACCACCACAGGCTATGCTACGGAAAACTATTTGCTTTGGGGCCCCTTTTTGTCGTTTATTATTTTCTTTTTGATGTTTTTCGGCGGGTCGGCAGGTTCTACGGGTGGTGGAATAAAAATCGTACGTTTGGTTGTTGTAATTAAGAACAGTTATTATGAAATTAAACGCCTGTTGCATCCGAAGGCGGTTTTACCAATGCGGCTTAATAAAAAAGTGGTGGCAGAGAAAACTGTAATGAACATTCTTGCTTTCATTGTTTTTTATTTTATGATTTTCGTGGTTGGTGTAGCCATAATGTCAATGCTCGGGCTCGATTTTGAGACCGCCATGGGAGCTGTTGCTGCCAGCCTGGGCAATATTGGTCCGGGTATCGGGCAGGTTGGCCCGATCGATAATTTTGCATTTATACCCGATGTCGGCAAATGGGTACTGACTTTCTTAATGTTGTTGGGAAGGCTTGAGATATTTACTGTTGTGGTGATTCTTACACCGGTTTTTTGGCGACACTAGTGTAGCTTTTATAACATTTCCCGAAGCTCATGAAATGTATTGATTTCCGGTTGCGAATTGTAAAGCGATTTTCTTTTTTCCGGATTGAACCAAATGTAATCAATACCGGCATCTTTTGCACCTTGAATGTCTGTTTTTTCATCATCGCCAATCATAATGCAATCTTCCTTTTTCGCAGAAATTGTTTTGAGGGTATGCGAAAAAATTCTTACGTCAGGTTTTTGATAGCCAATATCTTCCGAAGCTATCAGCGATTGAAAATATTTTTTTATTCCGCTGTTTGCCAATTTCCCTTCCTGAACAGAACGGAAGCCGTTTGTTACGATATGCAGTTGATATTTTGCGGCCAAATATTCAAGTGTTTCAATGGCGTTAGGAAAAAGCGCTGTCTTTTCTACACTTGTCGTTAAGTAATCTTTGCCTGCCCGTATTCCTGCTGATTTATTGTCGTAGCCCATTTCTTTAAAAGCCAGGTAGAACCTGTTGTCTATCAAATTTTCTTTTGTTCTTTTCTTTTCTCTGTATTCTTCCCAAAGTTGCTCATTTACAGATTTATAAGTTTGATAAAACTGATCAAAGCTGCCAATGTGCCTGTTCAGTTCCAGGTTTTGATAAATATCGAAAATTGCCTCTCTGGCATTTGTTTCAAAATCCCAAATAGTTCTGTCTAAATCAAATAAAATATGACTGAGTTGGTTCTTCATTTTTGATATTTTTAGCCGGGTGCTGATTCAGTTGGCTTTAAAAGCAAATTGCGTGCAAGTTTAGCTAAAATGAATGTTTTTTAAAGTGAGTTCGATATAAATTATATACCAAAAATAGTATAAATGAATATTTGCCGCGGTTGATAAAGTTGTGGGCTGTTAGTTCTTGTGGTTTTTTTAACAGAACGCGGATTAAGCGGATTGATTAATTGAATTTTTGGTTGATGGCTGGAATGCGATTTTTTTGAGATGCACTACCTTGTCCTGATAGTAAGAAATCAATATCGTTGATACGCGGATTATCACTGATTGGTTCGTACTAAATTTTGCCGTTTGTAGTTAAATATAGTAGTTATAAAGTTTAGGTAACTTAAAATTACGTTGCTGCGTTATCCG
>CAYPSX010000028.1:0-25935 GCA_964413185.1 uncultured Bacteroidales bacterium
TAAGCAACGGGTATTCAAGTTGATTTTTTAAGGCAGATAGTTCCTTCACATTACCTTTATAAATATTTTGAACAGGCACACCCGAAGATTTGGCCATTTCGGCGGCATTCAACTTGTGTCCCATAGTGCTAATGGTACGGGCATTGGGGCCGACAAAAATTACATCTGCGTCCTCTGTTTTTTGAGCAAAAGCTGCATTCTCAGACAAAAATCCGTAACCGGGATGAATGGCATTTGCCTTCACGTCAATAGCTGTTTTTATGATCAGATTAATATTCAACCAACTCTCTGTGAGGTTTTTTCCGGGCAAAAAAACAGCTTCATCTGCCGCCTGCACCCATATTGAATTTTCTTCTCCTTGCGTAAACAAAGCAACGGTTTCCATGCCCATTTCGCGAGCTGTGCGAATTATGCGCATGGCAATTTCTCCACGATTTGCTATGAGCAACTTGTGAATCATGAGGTTGCATTTTTAGTGGATAAAAATTGTCGGATGCGCTGCCGGGCTATATCTGACGTACGTGCCCGGGCAATTATTTCTGCGGTAAACAACTCTTGCGATCCTTCATATTCGTTGCGATGTAATTTATTGAGCAATTCACGTGTGGTACCCATAGCATTAATATCATTCCCTTTCATAGCTATCAAAATTTTATCCAGCTCATCGGGCAAGTGCTCTGTATCAACAATTTGATCGGCAAATCCGGCACTGATCATTTGTTCGGCGTTAATTTGCATGGCTGTGAGCATCCATTGGCGGGACCGAATAAAACCAATTCGTTCGGCAACAAAGGGAGCCACGGTTGCAGGCACCAGCCCAAGCTTAACTTCGCTAAAACGAAGACTGAGATCGCTTGTAATCCAAACGAAATCGGCTGCTGCAGCCAGGCCTGCGGCTCCGCCAACAACAGCTCCATGTACCCAGGCAATCGTAGTTAGCGGCAGGCTATTGAACAAATCGAAGCAGCGATAAAGCTTCCGGCTGTCTTCTATATTTTCATCTGCTGTAAAATTTACAGATTCTGCCATCCAGTTGAGATCGGCTCCTGCACTAAAAACATTACCTTCGCCACGCAATAAAAGCAGTGGTGTGTGTGGCTGTTTTGTGAGCTTTGTAAACAGAAAAATCAGTTCGTCAAGCATTTCACCGTTCATAGCGTTTCTTACTGCCGAACGATTGAGTCTGACTTCGGTATACTGTTTATATTCATTTATTTTGATGGTTCTGTATTGCATAATTTCTACATTCTGAAAATTCCACGTTTCGGTTCATCCCATTTCTTGTTAGCTGAAACAGCAATGGCCATAGCCAAATAAATTCTGGATTGAGCGGGATCAATAATTCCATCGTCCCAAATCCGGGAAGTGCTGTACATTGCAGAGCTCTCGTAACGATAACGCTCCAATATTTCCTTTTTAATTTCTTCTTTTTCTTTTTTGTCGGGAGTACGACCCTGTTTTTTAATCGCGGCTTCCCTGATAGAAGTGAGTACACCGGCAGCCTGATCGCCGCCCATTACGCCAATTCTTGCATTTGGCCACATCCACAAAAAATGCGGATCGTAGGCACGTCCGGCCATGGCATAATTCCCAGCGCCATAAGAACCTCCGGTAATGATGGTTATTTTGGGCACATTTGCATTGGCCACAGCGTGTATCATTTTGGCTCCATCGCGGGCAATTCCTTCGTGTTCATACTTTTTTCCAACAATAAAACCGGTTATATTTTGTAAAAAAATGATGGGAATTTTACGAAATTCGCACAACTGAATAAAGTGAGCCGTTTTTCTGGCTGTTTCAGCGTAAACAATGCCGTTGTTGGCAATAATTCCAGCTTTGTACCCCATAATCCTGCCAAAACCCGTTACAATTGTTTCGGCATAAAGCGGTTTAAACTCATGAAATTCACTTTTATCGGTTAGTCGGGCAATAATTTCGTGTACATCAACCGGTTTTTGGCCTTCAACCGGAGCTATGCTGTACAATTCATTTTCAGGATATTCAGGTTTGATGGCTTCGGTACTATCGAGTGATTGCTGTTCTGGCGTATCGAGTGTTTCAAAAATATTACGACACATTTCCAGTGCATGTTCATCGTTTTCAGCTAAATGATCGGCTACTCCGGAAATTTTTGCATGAACATCGCCCCCACCCAGCTCTTCGTCTGTAACTTCCTCGCCGGTAGCAGCTTTTACCAATGGTGGCCCGCCAATAAAAATAGTTCCCTGGTTTCGAACAATGATGGTTTCATCGCTCATGGCCGGCACATAAGCTCCTCCGGCTGTGCATGAACCCATGACAACGGCAATTTGTGGAATTCCCTGAGCCGACATTCGTGCCTGGTTGCTGAAAATGCGGCCAAAATCGTCGCGATCGGGAAACACCTGCGATTGCTCAGGCAGGAAAATACCTCCGCTATCGACCAAATAAACACACGGCAACTGGTTTTGCATGGCAATTTCTTGTGCGCGAATGTGCTTACGAATGGTTTCACGTATGTACGTGCCGCCTTTAACCGTTGCATCATTGGCAACAATTATGGCTTGTTTTCCATTAATTTGGCCAACTCCGGTTATAATGCCCGCAGATGGAAATATGTTTTTGTATTGTTCGTTGGCAGCAAGCGGCGATAACTCAATGAAAGGAGTTCCGCGATCTACCAATCGTTCAATGCGCTCTCTGGCCAGAAGTTTTCCGCGTTCCCTGTGGCGTTTTACAGCATTATCGCGTCCATGCTCCGGTAAATCTTCAAGTGCTGAATTAAGTTCATTAACAGCATTTTGAACTATTTCCCGTCTTTCATGAAACGGTTCCGAATGTATATTTATTTGGGTTTTAATTTGTTCCAATTTGATTGACTTTTTATGCTAACTATTATGAGAACAGCACCCATAATTTTTTGTTTAACCTAAAAGCATAAAAAAATAAACAAAACCACAGGAAACAATTATTTCCCGTGGAACAAAAACTGAAAAAATGATAAAAGTGAATCTATGGAAATAGCTACAGAGCCTTATTTTTCGATTTTTGAAGGTATTACCTTCACTTCCATCCATTTTTCCAAGACATTATAAATGCTGTCTCTCATGTTTTTTGGATAGTTCCGTATTCGTGTACCATGGTTTTTCCCGGGATTGAATAAGCGTACTGCATTGGTTTCTTCTCCCGGCGCTGCTGCTGTGGCCGACCAGGCATCTTGCCCGCCATACAGGTACATCATGTAATTGCCTTCGTTTTTCACCCATTTATCGACCTGCTGCATTGTTTCCGGGTTGAAAGATGCATTTTCGTAGCCTTCGGGCAATGTCCAGGCAAAATCGACCATACCTTTCATGTTTGTGTAGCCGGCAAATTTATCGGCATTGTAACCGTACATGCCAATCTCGGTCATGCCCTGATAGAAAAACGGTAAGGTTGGGTTGATTCCATTTTGTTCGAAAAACGAAAACCCGGTGTATGTTTTCCAGTAATCAAAAATTTTCTTATTGCCTGCATTCAGTTCGGGGATACTTTCGCAATCATTCCAAACCCATTGCCACAAGGCAAAGCTAAATTCAAAAACAGCCAGATCGTATGCACTGTCGAGTCCCATTTTAAATTCCCAGTTACGTTTTTCCGTTTCTTTTTTAAGCATGGGCATGAGTTCTTTTTTTCGTTTGAACAGTTCTATCTGAAACTGATGAATTTTTTCCCGGCATTCTGCTGTTCCAACTGTATCGAGGAAAAGTTGCACGCGTTCGTCGGTGGCAGAATAATTAAGTGGTGCTACATAAGGTACGCTCACATCAACATCGTTCGGGTACAGGCTGCGGTGAAAGATAGTGGTTTGTCCGCCTTTGCTAATTCCGGTAGTAAGCCACTTTTGCTCGTACCACGGTTTAAAGGCCTGAATTATTTTGTGCTGATCGGCTGCTGCATTTTTTACGGTAAGGTAACTCCAAGGAATACTGTCTTTGGGTCGTGATTGGTCGAAAAAACGATGCTCGATTGTTATTTGGTTGGCATCGAGCAATTTGCAAAGTTCTGAAGGCCCGGTGCTGTGAAGTGAGTAACCTTCGAGCACGACAACCACGGGACGGTCGAAACCGCGATGCGAGTATATTACCTTTTGCGGAAATGTCCCAATTTCAGGGTTGTCATGGTCAAGCGGTTGTTGAAACCACAGTTTATAGGTTATGTTGAAAGCGGTATCGCCTTTAATTATTTTCATGCTATCAACAGCCGGGAGGTGTTTAACGATTTGTTGCGGTGTTGAAGGTTCATTTTGACATGCAGAGAATGCAATGAAAAAGATGAATACAATTGTCATTGATAATTTGCCCATAGTTTTAAGGGTTTGGTTTAAATAATTATTTAAGTGTTTTGTATTATCTCAAACTATTAAACTTTATTCCAATTACAGTTATATCATCCAGTTGAGCTTCTTTTCCTTTCCATATTTTATGTTCATTAAAAAGAAGTTGTTTTTGTTCCCACAATGGTTTTTGGTAGTTATCAGCTAAGAAACCGGAAAACTGTTTAAACTGGTATTTTTTATTTTTGGGGCCTCCGAATTGATCTTTAAAGCCGTCTGAATACATGTAAAGAATATCGTTTTGTTCAATTTTAATTGTTTTGGTTTCAAAGGCGCATTCATTTACATAATATCCTACTGGATTATGTACAGGCTTTAAAACTTGTTTTCGGTTTTTAGAAAAAATAATTGCTGTTTGGTTTGCACCTGCATAATATAGCTGTTTTTTTGCTGGATCGAATATACAGAGAGTCATATCCATACCATCGTGATGTCGTGAGGAGTGAAATACGCTTTTAACCCGTTTACGCATCCTTTCAAGTGCATCAGAAGGGTTTCGCAGGTTTGTTGTAGCGATTACTTCTTGCAAAACATTCATGCCAAACATAGTTAAAAACCCGCCTGGCACACCGTGTCCGGTGCAATCGGCCAGTGCAAACACATTAAATCCGTTTATTTGCTTAAAAAAATAGAAGTCGCCGGAAACAATTGATTGTGGTTTGAAAAAGATGAAATGCTCGAAATCTCCGGGCAATTTATCGCTTGATTCCAGTACAGACTCTTGCAATAGCCGGGCATATTCAATGCTGTCTGTCATGTCGCGATGCGATTGTTCAATACGTTTTGTTTTATCATCGACCTCTTCCAAAGCAGCTTTCAGTTCATCTGCATATTCTGTCAGCTCCTCTTTATGCTCATCCAGAACACGATTTTTTTCTTTCAATTCCTGATTGAGTTTTTCTTTTTGTTCATTTTGCTCATAGAGGTCCCATGCTTGCTTTATTAGAATATCTTCGTGTTTTTTTCGTTCAGAAATATCCAGCAGAAAAATCAAAACTGCAGGTTTGTTGTCCCATTTCAGAAAAAGTGCGTGAATTTCGACCCAAATTATTTCTCCACTTTTTTTATTGACCCTGAAGCTATAACTTTGTGGGGCATCTTCGCCACGCATTCTTTTGTTGTAATTATTCAAGACCCACTTTCTGTCATCCGGGTATATTATATTTTGAAATGGATTATTAAATAATTCATGTGGCTCGAAACCAAGAACATCTGACGTAGCAGCATTAGCATATTGAATAGTTGCATCTTGCAACACAAAAATGGCCTCTACGGCATTATTCATAATACTATCGAGTTTGTGCTTACTTTCTAAAAGTTGCAACTCTGCTTTCTTGCGTTCAGTAATATCCATGATAATGGAATATGAATGCATGGCATTACCGTTTTTATCGTATATGACTTCGGATGTGAGTAAAACGAATATTTCAGTTTCGTCTTTTTTCTTCATGCGAGCTTCAAAATCCCGCAATTCTCCTTTTTCCATCAGTTCATGAAAATATTGTTTGTAGTTTTCTTTTACTGATCCTGAAAAGAAGTTTTCCGACTTTTTCCCAATAACTTCGCGCCGTTCGTACCCCAGTGTTTTCAGCCAATAATCATTTACATATATTATATCTCCTTCTTTATCGATGCTATGCATCATAATTGGGGAATTTGTATAAAACTGACGAAAAATTTCATCGCGGCGTTTGGAGTATCCACGCATAAAAACCATGTATCCAAAATGACTAAAAACCAGATACATAACAAGCAAAACAATAATCAGGTAAAGGAGCCAGTGAGGAACATCATCGAAAGCTACCATTGTTTGATGATAGCCAATACACAATGCATATATATTAAAAGATAACAGAACCAAAATTGCAATCATATTTTTGGGTAAAAGCTGTTTTCAACTGATGTATATTATTTATCCATATTAACACGCGTTTAAATGGTAAATAAATATACAAATTTTTTACAAAAATAGGATTATTTGGGGATCAATGCCAGATTTTTTGATTTTTATGTTTTCCGGGGCATCAAAAAGAGGTAAGCGAGGGTTAAATGAGACGAATACCAAATATTGTTACATCGTCGAGTTGTGGCTCATTGCCTTTCCAGGAGTCGAACTCATTGACGAGTATGTGCTTTTGCTCGCTCATATCTTTTAAATAGTTGACTTCAAGTAGTTTATGTAAATTGCGCGACTGATATTTTTTTCTTTTTTTGCCGCCAAACTGATCTTTAAAACCATCGCTGTACATGTACAAAACATCGCCAGGATTTGTTTTTATTATTTTTGATTTAAATGGATTTTCCTGTATATAATAACCTACGGGGTTGAATACAGGTTTGAATAAACTGGATTCTCCTTCCCTGATCAATATTGCGGGCATATTAGCACCTGTAAAAGTCAATTCTCTGTTTCTGGAATCATATACGCACAATGCGATATCCATACCATCGTGATGGCGAGAATACCGGAAGACCTGCTTAAGTTTTGTGCGAATGGTTTCTAAAACCCGTTCTGGTTTTTTTATGTCTGAAATGGCAATTGCCTCCTGCAATAAATTTACGCTAAGCATTGTGAGAAATCCGCCGGGAACGCCATGTCCGGTACAGTCGCCCAGGGCAAAAAGGAATAAACCATCTATTTGTTTAAAAAAGTAAAAATCGCCGGAAACGATGTCCTTTGGTTGGTATATGATAAAATGATCAAAAACGCCTTTGATTTCATCACTTGTTTTTAATACAGCCTCTTGAATTATTTTTGCGTAACCAATACTGTCCATCATGTCGGTATGAGCCTGTTCAATGCGCTTATTTTTTACATCTACTTCTTCAAGTGCTGCTGTCAGCTCATCGGCATAGTCTTCGAGTTCTTCCTGGTGTTCATCAAGCACTTTATTTTTTCTTTCCAGAGCTTTGTTTTTATGATCCAGTTCATCCATGGCCAGTTTCAATTCTTTGGCATTTTTTTCCAGCTCCTTTTTGTTGTTGTCCAGCGCTTCATTTTTATCATTAAGTTCCCTGTTTAGTGCAACCTGGAATTCATGTTGCCTTTTCAGTGCTGTTGTTTGGTCTGCCAACATGGTTTCATGCTTTCTTCTTTCTGTAATATCGAGTAAAAAAACTAATACTGCCGGTTTTTTGTCCCATAATAAATATATGGCATTTATTTCAACCCAAATAACCTCTCCATTTCGCTTCACGATCCTGAAACTATATTGCGATGCAAGGTTTTCTCCTCTCATCCGCTTATTGTAATTATCTATAACCATCTGTTTATCGTCTACATGTAAAATATCGATAAAAGATGTATTATTTAAGTCTGTTGGCTCAAAACCTAACACATTCTCCGTGGCCTTATTTGCAAATTGAATTTTTTCGTCTTGAAGCACAAAAACAGCTTCTTTTGCATTGTTCAAAATACTGTTTAATTTGTGCTTACTTTCTTTAAGCTGATCTTCAGCCCTTTTCCGTTCTGTTATATCCATTAGTACAGTAGATGCTCTGTAAGCTGCGCCGTGTTTATCATAATGAAGCTCTGCTGTCAGGGTTACGTAAATACTGGAACCGTCTTTTCGCTCCATTTCAGCATCGAAATCGTTGATAACACCATTTTTCAACAATTCATCAAAAATTACATTATACTGTTGTTTGATTTTTCCTTTGAAAAAACTTACTGATGTACGTCCGATTACTTCTGCCCGGGTGTATCCCATATTTTTCAGCCAGTAATCGTTAACAAAAACGAGTCTTCCTTCCATATCAATGCTGTGCATCATTACCGGAGAATTGTTGTAAAGAGTTTTGAACCGGTGCTCATCGTCCCACTTATCAATTTGCCTGATTCTCAATAGTTCAAGCTTGGTGCGAAGCAAAATTATCAGTAATAATAACACAGCAATTGACAAGAAAATAATGGCCAGCCAGAATAAAGAAAAATTTTTACTGATACTCAACCAGACGCCTGCTTCAGGACTGAGAATCGATTTTGATTGAAATTGCAATAACTGGCTCAACAATAAATACATCCGCAAATTAATTGATAAATCAATTTAAATAAAGAACGGGGTAGAACCTGTAAGCTGCTTAATAAAATAAGATAAATTCATTCAAATGTAGTTGTAAAATATAGAAACTGCAAGAATTGTTATATGTTTTTTTGGCAAAGAATTTAACGTTTATTAGATATATAGTAAGGGTATTCGGGTACAAAAAAATATCGTCCAATATTCCGAATATTTTACTGTTACGCTAAATGCGTTCAAAGTATTAAGATGAATTCTTTCTGTATGCTTTCAATCTTAAACCCCAAACATTTTCTTAATTTTGCACCTTATATATTATGAACTGATATAAAATGAAAAAAGTCCTTATAATTACATATTATTGGCCACCTGCATCGGGTCCGGGCGTGCAACGTTACCTGAAATTTGCAAAATACCTGCCTGAATTCGGCTGGAAACCCTACATTATTACCGTAAAAAACGGCAGTTACTCAGCCACAGACGAAACTTTGCTCGATGATGTACCGGATGAAACCGAAGTATTAAAGACAAAAACCATTGAACCCTTTTCCATTTACAATATACTGACAGGCCAGGACAAGAAAAACGTTACCGTGGGCATGATGAACATGGATCCGGAAGGCAACCCCATAAAAAAAATGTCGCTATACGCCAGAGCCAACCTTTTTATTCCCGATGCGCGCAAAGGCTGGAACAATTTTGCTATAAAAGCTGCAAAGAACCTCATTGAAAAGGAAGAAATATCAACCGTAATCACCACTGGACCACCGCATAGTACGCATCTTGTCGGTTTAAAACTTAAAAAGCAATTAAACATAAAGTGGATTGCCGATTTTCGCGACCCGTGGACCAATATTTTTTACAACGAAGCACTTCCACGCACTGCATCAACCCAAAAAAAAGACAAAAAACTGGAAGATAGTGTACTAAAAAACGCTGACAAAATTATTGTTACAAACAGTGGACTCAGAGATGAGTTTTTATCGCGCACATCAAATATCGATGTAATTTACAATGGTTTCGATGATACAGACCTTCAATACCATCCCTGGGAAGATAAAAACAGGAAATTTACAATTGCACATGTTGGAAGCCTGTTACCCGGCCAAAATATTCATAACTTATGGGACACGATAAAAGAATTACACAATGAAAATGAAGACTTTGCATCGAAGTTGCAATTATCGTTCACCGGAAGAGTAGATCAAGGTGTACTTGACTACCTTGCCAATTGCGGTTTAGAAGAAAATATTGAACAAAACGGATTTGTGCCCCATAAAGAGGCTATAAAATATATGATGACGGCTGATTTATTATTATTTATTGTTCCCGATACGCAAAGAAACCACATGATTACGCCCGGAAAACTTTTTGAATATATAGCATCACGCACCCATATTTTATCTATCGGCCCGGTGAATGGCAATATTTCAGAAATTCTAAAATCGGCCAATCGAGAACCAATGATCGATTTTAATGATCGCAAACAGCTCAAACAAAGGTTACTTATAGAATTTACGCAATGGGAAAATGCCGACAAACAACTGAAACACGAAGAATCTGACCTCGAGCAGTTTAGTCGAAAAGGCCTCACCAAAAAACTGGTCGGTATTCTTGACAGCATAACCGTAGCATCACAACCCGAAAGGTAAACGCATTTTATTAAGGCAAAAAATACGCTTTTTCGCGGTGAATAAACGCTTGTAAAGTAGTAGGTTTTTTGCCGGTTAACTCTTCATAAAATCCTGAAACTTCAGGCGATTTCTGAAAACGCGGCAAAAAATGTAACATAATCATTACTATTATTTTTCCTTTCGGCATACCCTGTCGCCTCTTTAAAAAGTAAAAACGCAGCGGGTTAACACTTTTATATTGAAAATTATCCGGAACGACTTCATCAATTAACCGGGCAACATACTCAAAATCTGCATTCTCGTAACCGGTAACATCAATTGCTCTGTTTTTATAATTTGCAAAGTCATTCAACATCATCGCGGCAACTTCGCCAATATTTTCAACATCGATCCAATTAAATTTGGCTTTTCCGGCCGGTAAAATAATTTTCCGCTTCTGTTTGATGTCATCAATTAACGTTGTAGTAAGATTTTGCATAAAATAAGATGGCCGCAGGAAAATATAAGGTATGGGATATTCGCGAATCAATTTTTCAATTTTATTGTGGGGAATAACTTTACTTTTATCTGCTCCCTGCACCGATAAAAATACGACTTCCCTAACCTTGCTTTTTTGCATTTGATCGAGTAATGGCCTGAAGTATTTATCGACATCGGCAATGTGCGGCGGACGCAACAAAAAAACCGTATCAATATTTTGCAAAGCCTCGCCAAAAGACTCAGGTTTTTCGAAATCGAAATGACGGAACAACAGTGATGGAAAATCGTTCAACATCCGTTTAGCTTTCTCCTTGTTTCGCACGCCTGCAATAATTTCGTTTGAAGATTTTTTTTCAACCAAATATTTAATAACTGCAAGCCCAATATTTCCGGTGGCGCCGGTGATTAATATTTTTTTCATCTGTTTACAATTTATCCAAAATAAGATCCAAAAATAAAACACTATCTTTGAAAAAAACGATTATAGTTGCATGTTTTCAAAAGATAAAATACGCATCAGGTTCACCCGCATGCTGCGCGGTATTTTTTTTCACCTGTTTTTCTGGTATTTAAGCTTCCTGTTTTATGCATTTCTGACAGGCGAAAACCAAATTTTTAAGGTTTACCTCAATTTTCTGAAAGTTGACAACATTTATATTGTTATTTTTGTACTGAGTCTCAGCATATCCATTCTTTTTTCAGTTATTGACGGGCTATTCTCATTCCGCTTGTGGCGATTTTTCCCGCGCAGGTTAATCACACTGCTGAAATCTGTTTTTTATTTTGCCTCTGCATTTATCCTTATATTGATTGCAGCCCGTTTGCCCATTAAAATATACACGCAAAAAAATTACACGGAAATACTCGATCAAATGCCCGATATCGATGTGCATTTTATTCGTTTCCTTGTCTACTTTTATGTAGCCGGCTTTCTCATAACTTTTTTCAGGGAAGTGATAAAACGAGTCGGGAGGCGCAATTTTCGCAACTGGGTTTTCGGGTTGCTCAATAAACCCATGGAACAGGAACGTATTTTTATGTTTGTTGATATGAAAAAATCAACCACCATAGCCGAACAACTCGGGCATAAAAAATTCAGCCGCCTGGTGCAGGATGTATTTACCGATTTAGCTGTTGTAGACAATTACAAAGGCGAAATATACCAGTATTTGGGCGATGGCGCCATTATTTCGTGGAACATCAGAGATGGAATAAAAAGGCACAACTGCCTCAAAGCTTTTTACGCATTTACGAATTTAATTGACCGGAGAAAAAAATATTACCACCGAAAATATAACCTCAATCCCACGTTCAAAGCCGGCGCCCATGCCGGTAAGGTGATGGTTTTGCAAGTCGGCCAGGTTCGCCGCGACATATCCTACAACGGCGATACTATTAACACCACAGCCCGCATCGAATCGGTGTGCAACGATTACCGCTCCGGTTTTCTTATATCGGGCGACCTGTATAATATGCTGCCCGAAACCAAAAATTTCCGTTTTAAGCACCTCGACAACATCAAACTCAAAGGCAAACGCCGCGGTGTAGACATTTACCAGGTGAAAGCGAAGTGAATTGATATATGGTTATATGGTTATATTATTGATCTGATGCTTTCTTATGTAACATGGTTACTTATTTACCCAAATATTCAATATCCATTATTCAATATCCATTATCGTGCAAAGCGATGAAGCAAAGGCCTTACTTGAAAAGACCGCAAAATTTGCCGCGGAGCCAAAACGAAACCTCTGGCGGAGCTAAAAAAGAACCCCTAACGTTCGCAACTACGGGGCTCCGTATGCTCTATTCTCCGCGGTTGCCAAGATTTAAAGCATTATTAATATCTTGTTGTCCAACTATCGCCATAATTTCAACGATGTCGTCATTTACTTTAAAATAAATACTATCAGAGCCACATACACAACGTCTGTATCCCGTTTTAATGTAATCAACTGATTCAAATGCAAATGGTCGGTCAGCCATAATATCAAAATAGTCAAAAAAGGTTTCAAAGTATTTGTCAGCTTGTGTCAGGCCGAATTTCTTAACTCCGTATTGATGAATCCTAATCAAATCCTCTTTGGCAACGTTACTTAATCTGTATCTAGCCATCAAGTAGAGACTTTGATTGTAAGAGTATTTGTTCTTTATTCTCACTGGCAAAACCGCTATTCTCAGCTCTTTCCAACTTTGAACTTATCCAATCTATTTGTCGCTGTTGGTTTCTGGCTTGGCGTATTAAATCATTTACCAATTCACTCTTACTTGAATACTCTTTACTTTCAACTTGAGCTTTTAACCAATCATCATTTGGTTGCGTGAAAGAAATACTTTGTCTAGACATAATATTAATCATTTTGATGTAAAAATACACCAAAACCACACCAAAAACAAAAAAGTTGATTAGAAATTATAAACGGATGAACCTAACCATTATAGTTGGTATCTAATATCCCACTCCCGCCATCCGCGTTCGTGAAAGGTATAATGGAATCGAAAGCTTTAACGAAGGCAGGGGATCCACCATAGTAATTTAAAACCGTTACAAATTAGGAAATAAAATAAAAAAAGCCCTGCAAGTCGTTTTTTAGCTCCCCGGCATTTCATAAATTCACAAACAAATTCTCTGGTTATGAATATATTTGATTAAAAGTAACAAATTATGAGAGTACAACGTCTTCCCAAAACTCCCGACCAGCCAGATGTTCAGGAACAGGTCGATCTCAACCTTCTGGATCCACTCATTAAAAAACTAAAATCGAAAAAAGGAAACATGATACCCCTGCTGCAGGGAGCGCAGCAAATATTTGGGTATATTCCCCGCGCAGCATTTGAAAAAATATCAGCAGAAACCGGGTTACATTTGAACGATATGTACGGTGTAGCTACATTTTATGCTCAATTTCGCATGAAACCCGTCGGCAAACATATTGTGAAAGTCTGTCACGGAACAGCCTGTCATGTGCAAAACGCTACGAAAATAACCGAAGCACTACAAGATACGCTCGATATACAAGACGGAGAAACAACCGAAGATATGCTTTTCACGCTCGAATCTGTCGCCTGTCTTGGCTGTTGCTCACTGGCGCCCGTTATGATGATTGGCGATGAGACTTATGGTAATCTTGATGGCAAAAAAGCCTCACGTATTGTAAAAGAAATCCGCAGGAGTGAGCAAAATTAACCCTTCAAAATCAAAAATATAAAAACATCAAATATGGAAAATCTCCAGGTTACAGTCGATATAGGAAGTTCAGGCATAGCCGCCGGAGCCGGAAAAGTCCACAAACGGTTGCAAGAACTTGTAAATCAGGATAAACTCCCCATCAACATAAAACAAACCAGCGGTATTGGAATGTGTTACAAAGAACCCCTTGTGGAAGTAAAAGATGCCGACGGAACCTATTTATATGGTGATATGACACCTGAACTCATCGAAGATGTACTCAATAGCCACTTAAAACTCAATGTTCCGCTCAAAGAACACGTTGTACATACGTCCAGTTTCGATACCGATCACAATGCGTTTATGAACGATCAGGTGCGTATTGCCCTGCGCCACTGCGGCGTTATCGATCCTGAAATAATGGAAGAATACGAAGCGCATGAAGGCTACAAAGCCATTAAACAACTGCTTGAGAAAAAAGTACCGCAAACAGATGTTATCCAGACCATACTCGATTCGGGACTGCGCGGAAGAGGCGGAGGCGGATTTCCGACCGGTTTAAAATGGAAGTTTGCTTACAACAATAAAGCCGACGAAAAATATGTAATTTGTAATGCCGATGAAGGCGATCCAGGCGCATTTATGGACCGCTCACTCCTTGAAGGCGACCCGCACGCCGTGCTCGAAGGAATGATCATTGCTGCTTATGCAATGGAGGCAACAGGCGGCGTCATTTATTGCCGTGCAGAATATCCGCTGGCCATTAAACGATTAAATATCGCCATTGAACAGGCTCACGAAAAAGGTTATTTGGGCAAAGATATTTTTGGCGTAAAAGGGTTTAACTTCGATATTTTTGTGAAAGAAGGTGCCGGAGCTTTTGTTTGTGGAGAAGAAACTGCATTAATCGCATCGGTTGAAGGGAAACGCGGCATGCCCCGCAAGCGTCCCCCATTCCCGGCAGCTTCCGGTCTTTGGGAAAAGCCATCGAACATCAATAATGTGGAAACGCTGGCAAATATTCCGTGGATTATAACCAACGGAGCCGATAAATATGCTGCCTACGGCACAGAAAAAAGCAAAGGAACCAAAGTTTTTGCGCTGGCTGGTAAAATTAATCGTGGCGGACTGGTCGAAGTTCCCATGGGAATTTCCATCGAAGAGGTGGTTTACAATCTCGGGGGCGGAATTCCCGGAGACAAAAAACTCAAAGCCGTGCAACTTGGAGGCCCCTCCGGCGGCTGTATTCCTGCTCATTTGCTCGATACAAAAGTCGATTACGACTCATTGACCGCTACGGGTGCTATTATGGGATCAGGCGGTCTGGTCGTGATGGACGAAACTACGTGCATGGTCGATGTGGCTAAGTTTTTTCTCGATTTTACAGGAAAAGAATCGTGCGGAAAATGTACTTTCTGCCGTATTGGAACCAAACGCATGCTGGAAATCTTAACGCGCATAACCGAAGGCGAAGGAAAACCGGAAGATATCGATAAGCTGCTTGAACTTGGCGAAGAGGTTAAAAAGAATTCTCTTTGCGGACTGGGACAAACAGCGCCCAACCCGGTACTGACAACCATTCGCTATTTCCGCGATGAATATGAAGCGCACATTAATGCAAAAAAATGCCCTGCCAAAGCCTGTAAAAAATTACTGCACTACGAAATTGATCCGGAAAAATGTACCGGATGTACAGTATGTGCCAAAGCTTGTCCCACAAATGCAATATCAGGCGAACGTAAAGAAGTGCATGTTATCGACCAGGAAAAATGCATTCAGTGTGGTGAATGCTACAGCAAGTGTAATTTCGATGCAGTTTTAATCTCATAAAATAATAACTATGAGCGAAAAAGTAAATATCATACTCAACGGAAAATCAACCACCGCAAATGCCGGTGACACTATACTCGAGGCAGCCCGCCAACACAACATCGACATTCCGACCATGTGTTACGATGATCGCCTCAAACCCAACTCCTCATGCTTTGTATGCGTAGTAGAAGTTGAGCAGAACGGTAAAAAAAGCATGCAACCCTCCTGCTCCACTTTTGTAAACGAGGGCATGCACATCAAAACCTCCAACGAGGCTGTGCGTAAATCGCGCAAAACAGCGTTGGAACTTATGCTCAGCAATCACTACGCTGATTGTATCGGGCCGTGTAAAGAAGAATGCCCGGCAGGCGTTGATGTACAGGGATATATCTCCCTGATCGAAAAAGAACGGTACAGCGATGCTATTGCCCTGATTAAAGAGACCAACCCGCTTCCGGCCATTTGCGGACGCGTTTGTGTACGTCCCTGTGAAATGGCTTGCCGCCGCAATTTGCTTAACGAAGGAAATGCTGTGGGCATTGACTATCTGAAACGTTTTGCTGCCGACAAAGACATGGCGACGGATAATTATTACAAACCGGAAATCGCCCCTTCGACAGGTAAAAAAGTGGCCATAATTGGTGCCGGTCCCGGTGGATTGTCGGCTGCCTGGTTTTTGCAACAAAAAGGACATCAGTGCGATATTTATGAAGCCCAACCCCATGCAGGAGGATGGTTGCGGTACGGAATTCCAGAATACCGATTGCCCAACGATATACTCGATAAAGAAGTTGAACGAATAACCGAACTCGGTGTCAACATTCATTACAATAAAAAACTGGGCGATAATCTCAGTTATGCCGAACTAGACAAAAATTACGATTCAACCATACTCACCATTGGTTCGCAAAGAGGAACGCTCCTGCGCGCCGAAGGTGAAGATGCAGAGGGCGTTTACTCGGGAATCGATTTTCTGCGCAACATGGAAATGACCGGGCAACGCTACGATTTTAAAGGTAAAAAAGTAGCCGTTGTAGGTGGCGGAAATACGGCCATGGACTGCTGTCGTACTGCCATTCGTTGCGGATCGACCGATGTAAAAATCATTTACCGCCGAACAGAAAAAGAGATGCCGGCCAACCCAATCGAAATTCACGAATCGAAGCTGGAAGGCGTAGAATATAACCTGCTTACAAACCCGGTAAAAGTGAATCAAGATGATCAGGGCCGTGTAAAAAGCATGACGCTCATCAAAATGGAGCTTGGCGAACCCGATGAATCCGGTCGTCGCCGACCGAAACCAATCGAAGGTTCGGAATATGAAGAAGAATTCGACTATATTTTAGCTGCCATCGGGCAAAAAACCGAAATTAACTTTCTCGACGACATCAATAAAAACAGCTCAAAAGGCGAACTAAAAGCCAATCGCTGGGGCGACATTGATGCTGATGAAAAAACACTGCAAACCGGTATCGAATCAATATTTGCAGCCGGCGATGGCGTAACCGGCCCGGCAACCATTATCGAAGCCGTGGCACAGGCCAAAGTTGCAGCGCATAGTTGTCATCAATATCTGACGGGCGAAGAAATTATGCCGGAGAAAAAAGAATTTTTCAGTCGCAAAGCCAACTTTAAAAAGCAGGAGGAAAAAGATTATCTGGGACGTTACCGCGAGCAAATCAGGGAGGAAATGCCCACCCTGCCCGAAAATAAACGGATAAACTTTAATGAAGTTGAACTGGGCTATGCCGATGAAGAGATAGCCAAAAAAGAAGTGCAACGCTGCCTTGAATGTGGCTGCTCCGCCATTCACACATGCGATTTGAAAGCTTACGCCACCGAATACGGAGCCGAACAAAATGCTTTTGAAGGTGAATTCAAAGACTATGAAACTGATTTTTCGCATCCCTTCATAGAGATTGACAACAACAAATGTATTTTATGCTCGCGATGTGTCAGGATTTGCCAGAACATCGTTGGTGCCAATGCTTTAGGGCTGGTCAATCGGGGATTTGAAACGCACATCGCTCCGAGTATGGGCGATTCACTTACAGAAACCAATTGCGAATCGTGCGGAATGTGTATTTCCGGCTGTCCAACAGGAGCCATAGCCGAGAACGTAATGTTTAAACCGCTACCTGTTGAAACACAGGTTGCATCAACAATTTGTAACTATTGCAGCATCGGATGCGAAATTGACATTCACCATAAAAACGGATTTGTGTCAGCCGTCGAAGGCCGCAAAGGCATGATAAACAGCGATGGAAATATTTGCCGTTATGCACGTTTCGGGTATCATTATATGAACGATAAAAACCGCATTACAAAACCGCTGATTAAAGAAAACGGCAAATTTCGCGAAGCTCCATACGATGAAGTATTTAAACTCATCAAAGAAAATTTCGCTAAAGCAGATGCCACTCAAAACGCTGTATTTGCAGGTGCCCGCTTGTCGAATGAGGAACTGTTTCTGGCCAACAAACTTGCACGCCAGGCACTGAAAACCGAAAATATCGGTAGTTTCCATTACCTTGGCCGTGAGTATGGTTACCTGAACAACAACCGCTTTAATGTTCCTTTTGATCAGCTCAAAGATGCCGGACATTTCTTCTTGTTAGGCAGCGAAATCAACAAAGACAATGCTGTGGCAGGTTTTAAAATACAGGAAACCGTAATTGAATACGAAAAACCGCTGACTGTAATTACCGACAAAACCGAATCTGCCATATCGTACAAAGCGGATGAAACGATACAGGTAAAATCGTACTATCATCTCGTAAAAGCCATGAACCATTATTTATTGTCGAACGGACAACAAAATAACATATTCATAGATGCCCGGGCAGAGGGCTTTGAGAATTACAAAAATGCCTTGCTGGCGTTAAATTATGATAAACTGGTTTCCAAATCAGGACTCATTGCAAGGGAAGTTGAACGATTGGCCAATGCATACAACCAGGAACCTAATGCTGTACTTGTGTTCTCTGAAAAAGAAGTAGATACTGCCACTTCGCAGGAAATAGTGAATTTGGCGCTCATAACAGGTAAGCTGGGCAAAACAGCCATGGGAATTCTGGCACTGAAAGAGAAAAATAACTCACAAGGATTGCTCGATATGGGCATTGCACCGGGCTTGAAAGTTGGTGGCGTTCTGAGCGATGAAAGCGAGGTCGGTCTCAAAGAAAAATTGAGTTCCGGGGCGTTCAAAAACATGATAATTTTGGGTGAAGATCCCGCAGGAACCGCCATAAACCAAACAGAAATAACTACAATACTCGATAACGCTGATTTCCTGGTAGTTCAGGATGCATTTATGACCGAAACAGCGCAAAAAGCCGATGTTATTCTGCCCGCATCATTTACCATTGAATCGAGTGGTAGTTTTACCAACACAAGCCGTTACATACAGCAATTTACACAACATTTTTCATCTAAAATCGAGAAAACAACGCTGCAACAGATGGTAGAATTGCTCAAACTTTATGGAGTAAAAAGCGAGGAAGATGCAGCATACATTATGGATGAAATTGCACGGGAGTTACCGGGCGAAGTGGATGAAAAGCATCAATTTACAGTTACAAACGCAACCGGCCAAAAAGCCCTTTTCAATCATGGTGCCGATGCCATCAACCTCAAGTTCGATGAGATGTTTGAGAAAGCTTTTGCAACGGAACGCATCGAAGTTGAAGAAAAAATTTATGGATAAATGCAACTGATTCAGGCCTGAATTGTTGTCCAAACAGTTCAGGTCTTTTTTCATCAACGTATTGTGAACAAATAAAAAAAATTGCCATGGAAAACTTTAAGAACATCAATGAAATATTGGATTTTGCCATACAAAGTGAGCAAGATGCCGTAGATTTTTATAAAAGTCTGGTTGAAAAATCGAAAACAGACGATATGCGGGAGATTTTCGAGAGTTTTGCGCAGGAGGAAGTTAAACACAAAGCCCGGCTAATGGAAATTAAGGAACAGGGCTCATTTGAAGTTCCCGATGAAAAAGTGTCTGATTTGCAAATTGCCGATTATACTACAAAAGTCCAACCCCGCCCCGATATGGACTATCAGGATGCTTTGGTTGTGGCCATGCAAAAAGAAAAAGCCGCATTCAGGCTCTACACAAATTTGGCCAGGCGCGCGCCAAACGAAAAAATGAAAGAATTGTTCGAAGCCCTGGCCATGGAAGAGTCAAAACACAAACTGCGCTTTGAACTGGAGTATGATGAGCATATTTTGAGGGAGAATTAGTTTGATGTGTGAATGTTCCATGGTCACGATCGACGACTTGTTGGGATTTTAGCGGGTTAGCAGGTAATTGCTTGTTATACTGTTAAATTGTTATTGTTGAATAATAGCAACGGGCTATAAATAATTCGCCCATTGGTGCTGTTTTGAAAGGAATTATTGGAAAAGGCCGGAAAATTTAACTTATCCGGCCTTTTCTTTTTTTTCACTTTATGCATTAAATAGTTATGTTTACCCCGGCCATTATGCGAATCGGATCTTGTGGAGATGCATTGAAAAGTTCACTGCCGCCAAGCGGTACGTTATAATAGCGTTGGTTCAGCAGGTTATTAAATTTCAGAAATACATCGAGTCCGAAATTATCCGCATCAACAGCTTTATATTTAGTAAACATATTTACAAGTACAAATGCCTCATTTTCAACCGGGTCGCCGTTTTCGTCGAACACGAGACTGTGTTTAGAAGGACTCCGATAAAGGCCACGGGGAGAAATAGAAAACTTACCATAGCTAAAATCAATGCCAAATTTTACCGTGTGTTTTGCACTGTAAGGCAGCGGATTTCCATCCATTTCGCCATCGGAATAAGTGTAGGCAGCGTAAGCATTCGTATGCATTTTTCCTGTTTGATATTTGCCATTGATCCTGAAAGTTCCTCCATACGACTCGGCCTCGCCTTTGTTTCTAGGAATTTGAGCAAAATCAACCGGCACACCCTGAAAAGTTTCCTCTGTAGACCCTTCAAATACAACCAGGTTTGTAGCTTTATTGTAATATCCATCGAAAAACAATCCAATATAATCGTTCAAATAATAACCGGCATTCATCTCCACTGTATTAATTATTTCCGGTTCCAGGTCGGGGTTGGAAAGATGCCAGAATGGTGCAATAAGTGTATTGTCCGGCTCCACAAATACAAACGAACCATAATGTTGATATGCATTGTAAGGCGAAGGTGCAAGATAGGCCCTGCCGTAAAGTAGTTTAATGCTGAGTTTGTCTACAGGTTTGGACACAAGCCCCAGTCTTGGATTTATAGTAAGCCCGTACCGCGTATTGTAATCGATGCGCCCGCCAGCCACAAACCGTAGCTCGTCCATTACTTTTCCCTGCAATTGCAAATAACCACCATAATTTTGATATTTTATGTAATAAAAATCCTGTGGAATGGTTAAATCATTATCCAATGTATCGCTAATGTTCGTTCCAATGTAATAATAATCTTGTAAATCGGCCGGCACATCCGTATCATATTTAAAAGGTAAGTCGCCCGATTTAGGAAGGGCATTTATATCTTCGAAAGTAAAGCCGGCCATTAGCTTGTAGTTTTCATTGAATGCATAGGAAATCTTTTCATCGAGCTTAAACTTTTGGCTGTTGCCATATTTATATCCATCGTTATAGCCGGTAAATGTATTAATGAATTTTGATTCGGGCGCCAGCTCATACATAGAGTGCGAAAACGTTGATTGAATATTCCACTTTGTATTTGACGAATTAAAATCATGGCGCAAATACGACACCTGGTTCATAACATCGTAGCGTGCATCTTTGCTATAAACATTGAACTCGGGTTTGCCGCCTACCGAACTATTATGGGTTTCATAGTTGCGCATAAACCCTATTTGCACATCATTTAACTGTATTTGGGCATTAAAAAAATAGGCTTGAGTGGGTGTTTCATAAGGTTTTGGATCGCCTGTTGGAATGGTATCCGGCAGATCGGGCAAAAGTACAAGATTTCCATTTTGGCTGTATTGTTCATTGTACCATGAGTATTCATCTTCATAAAATTCATACATATTGGGCTCATCCGAAGTATAATACTTTCCCGTGACCATAAAAGACAGATTTTCGTTACCGCCTCCGGTCACGAAACTGTTATCAGTTGTATTGTATGAACCATACGAACTTGTTAATTCTCCTCCATTAATACTTTCGCCACTTTTTGTAATAATGTTCACAATTCCTGTAAAAGCATCGGCTCCGTATAGTGCAGAGGCGGGGCCCAATATAACCTCCACACGTTCAGCATGATTGACCGGATAATTGTGCGTAATGGCATGCGGACTGCCAGTTACCGATGCAATTCTCACACCATTTTGAAGCACGAGGAATCGCTCATTGCCTGCAATACCCCTGAAAGTAAAGTAATTGGAGTATTCGGTTACAGATTTGCGCTGGATTTCAATTTCCGGAATATCTTCCAATAATTCCTCCAGGTTGCGGTATCCGCGAATACTGATTTGCTTTTTGCTAACTGCATAAATTGTGGAAGGAGCATCTGAAGCTTTTTCAGAGGATTTTGAAGCAGATACAACGGACATGTCCATGAGTTCTTCCAAGCTCATTTCGTATAAATTTGTCGCGTCTTCTTGTTGCTCTTCCTGAGCCCGAAGGCCGTTTAATATAAAAACAGATAGCGTGATAATTAGTAAAATAGTTTTTTTCATAGAAGCTGGTTTTTAGTTTATAGTAGTTTGGTTTGTGAACATTGGTTTACGCGTTCCAAAATACAAAAATCTTTAAAAAAATTCCGGATAAAAACGTTTTTATATCATATAGTATGTAAAAGGGTACCAAATGCGCTAATTTTCAGTTTAAAAAGAAAAAAATACATAAATTTGCGTAAATTAACCCTGTTATTCCGATCATTACCAACATAACTTTGATAAAATATATAGTGAGTTTAAAAAAACTCCAATAATTGCATTATATATATTTTTTACTGACAAAATTGAATATTATGAAAACACAATTGGCCGCAATTTGCATTTTTTTATCTTTCAATGTTTTTGCCGGAGCCGGAAACGATTCATTAGCCTGGCAGCCCGATGTAGGTTTTGATTTCACCAGCCGTTATGTATGGCGGGGTTCAGCTCTGAGCAATTCGCCAAACCTGCAACCCTACCTTGGAATTGGATACAAAAATTTTGGCTTTGGCGCGTGGGGCTCTTATGCAACCGATGGAAATTATGCTGAAATTGACCTTTGGGTAAGCTACTCAATTGCAGGCCTTAACATCACACTAAACGATTATTATACCGAAGATGAAACCGATTACGATGCATTTTATGCTTTTGATTACAAAGCAAATACCACAAACCATGCGCTTGAGTTAATGCTAGACTATCAACTTCCTATTGAGAAAGTTCCACTCAAACTTACAGCTGCTACCATCTTTTTTGGCAATGATAAAAATACCAATGGAGATAACAATTACTCTACATATTTTCAAATTGCCTACCCCTTTGAAATAAAATCCTATACATTCGATTTGTTTGTTGGTGCAACCCCGCACACAAGTATGTATAACGGCAACGGAGCCAATGTAGTTGAAACCGGTATACAAATTGCCCGAGACGTAAAACTTTCGGAGCACTTTACACTGCCTTTGTCTGCAACACTTCTTGCCAATCCCGCCCAGGAGAATATCTTTCTCATTATGACAATCGGAATCAACTAACTTCAAAAAACACTACACTATGAAATGGAAAAACATTAAGATTGGACGAAAGCTGATTATTGTATTTTTAGCAATTGGAATTTTTGCAGTATCTCTTTTAGGTATTATATCATATAATGAATCTAAAGATGCATTGATCGAAAAATCATTTGATCAGTTAAAGGCTATCCGGGACATTAAAAAGAACCAGATTGAGTCTTTTTTCCGCGAACGACAAGGAGATTTAAACGTTTATGCGTTTAATACCGCTGTACAAATGGCTACCCGCCGTTTTATACATGCCTTTGATTCTGCCGGATTACAAGGCGAACTTTGGCAGAAGTGGGACAGAGCACACGGCATGAAGTTTGAACAATATGTAAATGAATACGGGTACTACGATTTATTCATTATTTCTAACGATGGTGATGTGGTTTATACCGTTGCCAAAGAAGAAGATCTGGGCAAAAATCTGGTAACCGGAAGTCTGGCAAACTCACCTTTGGGCGAGGCTTTTCAAAAGGGAAAAAATAAAACCAGCATTATTGATTTTCAGTGGTATGATATTTCCAATGAGCCGGCATCCTTTGTTGCCGGCCCCATAAAAGCAAACGATGGCAGCAAAATGGGTGTACTTGTTTATCAAATCTCATTAAAAGCTGTCAATACCATTATGCAGGAACGTTCGGGCATGGGCGAAACCGGTGAAACCTATCTGGTTGGGGAAGATAAACGCATGCGATCTGACTCTTACCTCGATCCTGCCGGCCACTCCGTACAGGCATCGTTTGATGGCACAATAAAAAATAATGGCGTAGATACAGAAGCTAGTCGTGAAGCTCTTGCAGGCAATACCGATGCTAAAATAATAATCGATTATAACGGCAATCCGGTTCTTTCGGCGTACACACCTGTAAATATTGGGGATTTTGACTGGGCACTGATGGCCGAAATTGATGAAGCAGAAATAATGATACCTGTTGTAACCCTTGGTTGGGAGATATTTTTTATCGGGTTGATTATTGCTATTGTTATTATTATTGTGTCGATTGTTTTTGCCAGATCAATTGCAAAACCAATTGAAATGGGAGTTGTATTTGCTAAAAAGATGGCATCTGGTGATCTGACTACTACGATAGATATAGATCAAAAAGATGAAATTGGAACCCTTGCATCAGCCCTTGTTAATATGAAAGATAAATTGACCGAAGTAGTGGCCAATGTGCAGTCTGGAGCCAATAATATAGCCTCTGCCAGTGAACAGTTAAGTTCTACTTCACAGGAAATGTCTCAGGGTTCTTCAGAACAAGCTTCATCGGCCGAAGAAGTATCATCTTCGATGGAAGAAATGGCAAGTAACATACAACAAAATACAGATAATGCTCAACAAACAGAGAAAATATCGCTGAAAGCTTCGGAAGACATCAATGAAGGGAACAGTTCTGTTGAGAAAACTGTTGGTTCTATGAAGAATATTGCTGATAAGATTACAATTATAGAAGATATCGCGTATCAGACAAATAGCCCGCCAAACCAACATATTGGCGCTAAATGCTGCTGTAGAAGCGGCAAGAGCCGGCGAGCACGGAAGAGGGTTTGCCGTTGTGGCCGAAGAAGTACGAAAACTGGCTGCACGCAGTCAGGAAGCTGCCAAAGAAATTGATGAAACTTCGAAAAGCAGTGTAGATATAGCTGAAAAATCAGGTCAACTATTAGGGAAAATTGTTCCCGACATTCAAAAAACAGCAAAACTCGTACAGGAAATTGCTGCAGCAAGTACTGAACAATCATCAGGTGCAGAGCAAGTGAATAACGCCATTCAACAACTAAACCAGGTTACGCAGCAAAATGCGGCTGCATCAGAAGAAATGGCAACAAGCTCTGAAGAGCTATCGAGCCAGGCTGAACAATTGAACGAAGCCATGGGGTTCTTTAGAATCTCTGCCACAGGCAAAAAATCATTCAATAAAAGAAAAAAGCCTGCACCGAAAAAACAAAATGAATTTAAACAAAATAGTGCACCGAAAAAGCCGGTGGCGAAAAAAGAAGACACTAAAGATCAAGGAATTAACTTAAATATGAACGAAAATGCCAATGATGGTGATTTTCAAAATTTTTAAGCAATAACCGGGAATTATTTAAGTTATGTAAAAAGATAACTTGTTTTCATGCCAAAAAAAGCAAGGTGGACACGAATAGCCGCCTTGCTTTTCTTTTGATAGATTGAAAAAAGGGCTCAGTATCCTGAACCCTTTTTTTAGCTTTGCCGGTACAATTATTTCAGGCTTATTTTAAATACACATTGAACTGTTTCATTAGAAATTTTGATGAAATACAAGCCTCGCTGAAAACTTGATACATCTATTTGAAATTTATCATCATAATTTTTAATCAGTCCCTGATCAATGAGTTCGCCACTTGTTGCAAACAATTCATATTTAACAGGATTTATTCCTCCTTGCTCAAATTTTACTGTAATATAATTCTCAGCCGGATTTGGGTATACAGAAATGTTGTTTGCTTCTATGTTCTCGATAAAGTTTCCCTCTTCCACTTCGAAAACAAACACATCGCTGGCTGATCCGCCATTGCCATCGTTGGCCGTTACAGTAATGTTGGCCGTTCCGGTGCCTGCTTCGGCGATGGTCAGCGTTGTGCCACTGAGGCTCGCTGTTGCTACGCTTGTGGCATCGGATGTGGCGCTGAAAGTAAGTGCATCGTCATCGGCATCGGAGAAAACGTTGGCAATGTCGATGGTGGTGGAACCAAAACCTTCGG
>CAYPSX010000028.1:26035-29813 GCA_964413185.1 uncultured Bacteroidales bacterium
AACCAAAACCTTCGGTCTCGGTGATGTCGGCAATGGGATTT
Source organism: uncultured Bacteroidales bacterium (assembly GCA_964413185.1). GTDB lineage: Bacteria > Bacteroidota > Bacteroidia > Bacteroidales > Salinivirgaceae > Salinivirga. Next base: position 26,077 of record CAYPSX010000028.1, read on the forward strand.
TCAACTACCGGGGCATTGTTTCCTGCTGTGCTAACATTACAAACAAATGTATCGTTTGCAGTTCCGCCATTTCCGTCGTCAGCGGTGATGGTAATATTTGCCGAACCAAGTCCCACTTCGGTTAAAGTTAGTGTAGTTCCGGAAATACTTGCGGTTACAACATTTTCATCATCAGATGTGGAAGTGAGCGTAAGCACATCATTATCAGCATCTGAGAATACATTAGCAATATCAATTGTAACAGAACCAAAACCTTCTGTTTGGTTTACATCAGCTACCGGATTTTCAACTATTGGAGCACTGTTTACTGATCCTAAATCGATTACAGAGATATCATCAACATATAAAAACCACATATTTACATCGCTGTAACCTTGCCAGCCAAGGTAATAAACTCCGTCGGTTGCCACTGAAAATGTTTGTTGCCCCTCGGTGTAGGTTTCATTTACGATATTGTTATTATCAAATAGCTGATCTACAGTCATTGCAGATGAGCTGTTCGATGTGCCGAGTTTCACTTTCAGTTTTTCGGGATAGCTTGCCGACCTTGCCCTGTACCAAAAACTGAGTTGGTATTCATGCCCGGCCTTCAGTTGCAATGGCTGCGAAAAGAACCAATCATTCATGGCTGCGGTTTCATTGTACTGAATGGATAAATGATTGGATCCGGAGTTTGGATACTCACTTGAAGTACTCCAGTAGTAGGCGTCGTTGTTGGCATTTTCCATACTTGCACAAGGAGGCAAATCCGGTGTAGTAACGCTTTCGAAATTTTCGGTATAATCGGTAACCGATAAATCTACAACGCACGGATCAGCGCCTGTGGTGCCATTTGTTTCAGGGATGGTTCCATCTGTTTTATAATTGATAAGTGATCCGCTGTTGGAATATGGATACAATTTGAAGAAATACTGAGTTGCATAATCAAGACCTGTAAATGTATAACTCTCAATGCCCTGTGCGACATTCATTACGGCACTGCCATCCGATAAATCTGCATCATCGGCTACCGGGTTTGTATCTGTCGGATCAGTAAACGTTCCGGTTGTGTTGGCTACGAGCAAATATCCATCGGGTAAAATATCTCCTGTTGCATCTGTCCAGGTTAATTGCATTTCTGTTGCCGTGATAGTCCCAACGGCCATTTCGGTAGCATGATTCGTAGGTTCATCTTTTGCCGATGTTGATGCACTTCCGGTAAGCCCCGGCGCTAAGTAGCATGGAGTTGCTGCATCATATTCATAAATGGCAAAATGATAAGTTGTGTTTCCGTTCAGGTTGCTTACTGTTGCGCTGTTTCCTGTGCCGGCATACACAACATAGTTTCCGGTTCCTATTTCGGAGCCGGTTCCAAAAGTTGCATCGGCATTATACATGTTTCCACTGACAGGATCAGCATCTACTTCACCCGCTTTTTTGGCCAAAACAATTACTTCGTCGCCGCCATTGGGTGTACCGCGGGTCCACTCAATATCAATTGAACTGTTAGTTTGTGCCGGACTATTGAAACCGGTGGACTGATCTGACGGTGGTGTGCAAACCATGGTGGCATCAACTTGTAAATCATCTATGCACCAGTACCACGAATATCCGCCGATATAATTGAATTTGAATTTCACCTGCGATTGACCGTCTAATTCGTTCAGCACCTGGCTAAATGTTTCAGGATTATTGGTACTGGCGCTCCATTGCTGAATTTGTGTCCACGAAGTGCCATTATCGATACTATAAAAAAGCGTTGCTAAACTTTCCCCAACATGCCTGTAATAATGATCGAATGAGAGCGTTACATTTTCAAAAGATGAAAAGTTGAATGTATGTGTAACCAAATCAGCGTTCTGATCATTGGCCATTCCATAACCGTCGCTATCTAAATACGCATAGTTGCCGCTTCCAAAAGTAACGTCACTAATTGTTCCAAACTGCCAAACCTGACCATTTCCTTCGTTGTCCAACACATCCCAGCATTGTGGTGCTTCCACATCGTTGAAACCAGTTTCATAAGGAAATGAAGTAATATCAATTGAACATGGATCAATTAGCGTAGTTGCATTATCTGTAGGCACTGTGCCGTCTGTTTTGTAGATAATAAAATCGCCGTTGTTGGTATACGGAAAAATTTTGAAATAATACTGCGTTTCAAAATCGAGTTTTGCGAATGTATAAGCCTGTTCGCCCTGCTCAATATTGATGGCACCTTGACCATCGGTAAGAATGGTGTCGTTCTCTACGGGAACGGTATTGGCCGGATCGGTAAATGTGCCGGTGGTGTTGACCAGAATTAAGTACCCATCAGGCTCCACTGTTCCGGCAGCATCTGTCCAGGTTAAAGGAATTTCTGTGGGCGTTGGTGTGCCTGTTGAAAAAGATGTAACATGATTTGATGCAACGGGTTTGGCATCTGTTATTGCATTTCCATTTAATTCAATTAGGTTATAGCAGAAGTCCGAAAGCCTGTATTCATAAATAGAAAATTCATAATCTGTTATATTGTCCAAATTTGTAATATTTACGTTTGTGCCTGTTCCATCGTAAACAACGAAGTTACCTGTGCCAATTTCTGAACCGGCACCGAAAGCTGCGTCTGCTGTGTATGAATTACCTTTTGTTGGATCTACGTGAGCTACTCCTGCTTCGTTAGCTACCACTAGTACATTATCGCCGCCATTGGGAGTGCCTCTTGTCCAGCCGATTTCCAGCGAATTGTAGGTTGAATTCGTTACATTAAAATCTGTAGCCTGGTCTTCGGGCGGAATACATGTTGCATCGCCGGTAACGCTCACATCATCAATTGCCCAGCCCGGAGCTACAGCAGCGCCATCGGAACCAAACCTGATACGAAATTGAAAATCAGGGTTTTCATCGTACGCTGAAAGGTCTACGGTAACTTGTGTCCAGTCGCGAATACTTGCAGGCGCCCATGCCTCATGCCCGCCGAGCGGATTGCCGGCATGGAGCGTACCATCGTAAGGCAAACTGGTTGTAACCTGTGTCCATTGCGCTCCATCCCAAACCTCTATAAATCCACCATCCCAATAATCCGTTCCATTGGAAAGTTCAGCTTCCATGTAAATCCAAAACGTTAATTCACAATTATTGAATCCATACAAACTAATGTTTGGCGAAATGAGAGTATATACGGAGTTTGTGGCGTAATCGTTATTTCCGTTTGTAACAAAGCATGTTCCCCCGCCGGTATGGTCACCTGAGGGTGTAGTTGGCGTAACATTTTCCCAATCGTCGTTGCCTGTAACGCCATTCCAGCAATTGTCTCCCGAATCGAAATTCTCTGCATACGGCAATGTTATTCCTGCACAAGGATCTACATCGGTAGTTGCTGATTCTTCGGGCGGTGTGGCATCTGTTTTATAGGTAATATTTGCACCGGCATTTGTATATGGATAAATTTTGAAATAATAATTGGTTTCGCCTGTAAGACTATCAAATATTTTGCTTTCTATGCCGGCTTTAACGTTTTTTACCAGGCGAGAATCATCTTCAGGGGCGCCATTTACCGGTGCTGTAATTTCCTCATATCCAACATCACTTCCCTTAATCAAATAGCCATCAGGAATCACACTTCCGGTTGCATCTGTCCATGTTAATGGAATGGTTGTACCGGTAGGTGCTCCTGCAATAAAACTTGTGGGATATTCAGAAGGTCCACTTTTTATGGTGGTTTCGTTGACATAAATTCCGGCTGAATAATCTCCTGAAGGCAGCACAGACCACATTTT
>CAYPSX010000029.1:0-29760 GCA_964413185.1 uncultured Bacteroidales bacterium
AAACACAACAGCTTGATTTTATGCACATAAAATCATGTGCGAAACTTTAGTAATTCTTCAATAATATTTAGTAAATTATTTTCATTACCATCTACTATCGAACCAAAATAGGAAATCGCATCACAATCAAAGTGCTTTTCGATTTCCTTTAATTTTGAAATTAATAAATCTTGAACTGTTTTATCTACTGCTGGTTTCATATCATTACTATTTTTATTTTGCTTTTAAATGGGTTGTAACACGTTCCGATATTGCGTCTTTATAGCAACCGTTCTTAAAGCTGCAAAAATAATAAAAAGGGTGGACAAATTGCCACCCTTTTTCTATATCTAAAATTTAAAATTCTCTACTTCACTGTATACAAAACCTTTTAATCGTCAGTTTGCATATCATCATCCGAAATAGAATCTCTCATTTTGGTATCGGCCTGGATATTTTTCATGCGGTAATAATCCATTATTCCCAGATTACCGGAGCGGAACGATTCTGCAATAGCCTGGGGCACCTGAGCTTCGGCTTCGATTACTTTGGCACGCATTTCCTGGGCAAGGGCTTTATTTTCCTGCTCTTGTGCTACGGCCATTGCACGGCGTTCCTCAGCGCGTGCCTGGGCAATATTTTTGTCGGCTTCGGCCTGATCTATTTGCAGTCCGGCTCCAATGTTTTTCCCTATATCGATATCAGCAATATCAATGGAAAGAATCTCGAATGCTGTTCCGGCATCCAATCCTTTTGAAAGTACTACGCGAGTGATATTGTCGGGGTTTTCAAGAACTGCTTTGTGATCGGCAGAAGATCCTATTGATGATACTATTCCTTCTCCAACACGTGCCAGAACTGTTTCTTCACCGGCACCACCAACGAGTTGTTTGATGTTGGCACGTACGGTTACCCGTGCTTTACAGATGAGCTGAATTCCATCTCTCGAAACGGCTGTAACAGGCTTTGTATTAATAACTTTTGGGTTTACAGACATTTGTACGGCTTCAAACACATCACGACCGGCCAGATCAATAGCCGTAGCCATTTTAAATGATAGTTCGATATTGGCTTTACTGGCGGAAACAAGTGCATGAACAACCTGTTCAACATGACCTCCGGCGAGGTAGTGTGCTTCCAGATCGTTGCGGTTTATTTCCAAACCCGCTTTGGTTCCTTCGATCATGGCTCGTACTACGACTGATGGCGGTACTTTCCTCCATCTCATCAAAATTAATTGAAGCAGCGAAATACGTACGCCCGAAACCAATGCTGAAAACCATAGTCCAATGGGTACGAAATACAGGAAAATCCAGAGGACTACAATAATTGCAACAACTATTGCAATGTAAAATGTAATTGTCATAATTATTCGTTTATATATTTAACAATAAGTTTATTTGACTCTACTTTTACTACTTTCACCGGGCTTTTTTCATTTACATAAGCATCGAAGGAACGGGCTTCATAAGATTTTCCATTAATGCGTACCCTGCCCATGGGGTTGAGGCGCGAAATGCAAACACCTTCGTCTCCTACTTTAATTTCATCTTCTGATTCTGTTTGTGATACTTTTCCGTCTATGTTTTCTTTAAGCATAAAATGTTTCCACGTTCCTGATCGCAAAGCCCAGACAATGCTCAGGAATAAAAAGGCAATAGAACCGATTAACACATAATTTCCGGTGGTTGTTCCGAAGGATTCGTACGAGAGATAAATTCCGGCTCCAATAAATAAAATGCCTCCAATGGCAGCTATTGTGGTTCCCGGAATAACCAAAAATTCGAGGAGCAATAATACAACTCCTATAACGATTAGCAAAATTACAGCTGTGGTTGCTCCCATTATTCAATAGTTACAGATAAACCTTTGTCGGCTAAAATATTCTTCATCGGGTGTAGAAAATCGAACGAACCTACTTTCACATCACATTTTCCTCTGTAATGTGTAATGTAGGCACATTGCTCGGCCTGCTCATTATTGTGATTGCATACTTCAACGAGTGATTTTATGACGAAATCAAATGTATTAACTTCATCATTATGCAATAATAAAACTCGCTTATCGAGTTTTCTTCCTGATGTGGTTTTGTGTTCTTTGGGATTAATTTCAGAACCTTTCATAGTTGTGCAAATTATAAAAATCAAATCTAATAAAAGACTATATTAATTCATAGATTCAGGACAAAAATAATGCTTTTTTGTAAGAATTACATATTAATCATTGTGTTTTAAGATGTTTATTGCAATTTTACACAAAAAAAATGAAGTGCAGGTCTGGCTGTGGTGCATGTTGTATTGCTCCGTCAATTTCATCTCCCATTCCCGGAATGCCGGAAGGAAAACCAGCAGGGGTTCGTTGCATACACCTTTCAAATGATTACCGATGTTTAATTTTCAATTCGCCTGAACGGCCAAATGTTTGTGCAGAATTTATGGCTGAGCCGGATATTTGCGGTAGAAACCGCGAAGATGCTCTTGCAAATTTAAACTGGCTTGAAAATATTGAATAAAAACGAGAAATTACGCAACGATTGTAGTTTACTCAATTTTGCTAAGCGGTATAAAAAACATGGCTTGTTCTGTGGCAGATTTTTCAGCACTTATGTACAATGTATCGTTAACATTAGTAATGCCTTCAACCTGATATCTTTTATAGTCATTAAAATGATAACGAAAAGCCGGTTTGCTCCAGTTATCAATTGTGTATTTCCAGAGCACCGGGTAGTAGTTTTGATATCCAATAAACCAAATTTCGTTCCCCCGGTGTACGGCATCTGTAAGCAATCCGTTCGCATTCATTTCCTGCTTTTTCGTGGCTTTAAATGTTCCGGTTTTGATGGGCAAAGTGTATACGGCACTACTACCGTGTTTCCAATCTTTTGTAAATAAATAAATGGAATTGTTGATTACGGTCATGCTTTCGCAATCGAAGGGTGTACTTTTACTGCTGAATAGCCTTAACTTTTGATCCGGATATTTATAAGCAATCTTTATTTCGGCTTTTGCGCTTTCTTTTGACAGGTTTTCTAATGATACACCATAAATGACCAGGTTTTTGCGCCTTCCAAAATTATTACCAAAGTCGCCAATTAATAAATATTTTTCGCTTATGGCGAGAGCTTCCCAGTCATGGTTCTCAGCACCATCGACGGTTACTGTGCGTTTAATTTTTCCGCTATAATCAAATGCATATAATTTGTTTTTGCCCCCGGAATCGTTTATGGTCCAAAACAATCCATCATAAAAAACCAGTGCAGATGTTTCATTCAACACTTTGGGCAAATTAACCAGCCTGGTGAGGTCAATTTGCGCACTGACAACACTGGAAAGTAATAAAAAAATAACGATTATGATTTGCTTCATTTTTCTTGCTATTCTTTTCCAAAAGGCATAAGGTAAATGATGGTCTTGTTTTGCATTTCGTATATTTCAATTATCTCCCGTTCTTCTGCGCTTTTTTTCTTCAAATATTTTTTAAATGCCGGATAAACGCGCATAGCGCCTATCATAATTGAAAAACGGCTTACATAAGGGAATGCTGTGTAAATATAATTATTGTGCCTTATGGTTTTTAATGCTACTTTTTCAATTTGCGATTGTTTAATTGAGTCGGGAACAATAAAACCAACTTCGCTACGCAGTTCGGATCGCTTTGTTTTTCTGGGGTTATCGTAATAAATGGTTGCTGCACTGACTATGGGAATATTTTCTTCTTGCAGTTTTCGCATTGTTTTTTCCATCACCAGCATATTTTTTTGGTAGTCGCCTTTATGAAATGTATAAGCAAATTTTAAGGGTCTGAATCCACTCTCCTTAACAACAATTTTCTTGAACATGCGGTGGTACAATAGCACTCCCAGCGTAGCCAGAAAAAGGACCAAAATAATTATGAAGAGTATTAGTATCTGTTTAGACAAAAGTGTCATTTAATATATTTATTGATGATTTTCAGGAATAGTTTAAGTTTTACCGGTTTGTAAATGATGTCATCACAACCCACTTTTTTAGCTCTTTGTTCAACATCGGAAATGTTAAGTGCAGTTTGAGCTACAACAGGCAATTTTCTTTTCTTCTCTTTAATTTGTTCGGTAGCCTCAAAGCCATCGAGTACCGGCATGTTCATATCCATCAGCACAAGATCGATATCGTCTTCTTTGAGCGCAATATCAACAGCTTCCTGTCCGTTACGCGCCCGGATTATTTTCACATCGGTTCGGCGCAGTGCTTCAACCAGATAAAGGTAATTAGCTTCGGTATCTTCTGCAATGAGTACTGTTTTGTCTGACCAGTCGTATTCTGTCTTTTTATTTGTATCAATGGCTTTGAAGTTCATTTTCAGGCCAATAACCAACATATCATCAACTTGCATCTGGCCTTTTTTCCATTCCATTATAGTACGGTCGAGTATGTGCTTTTGTTTGTCGAGTGATTCCTTGTGAATTTCGAGCAACATTCGCTTAAATCGCTTAACCATAAATTTTCTTCCATGTTTTCCTCCAAACTGATCCTGGTAACCATCGGAGAAAATGTAGATTAAATCGTTTTGTTGGGTTTGGATGGAATAATTGGTGTATTCTTTGGTATTGTCGCGGTTATAACTGATGGCCATCGGGTCGCCTTTGAAAATTTGCAGCTCATTATCGCGGATCAGATACAATGGGTTGTTTGCACCTGAAAATTGCAGTTCACCGGTCTTTTTATCGATTACAATAAGTGAAATATCCATTCCGTCTTTGGCCTCGTGTGTGGTTCCTTTTTGGTGTAACGAACGAATGACATAATCGCGCAGGTTAAGCAGTATTTCGCTCGCTTGCAGTGATTTAACATGTTCGTTGTCGATAACTTTATTGACAATTTCGTTCAGAAAAGCAACGCCCAACATACTCATAAACGCTCCCGGCACGCCATGCCCTGTACAGTCTGCCGCAGCAACGATAAGTTTTTCGTTCCGTTCGGTCATCCAATAAAAATCGCCGGAAACAATATCTCTGGGTTTGAATAAGACAAAATATTCGTTTAAATATTTTTCGAACATATCTTCCGGTGGCAGAATTGCACTTTGAATACGTTGTGCATATTGAATGCTTGACCGAATTTTTTCAGCCTGTTTGCTTATTTCATCGCGTTGTTGTTTTATCTCCGTATTTCTTTGGGAAAGCGCCACATTGGCCTTTTTTGTTTGCCTGACCTGCTTAAAGATAAAAAAGGCAAAAACCAATACTATAACAGCTATACCCAGCGATAGGTATCGAATAATAGCTTCGCTTCTGAGTTTTGCTCTGTATTGTTTTTCTTTTTCGTTTTTAAGCCTGATTATTTCGCGTTGTTCTTTTGTAAGTTGTGAAATTCTTTGGAGTGTATCAGTTGTAGCTTTAAGTTTTTTTCTTTCGTTGGTTAATTCTTGTTCTGTTTTCTGTCGCTCGGCCTGTGCTTTTTGTACAAACTCATCTGATTCTTTTTTCATCTTTTGCATCTCTTTTTCTTTGATGTGCTTATCAAAAGATGAATAAAGGTTGAAATATTGCATGGTTTTTTCTGTATTGCCGAGTTTTTCGTGTATTTCTGCGAGCATTCCATAGCAAGTGCGCACGAGGCTCATTTGGTTGAGTTCTTTGGCAAGCGATAAGGCTTGCTCGGTATATTTCAGGGCATTAGGATTATCGTTGGCGCCCTGGTAGGCAACGGCCAGGTTTATGGAAGTACTTGCAATGGCCGCTTTGTTTCCCTGCGCCGAAGCCATTTGCAAAGCATTATTGAATGCATTTATTGCATCGGTATATTTGGACTGATCTGAATACACCAGCCCCAGATTTGTGTAAATATTTCGAACTCCTGCTTTATTGCCTTGTTTTTTAGTAAGCTCCAGCAATGTTTTATAGGCAGTTGTTGCTTCTGCCAAATCACCTGAAGTCCAGTATTTGTGTGCAATTTTATTCAGGTAAAAAATCTCCTGATTTGTATTGCCATTGGCTTTGCTTTCTTCGTAGTTTTTTTGCAATTCAGGCAATGTTTGCGCCGATGCAATGATCGAAAACAAAAGGGTAATTACAATTAAAATGAACCTTTTCATATTCAGTTTTGTAATGGTTTTTAGTTGATGGAAAATTTATATTCTTCTTCAGCTGCGTTTCCGAGTTTATCTTTCACCCTGACTTTTATTTTGTAATCGCGTCCGCCTTCAAAGTTACTGATTGGCGCATTGTATTGGTTCATTTTGCCATCGTTTATTTTGTACCACATATTGTTCAAGCCTACCAGGTTGTCAGTAGCTGATAGAAATACCTGCAAATGCTTTGGATATACATTGAACTTTTCGTCGAGTGCGGTTTTTGTTCCGATTGGCTCTACGCTAAAGTCGATATTGATCCTTGGGGCGGTGTTATCAACAACGAAGAAGAAATTATTTTGATTTGAGTTTCCAACTTTATCGTACCCGGTATAGTTTACTTTATGCAAACCCTGCTCTTCTATTTTAAAGGGGTTCTCATACTTTTGTTGCTCCTGCCCATTGATAGCATAATTAATATAATCGAGGCCTGATTCTGTGTCTTTAGCGTGTAATTCTATATGTGTATTTTTCGATATAAAAATAGTGTCGCGATCTTTAAAAAATTTGCCCTGAAAGTTAAACCCCAATACAGGTCCGGCAAGGTCTACATAGCTGGCACCGGCCTTTTGGTTGCTTGTTCCCCCAACAGCTTTATTGTTAACTTTATCGTACGCCCAGGTTTGAATTTGCAATTTTCCGCTGCTTCCTTTCAGATAAAAAGGGCTATCATATTCTTTTGCTTCGTTATTTCCCACTTTGTAATGCACGCTTTTTACACCGGCTTTATTATCCATGGTTGTAATTTTGAACTTACTCCGGCCAGAGGAATATTCAACTCCGTTGGCCATGAATTTGTTTCCCATAATTTCTTCGACAATTACAGGCGGAGTTTTATCTACGAAAAAAGAGAATGTCTCCCATTCCTCTTTATTTCCAACATAATCTTCTGAAAAAAACGAAATTTTGTGATCTCCTTCTGAAAACCAGGAGGTTTTAATGGGATATTTATAAATTTTGGCTTTTTTTCCGTTTATTCGATAATAGGTGTTCATAACGCCGGAGCCTTCTTCGCTGCTCACAATATGTATTTCGCTCCTTCCGGAAACTACATTTTCTGCTCTGTCTCCTTTAATTTCAATTGAAGTTGATGGTTTAGTTTTATCGATAACAAGTGTAGCCTCACGTGTTTTTTCTGCATTCCCTACATTATCTATACTGTAAAATTTGATGTTGTATTCTTTTTCTTGCGATAATTTTAACGGTTGGTCGAACTTTTTGTAAGGTGCCCCGTCAATGGAGTAATATGTTGCATTTGTGCCGGATAAAGCTTCGTACACAGTGAAATCGAGTTCAAAATCACTTCCAAAGTATAGTTTTTTATTCTTTTTGTAAGCTTTATCTTTATTTTTTATAGTTGTTCGGGGCGAGCGGCTGTCTGCATAAACTTCAAAAACAATTTCTTCTTTTGGGTAAACATATTTTTTTGTTTCCGGATCAATTTTCCAGGGCGACCGGAAAGTATTTATTCCTTCAGTATCAAAGTACATTGGATTTATGTAGTCTTTTGAATCTTTGCTTTCAAGCCTTACTTTTTTGGCGTCTTTACCATCAGATGTGCTTATATAAAGATATACGGGCATATCTTTCTGGATGTACAACCGACCATCTTCGGCTTTATACAATTGTTTTTCGTGTTCAATTCTTTCCTGTGCCTGCAAATTGAACATAATTGTCATTATTGAAATTAAAATAACAAATCTTTTCATAATGTACTGTTATTTAGTTAAGTTTTTGCGTTTACTTGCGCTCCGGTTTGGTTTGGTTTTCTTTCCCTATAAGACCTAAAGATATACATCCCTGTTGAACTACGCAACACATGCTGGTCATAATTTTACGTTTTTTATTACCTTTCTCCCTTATCGGCTTTAGTTTGATGAAGCACACTGATATAATAAATATTTAAGAAATGGTTTTAATCATGTTTGTTTCATTCACTTTTGCCTGAATTATTTCTATTTTTGCTGCGTAATTATACAAAGTATGAAAAAAATTGGCACGTTTGCAATACGTATTTTTTCGGGTTTTACAGGCATTTTGCCTTTTTTTATAATTTATGGTTTATCTGATATTACAGCCGTCATTCTTCGTTATATTACAGGCTACAGAAGAAAAATAGTGCAACAGAACCTCAAAAAATGCTTTCCGGAAAAGAATCCCCGTGAGCTCAAAAAAATAGAAAAGGCTTTTTACAGGAACCTGAGTGATATCATGATTGAATCGATTAAAGGCCTGTACATGTCGAAGAAACAGTTAGCTAAACGATTCAGGGTTTTAAATCCTGAGATTCTACAAAAGTATTTTGATAACGGAAAAAGTATAATTAGCCTTTCCGGACACTATGGAAATTGGGAATGGGGAATTCTGGCTGTCGATTTTCAAATACCACATCAGGCAGCTTCTATTTATAAACCCATGAAAAACAAGGAAATGGAAAAATATTCATTCAAAAGGCGCTCGCGTTTTGGTATGAAGCTCATTTCCATGCAAGAAACAAAGGCCTACTTTGCTTCGAAAAAAGAAAAACCGGTTTCATTTATTCTCGCAGCCGATCAACACCCCAGTGATAAAACAAAAGCCATACTGGTTGACTTTTTTAATGTTAAAACTGCCTGCCTTCACGGCCCTGAGGCTTATGGTCGCAATACGGGTATGCCTATTGTCTATTTCAACATACAACGGGTTAAACGAGGATATTATACAATGGAAATTATTGATTTATTTGAACATCCTGAAAAAACCAAATTTGGAGAAATCACGCAAAAATACATGTCTACCCTGGAAGAAATAATCCGAAAAAGACCTGGAGACTGGCTATGGTCGCATAAACGATGGAAGCACAAAGATGCTGAGATAGAAGAAATAAAAAAACACAATCAGGAACGGATTAAAAAAGAACATCAAACCGGTCGCTAATAATTATCGTTCAATAAGGGTATATGTATGAATAAGTTTTTGGTTTTTATAAACTTTTAAACTGTTCCCGTCTTTTTCAATTTTAAAGCCTCTGTACTTATCATTATAAATGTAAGAAGTGCCTTCGGTAAACTTCATTTCATAAATCAGTTTATTGCTGCCCCAGGTTCTTTTATAAATAGCAATTACTTTTCCCTGTTTTTTTATAACAAGGTCATCTTTTAAATATACTTCATTTATTTTTTTTTCGAAATTATCTGTATTAAAAAAACTTTTAATTGTATATCCGCTTTTTGTTTTTCTTAAAGTTTCCCCGGCCAAAACCTGTTTATACTCATAACTACCGTTTCGCTTCAACAATAAAGCTTTTGTTCCCAGCTTGCCTTTGGAAAGCTCTGTAAGTGAGTCGGTCTGAATAACAGTAACGTAAGACGAAAAACCAATACCTTTCTCAACTTTAGCAGAAAAAGCCGTAGAATCGCGTTTTAAAACAGTCTCGCGGTCGAATGGTTGTTTATGGTTAACCTTACGAACAGTGAAGTTTAGATGAGATGTAAGCCCCATCGCATCAAGGACAAGGAAAGACAAATTACCGTTAAGATCGTAAAAAAGGCTGTTTCCCAAATAGAAACCGGCATCGTGGTATGGCATATCTTCTCCGGACCCGGTTTCGCCACCTTCGCGGTCAACGGTTTTTCTTACTACATCGAGGCGCTCGCCATATACATCGAGGTGTGGTTTCAATTTAACATCTTCTGGTTCAATAAGTTTAGCTTGTCCAATTTCGCTCTTGTTCAATGTAGCACACCCGGAGAATATCCACACCAAAAAAATAAGTACACATATTGTTGAGTTCTTCATTATTATCGGTTATTTACTTCATGTACTAACGTGAGTTTCTATGGTAAGTTAATATTCCGTAAATCAAGCAATTTAATTATAAAAATCCTAATCTGCTATATGAAGAAAACATCTTTTAATCCATTTATTACTGCGGACAGGAAAAAACCAGGTGTTTTTTTAAATGCACTATTTAGTCCGTATTCATTAATACAGTGGAATAATCATTACTTTTGGAAATTATGCCAAAAATCAGTGTAATCATACCCTTTTATAATGCTGCCGAATCATTGGAAGTGGCCATCAAGAGTATTCAGGAACAGACTTTTAAAGATTTTGAATGCATTCTTATCAACAATAACTCATCGGACAGAAGCCTTGAAATTGCCCAAAACCAGACGAAAAAAGATAGTCGATTTAAGCTGGTACAAGAAAAAAGGCAAGGCGTTGCCCACGCTTCGAATAAAGGCAGCCAGGTTGCACAAGGGAAATATATTGCACGAATGGATGCCGATGATGTAGCATTTCCGGAAAGGCTTGAATTGCAATACAAATTTCTGCGAAACAATCCTGATTACGGAGCTGTCGGGGGCTTGGTGAAGTTTGGAGGCGACCCTGAGCAAGCAGCCGGAATTAAACGCTTTATAGACTGGAACAATACGTTGATAACGTATGAGCAAATTGCACTCTACCGATTCATTGAATTGCCCATTATCAACCCGACCGCCATGTGGAAAAAATCCACCGAAGCAAAATCAGGTAATTATACGCATGGAAATTTCCCCGAAGATTATGAATTATGGCTCAGATGGCTTAATGATGGTGTAAAAATTGCCAAAATTGCGAAACCGGTTTTGCAATGGAACGATCCGCCTGACCGGCTAACTCGCACAGACGATCGTTATCGTGTTGACGCATTTTACGATGTAAAGTCGCAATATCTTCATCGTTGGCTTAAAAACAACAACACACATTATCCCAACGTTTATATTTGGGGAGCCAGCAGACGCGTACGACATCGTGCTTTCAAACTAAAACAATATGGAATAAAAATACTTGGCTACATTGATGTGCACAAACGAAGGCAAATTGATGAAAATGTTATTTTTTTCAAAGAGTTGCCGCCACCGGAAAGTTCGTTCATTTTAGTGTATATGCCTCATCATGACATAAAAAAAGAAATTGCCGGACATCTTCATTCTTTTGGATATAAAGAAGGTATCAACTATATTTTTGCAGCCTGATTCAACACAATTAAACAATTCAAATTGCAACAAAACATTATAAATCCCTTTAATTTGGCATTGATTTCGTTATACTAAACAGCAAATGCAATAAAGATTTTAGATATTTGCAAAAAAAATCAAATATGGAAAGTATAAAAAATATATACCGCATTGGCAATGGCCCGTCGAGCAGTCATACCATGGGGCCAAAAAAAGCATCAGAACAATTTCTGGCAAAATACCCAAATGCAGCTCATTACAGAGTTACCCTGTTTGGCAGTCTGGCAGCCACCGGCGAAGGGCACCTGACAGATATGGCCATTGAATCGATTTTTGGAAAAGAAAAGGTAACGATAATTTGGGAACCCAAAACCTTTAAAAAGCGGCACCCCAATGCTTTATCTTTTGAAGCGATCGATTCTTCAGACGAAAAGCAGGGAGAATGGACAGCCTATTCCATCGGTGGCGGTGCTATTGTTGACGACCATACAGAATTAGAAGAAGAGCATATTTACCCGTTTGCAAACCTCAGCGAAATACTGCGCTACTGCAATAAAAACGGCATGCATATCTGGGAACTGGCCGAAGCTTATGAAAAACCGAACATCAACGATTATTTACAACATGTGTGGGAAATTATGAAAGATGCTGTTGAGCGGGGTTTGCGCAACGAAGGTGTTCTGCCAAGCCATTTGAAACTTCCCCGGAAAGCAGCCAGCTATTTCATTAAAGCCAAGGCCTACAAAGGTTCCATGAAAAAACGCGCACTTGTTTTCGCTTATGCCCTGGCGGTTTCAGAAGAAAATGCAGCCGGTGGACAAATAGTTACAGCTCCAACTTGCGGTTCATCAGGCGTAATGCCTTCGGTGCTGTATTATTTGCAGCAACAACATAAATTTCCTGAAGTAAAAATACGGCGGGCATTGGCAACTGCCGGGATTATTGGTTCGGTTGTAAAGAAAAATGCATCCATATCGGGTGCCGAAGTGGGATGCCAGGGAGAAATTGGCACTGCCTGCGCCATGGCATCAGCCGCTACAACCCAGTTGTTTGGCGGCACTATTTTTCAGGTTGAAAATTCGGCTGAGATGGGGCTGGAACATCACCTGGGATTAACTTGCGATCCGGTTGCCGGACTGGTGCAGATCCCTTGTATTGAACGAAATGCTTTTGCAGCCGCCCGGGCGCTAAACCATAATGCTTACGCAATGCTGAATGATGGCCGCCATCGGATTTCATTTGATAAAATTGTGCAAACCATGAAGCAAACCGGGCATGATTTACCCAATTTGTACAAAGAAACTTCCGCAGGCGGATTGGCACTTTTCAGCGGTATGGCCGGCGAAGATGAGTAATTTCGTTTTTAGGTAATCAGCTGTGCAACGAATTAAAAATCCCAGTGGATACCATTTTTAATCACTGAATAATAATTGGCAGCTCCTTCTGGTGGTTCTGATTCATACGTTAGCATAGCCTCAAGAAAAAAGCTGAGCTTGTGAATCAGATTAATGCTAAGCCTTGCTTCACCGGATATGTTCTGATTTTTGAAATCGTAAACAGATGGTTGATAATATACAATACCCGACAATTTGACATTTTGTGCCAAATTCCAGTGCAAATTAGTGTATAAATTAACGCGCCAATGGAATTGCCCCGAACTTTCATAAGTAAAAAAGCGTTCTTCATACATCATAGACAAGCCCGTATTCCATTTCAGGGAGTCTCCTGAAAATAAATTCATGCGGACTCCTGCACCGGCAAGTGTACGATACCGGATTTTTCGTAAATCATTAAATTGATATTGAGCAAATGCCTCCAGCGAGAACACGGAATCTATCATAAAATTATACCTGAAATGCTCGTAACCTTTATTCTGGAGCTTTTGATCGCTTGCACTTATGAAATTCCAACCTGTAAAAGACATCAACAAATGTCGATCGTTTTTATAGTATAAATCAATATCATTACTTGTTTGCCAAATAGTTTGCTTACTTTCTTCAAATTGAAAACTAATGCTCAATTTACCGTAAAACTTCTTATTTTGATCTTTCCGTTGTTTTTCAATATTAATAACCTGTCCGGATATACTTATGGCGCAAAAAAGCAGCAAAAAAACTATAATGGCTATAAACTTTGTCATTTGGTAGAAAATTTGTTATAATTTACCGGAATTAAAGAATAAAGCGTGAATTTATTAATTTTATCTATTTACCCATTATTTTTGCATATAAATTAAGTTGATAGTAGATGATTCTTCAACGCCTCATCATATTAATAACAATAATAACACACTCCGTAACATTATCCAATGGACAGCAAATGTTGGGTTACGTGGAGGTTAGCGGCGTTGTAAAAGATGGTTTTCGGCCCCTGCCCAATACTAATATTGAAATATACGCCAATAAAACCCTGTTAAAGATTGAAGCTGTTGATATTACAGGGAATTTTGATTTTATTCTGGAACTCAACAGGGAATATCAAATAAAATTTACACGTGAATTTTATGCACCCAAAATTCTTCAATTTAACACGAATGTCAGAGAAAATGAATTGGGTATATGGTTTCTGGAGTTTACCGTTGAGCTTTTTCCCGATATTGAGGGGATTGACTTTTCTTTTCTTGAAGAGGAGCCCGTTGGGAAAATAAGCTATAATCAACAGTACGGTGAGTTTGAACATAATCCGAAATACACCAAAATGATGCATGAAAAAATAGAGTCGCTGTTTGATTCCTATAACTCCAAACGCAATAATGCTTACGAAAAAACTGTAAAAAAGGCTGATGCTTATCTTAAAGCAAATAAACAAATACAAGCAATAAATTTATATCGCAAAGCTGCCGTATTAGATCGGGCAAATGAATACCCACAGGAACAAGTTTTTAAAATTGATAAAGAATTAAAAAAACAAATGCCCGGCTATGAAAGATATATTGGTCTCCTCCAAAACGCCGATTCGCTATTTCAACACCATAAGTTCAGGCAGGCAAGGTTCCACTATAACCTTGCATTAGATATTATTGACGAAAGCTCTTATGCCCAATACAAAGTTGACAAAATAAACAGCCTTCTTCCCAAGTTCGATCCTTCATATTTGCGACTTCAAAAATACCGAACATTTTTAACCAAAGCAGATCAGTTTGTCAGTGAAATCAAATATGAAAAAGCAATTAAATATTACAACAAAGCACTTTCTATTCAACCAGGCGATACGTATGCCCTTAAACAAATACGATTTCTAAAAACTCAGTTGTCCAGAAAACAAGGAAAACAAGAGAAACAAAAAAAATATCGGGAATATATTAATCTTGGCGACCGCTATTTTGAAAACAGTTCCCTGAGCGCAGCCAGGCTTACATATTTAAAGGCATTGCAGATTGAGCCCAATGAAAAATATCCTCAAGTTCAAATTGAAAAAATCGATCGTATTTTATATCCGGAAAAAGCCCGACAAACAGAAAAAGATTTTCCGGGTTTCACAGAAATTGAACGCAACGAATCTTTTTTAAATGAACTGGCAAAAAAATATCCCAACGGAAAAACAGTTGAATATTATGATTTACCCGGAAAAAAAATCAAACGGGTAATTATTGTCGAAAAAAGACTGGCTACAGAATACCTTGAGGTCAGATATAACTATGGTACGTTCTTTTTCAGGAACGGCCAAAACATAAGCCGTGCTATTTTTATTTCAGAAACGAAATATTAGCCCTCAAAATGTTTTTGCTACATTTGCGGGACAAAATCAGAAAGGATAAGGACATGAGCATTAACATAAAAAACAAAAAAGCATCATTTGAATACGAGTTTATCGAAACTTATATTGCCGGAATACAATTGACCGGCACCGAAATAAAATCGATAAGAAAAGGCAAAGCAAGTATTGGTGAAGCTTACTGTTACTTTTCCAGAAATGAATTATGGGTAAAAAATATGCATATTGCCGAGTACAGTTTTGGCAGTCATTTTAACCACGAAACACGCCGTGAGCGTAAATTGCTGCTTCAAAAACGTGAGTTAAAAAAACTTCAGCGAAAAATTAAAGATAAGGGATTGACAATAATTCCCGTAAGGCTTTTTCTAACAGAAAAAGGTTGGGCAAAAATGAAGATTGCTCTTGCACGCGGGAAAAAAATTCACGATAAACGTGCTTCCATCAAAGAAAAAGATATGAAGAGGGACATGGAGCGAATCCGAAAATTTTGATACTTCTGCGTTTTTAACTTTTTACGTTTTTAGCTTTTTCTTCTTAGCAGCCGGGAATAGTACATTATTCAATATCAATCTGTAACCCGGCGAATTTGGATGGAGATTTAAATCAGTAGGCGGATCGCCCACAAAATGTCTATAATCTTCCGGGTCGTGACCACCGTAAAAAGTCCAAAAACCTTTTCCGTGAGTACCATGAATATAACGGGCTTCACCGGCCGTTTTATTTTCGCCCATGATAAGTACGTCCGGTTTAATCAGCTTTTTATTGTATGAGGTTGTTTGTCCCATGAAGCCTTTGATTACTTCAGTATGATTTTGGCAAAGCATGGTTGGCACCGGATCCCATTTAGCTGAAAAATCAAACAGTGTAAAATAATCTTTATCTTTATTTACCCGTCTGAGTGAAGTCATATCAATATTGGAAAACTCGTATTCGCTAATATTCTGGCTTAATGTAAAATCTTTGAATGCCAACGTATTGGAATAATCAAGTTTTTGCTGAAAACCACTTTCGGGCGGATCACCATCAAATATTTTGGCGCAAATATCAGTCTTATGAGCTGCCAGGGCAATATCAAAAGAATCGGTACCACTACACATTGAAAATAGAAATCCTCCTTTATTCACATAGCTTTTGATAGTTTCAACAACTGCCAATTTTAATTTAGATACCTTCTCATAGCCAAGTGACCGTGCTTTTGCCTCCTCGCTGCGTACCTGATTCCTGTACCATGCAGTGTGATGATATGCGCTGTAGAACTTTCCGTATTGCCCGGTAAAATCTTCGTGGTGCATGTGCAACCAATCATATTTTTGAAGATCGCCATTAATAATTTCGCGGTCGTACACAACATCATAAGGAATTTCGGCATAACTTAAAGCCAGGGTAACAGCATCGTCCCAGGGCAACTTATCCTTTGGGCTGTAAACAGCAATATTGGGAGCTTTATCAAGTTTCACAATATCCATGTTTACATCGGGTCGTAAAATTTCGTTAACAATCGCATTGCGTTTGGCGTCTGGGATTACCTGGTATGAAATTCCCCTGATAATGCACTCATCTTCAATTTCTTTTGCCATGGGAAACAAAAAGCTGCCGCCCCGGTAATTGAGCAGCCACCATGCAGAAACTTCGTTTTGTAAAGTCCAATAGGTTATACCGTATGCTTTGAGATGATTTTTTTGTTCCTTATCCATAGGAACCAAAATAAACGCTGCCTGTGCCGATGCAATATAAAATGTCAGCACAAAAAACACAATAATAATTTTACTAATATTTCGCATATAAATTTTTCTTGTTGTATTGGTTATCAAACGTATGGTAAAGACTTTTGTTTTAAGTTCTGTTTAAAGAAATTATGCAAAAACCAAACCGTTGCGACTAAAACGGCGATTCATCTTCAAACTGATAATTTGCATCAATGTCTTTACCGGGGTCAGCTTCTTTGGTTTGATTTCCGGGGGCTTCATCGTTTATTTTTGAACCTTTGATAACCCCCTGCCCTTCTGATAAATCGGGCAAACCGCCTTCATCGTAATCTGCAAAGCGGGCATATTGACCTTCAAAACGCATGCGCACATCGCCGGTGGCTCCGTTCCGATGCTTGGCAATAATAATATCGGCCATTCCAAGGCTCGATGTGCCATCATCATATTCGGTAATTCCAAGCATTTCGGGTCGGTGAATAAAAATAACGATATCGGCATCCTGTTCAATGGCGCCGGATTCGCGAAGGTCAGACAACATTGGTTTTTTTTCGCCCTGTCGTGAAGTAACTGAGCGGTTCAACTGAGAAAGAGCAATTACCGGAACATCCAACTCCTTGGCAATGGCTTTCAATGAACGTGAAATAATACTTACTTCCTGCTCACGACTTGCCTGTCCGGCAGCATTCATTAATTGCAGATAATCGACAATAATCATTCTAACACCATGTTCGCGTGCCAGTCTGCGACATTTTGCACGAAGTTCGAAAATAGACAGTCCTGGGGTATCGTCGATAAACAACGGAGCGCCTTTTAGCTGAGGCAAACGGCTCTCGAGTTGTTGCCATTCCCAATCTTCCAACTGGCCGGTTTTTAATTTCTCCTGCTTGATTTCTGTTTCGGTGGCAATCATCCGTTTCACCAGTTGAATGGACGACATTTCGAGTGAAAAAAACACGATGGGCTTATTGCTCACGGCAACATTCCGTGCTATATTCAAGGCAAAAGCTGTTTTTCCCATTGAAGGCCGTGCCGCAAGAATCACAAGATCTGATGGTTGCCACCCCGATGTAATGCGGTCTAAGTTGCTAAAACCTGAAGCAATACCACTCAATTCATCTTTGTTTTTTGATGCCGCTTCAATTTGGTCGAGTGCATCTTCGACAATACTGCCAATTGGTGAGGTTTGCTTTTTGATGTTGCCCTCGGCAACTTTGTACATTTCGTTTTCAGAAAAATCAATCAAATCAACCACATCTGTGGCCACATCGAAGGCTCTACGTTGAATTTCGCCTGTTACACGAATCAGTTCCCGCTGGATGAATTTTTCTGCAACAAGCTTGGCATGATGCTCAAGGTGAGCAATGGAGCCAATACGATAAGTTAACTGAGTAATGTAGTAATCGCCGCCGGCTTCTTCGAGCTTTTTATTTTTTCGAAGTTTTTCAATAACTGAAACCATATCGACCGGCTCATTCTCAGAAGAAAGCTCAACAATGGCTTTAAAAATATGTTGATGTGCTTCTTTATAAAACGCCTCAGGTTGAAGCAAGTCATAAACCCGGTAAATTGCCTCTTTTTCAAGCAATAAAGCGCCTAAAACCGCTTCCTCTATCTCCACTGCATTGGGTGGTACTTTGCCGGCTTCAACGGCCATGTTTTCAACTATTTTCGATGGATTTTCTTTTTTGTTGTAGTCTTTCTTCGCCATAATCGCATTATTTTGGAACACAAAGGTAATGTTATTCCCCGACTGAAAATTAAACTTTGTACATTAAAAAATGAACAATTTAATGACAATTCATAAATTTGACTGTTGAAAAATAATGAAAAATTAATGTAATGGTTGTTTTCCCCAATGCCAAAATAAACCTTGGCCTCAACATAAAATACAAGCGCCCCGATGGTTTTCACGAACTTGAAACAGTAATGTATCCAATAAAACTTACAGATATACTTGAAATTATTCCGGCCAAAAAAACATCGCTGCATCTTTCCGGGAAAGCTTTTGGCGCTTGCAAAACAGAAGACAATCTAGTGTATAAAGCCTGGCAACTGCTTAATGAAAAAATAAAAATACCGAATGTTGAAATTCACCTGCACAAAAACATACCGAGCGGAGCCGGTCTTGGCGGCGGTTCTTCCGATGCTGCATTCACCATCACGGCTTTGAATAAAATGTTTGAACTTCAGCTTTCCGACAATGAAATGGAAATATATGCCGGTAAACTGGGAAGTGACTGCGCATTTTTCATACGAAACCAACCTGCACTGGCACTGGGTCGCGGCGAAAAATTGAACCCGATTCCTGTCGATTTAAAAGGTTTTTACCTTGCGATTGTTGTACCTGACATTCAAATTTCGACTGCTGAGGCATACAGAGGTGTGCGGCCAAAAAATCAAGAAACACCAATCCAAAATATCATTAAAAAAACAGTGCGCGATTGGAAAAGATCGCTTTTCAATGATTTTGAGCCACACATTTTTCAATTACATCCGCTGCTGGCCCGAATAAAAGAGCTTTTGTACGAAAAAGGTGCCGTTTATGCCAGTATGAGCGGTAGTGGGTCGGCTATGTATGGTATTTTTGAGCAAAAAACCGACCTGGAAAATCAAAACTACTTTAAAACACTCATTTCTGAAGAAAAAGTATGCTCAGTATCAACTTATAAAATTGATGAATAAAAAAAAGCTGATATTATAAGCAAAAAAATGCAGCTCACATTCGCAAGCTGCATTTTCCTGTTTTAGACAATTTATACAGGATTGCTATCCTCAATCCTATTCAATTACAATACGCTCGGTAGCTGTTTGTTCGTTTGACTTGATATTCAGGTAATAAACACCATCAGACAATTCATTCAGGTTAATTGAAGTGTTTCCATTATAAACTCCTGAGGATACATTTTGTCCAAGTGTGTTAAATATATTAACCTCAAACTTGTTTAGTCCATTTATATTGATTACTCCTTCTGTCGGATTTGGATAAATTGAATAGCTCCGTTTGTTCAGCTCATGAATATCGGTCAAATTCACATCTATCGTTACATCTTCATTATCAACAGTTACAGTTTCATTTACAGTGCTAAAATTAGTAGCTGTTATTTCGTAGTTATACGTGCCATTTTCAACAAAAACGCTGGCAGTACCGTCGGTATCTGTTGTGTAGGTTTCACCGTCAATAGTTATTGCAGCACCCCCGAGCGGTTCTCCATCGCCGGTTACATTGAAATTGACATTGGCACCGGTTAGTTCTGAAATGCTCACATCATCTACAAAAAGAATCCATTGAAGCGGGTCACTGAATGAATGAAAGCCCAGATAATACGCTCCGGATTCTTCCGCTGTAATATCCGTGGTAAATTGAGTCCAATCGCGAACCGTAATATTATCGTCATAAAACAAAGGATCGTTGAACATAGCAGCAGAAGTATTGTCGCTACCCCACTTCACCTCCAGCTTTTCAAACGTTTCCTCGCCTGCAAAACCAGCTGTTTTGTACCAGAAAGAAAACTCATACGTACTACCTGCCTCAAGTTGAACGGGTTTTGAGAAAAGCCAGTCATCGAGGGGTTCATCAAATGAGAATGAAATGATATGCATAGCAACAGAGTCGCTGTGGGCATTATCTGGCGAATTGTCATTGTTCGAGATTTTATCCCAACAGTAAAATTCAGTCAGATTATTTTCAAGCGACCAGCCAAGCGGATAACGGAAATTATCTGATGGAAGGTTATGCATTACATAATTATTGAAATCTTCTGTCCACGGTAAATCTACAACCAAAGGATCACTCATTGTGGTAAATGACCATGTTGCGGTATTTTGAGCGTCTCCATTATCGTTGTATGCCACAACTTTCCAATAATACGTTGTATTATAATCCATTGCGCCGCTATAAACAAATGCTGTTGTATCGCCGGTTTCCATATTATCTATAATTTCATTGGCATCTGTAGTTGTGCCTAAAGAAATGCGATAACCGGTTGGCTCTCCGCCTTCGTTTGACCATTTGAATAACATGTCATTCATGATATCAATATCGATATTTTCGTGTACCGGATAAATGTTTCCGGCTGCCTCCGGTGCGCTTGTATTATCGGTATTTTTCCATAAAACATCATCAATTCTGATGCTGGCTATAAGGCTGTCGTTCATGGCATGTGAAAAAGCAATGTAAGGTTTCGTGGTTCCGGCATCAAATTCAACTGTGTGCTGAGTAAGATCGCTATTTACCAAAATAGTGTCAACAACCTCAAAGCTTGCGGCGTTATACGGATCGTCCAATACGCCCACATAAAGTTTAACCGGTTCGAAAACATTTTTAACTGCATAAAATTGCAATACATTTGTTCCAAAGTCAGTTACGCCGGGTAAAATGGCCATTAAGGGATGGGCATATTCATCGCTGTTGTACAAGCGAAGCACATTAGGTGCTGAGTTATATTCACTTGAAGTTCCTTGCTCAACAGCCACAAAATGGAATTGGTTATCAGGATCGCTTATTTGGGACCATGCGGCGGGGAGATCACCTGCACTTACATCATCAAAATACTCGTAAATAGATGTAAGTGGCTCAGCTCCAACACCTGAAACTATAAGTTCATTGGAACCGGCAAAGTTACCTTCAATTTCAAAAGTTAATGCGCCCGAATAAGAAGTTGCATCAGTAGGCATGAAATAAATATCAGCAGTATCTGTTGCTCCGCCTGAAATAGTTCCGGTGTATGTGGTTTCGAAACCGGCAATTGTTGAAACGCCTGTAATTACAAGGTCGTTAGTCAGGTTATTGTTGGTAATGGCGATTTGGGTTTTTCTTTGACCACCTACGCAAATATTGCCAAAATCTATGGACGTTGGATTCAAACTTATTTCCGGATCATCGGTTATTTGTTTAATTTCAATATTATCGAGATAAACATTTTGTGGACTACTGTTTTCATCAACAATTTTATATACCCAACGGAAATAAGTATTGTTTCCAGCAAAATCTGTAAGATCGATCAATTCCTGTTGATAGGCATCCTGAGCAGCTACGGGAGAAAGGCTTGTAATGTTTACCCATGAATTTCCGCCATCTACAGAGCCCTGAAAATAGCATGAATCAACTCCGGCGACCTTGTCTCCGGCCAGTTCGCTGCCATTAAACCAAAAGAACTTTATTTGAGAATTGGCAGGCAGATTAAATCGGGGAGTACGAAGTTCATATTCCTCATCTTGTGTCAAACTAAAAGGAGAAATATATGCACACGAGTCGCCATTTTGCGGGTATGTTTCAACTGCATTCCACGAACCTGTAGCTTCTGTCCAATTCCAGTCGCTTTCTTCGGGCATATACATTAGAGTAAAGACCACATCATCGCCACCTTCAAAGTCCTGGCTATATGGAAATGCAGAGATAACTTTTTGCGTTTCGAAACTCCAAACAGGCGATGTGTTTGTTGATGAACCATCACTGGCAACGACTCTCCAGTAATAATTTGTTTTTTGCTCAAGAAGACCACCCGATGGTGTTGGATCTACGGTATACGTTCCGGCTCCGGTTGCTGTTGCAGCATCGGCAATTAATGCTGATGTTTCCATATTGGTCACGTCTGATTCTGTTGAGGAAAAATACACATCATAAGTAGTTGTTGCTTCGTCTAAATCGAAGTTGAGTTCTGTTTCAACATCTACAAACTCCAGGTTTTCAGCCGGGTTAGGATTTGTTGGGGTTCCGGGACCACTCGATTGGTAGTAAAAGCGAATGTTGGGAAGCGCGTTTGGGTACGGCGATAAGCCATCTGAAGTTGGAAAAGCATCATCAGAACCTGCAACTTTTATTAAGTCGCCGGTTACTTCTGTTGCGTAAAAATTACTGTATGACGAGCTCCCGTGCTCACTATGAAAATATATAACCAGGTTGTCGGTTCCATTATAATCAATGGAAGTGCTGAATGCAATCTCATTCCACTCACCCGGTACCCCGCTGATATCTCCTGAAAAAACTTCAGTATAACCTGCTGTGGCCGGATCCTCATACGTTGCAGAGACAGTGCTGCCCGTGGTTTGTTTTACGTAAATTGTCTGGTTAGCAATAGTTCCGTCAAGATTTTGTGACTGGAAACCAATTTTATCAATTGTTTTGGCATCACCCAAATCTGCTGACGAATACACAGCTTTCGACCAGGAATAGTTCCATGCTGTGTATGGCATACTTGAATTGGCTGTTCCATTTCCTATTTGCACATAAGATTGTGAATGTGCAATAATAAAAGTAAGTAACAATAAGAAAGTAGTAGTAACTCCTCTAAAATTCATAAGATTAAAATTTAAATGATTTTTTCTTCTTTGCCCGGCCTGTAAAAAAGCCGGCCTTTTTAATTTGGTTCAAGTATACATTTTAGATAGTGTTGATTTTATAGGTGCAAACCCTTATTTTTTGTAACTTTGGCAACCAAACCCGTTACACCATGTATAAAACCAAACTGTTATTGATTTCTTTTGTGCTAATAATTATTTCATTTCATTCTTTGGTTCATGCACAAAAAATAGAGATTAAGGCACGCACTAAATATGCTGAAGCCAATAAGTTATACCTTGAAGGAAAAGAAAAACCCGCACTGGATACTTTGCTCCGCATTCTGCCTGCATTTAATTCTATTGATAATGATACACTTGAAAGTCAGATACTGGGGCTTTTTGGTCATTTGCACAAAAATATAGGAAACGATACTGTGGGCATTAAAAAATTTATAGGAAACCTAAACAGCGAACAATTAGAGAAATACCTCGAAGCAGTGCAGGCCATGGGGTATTATTTTCATCAAAGAGGAGCACATACAAAAGCGTTGTCGTATTACCGTAAAATGATGCTTTTTGCGCGAACAGCAGAAAACCGGGAAGCGCTGGCAAAATCGTATTTTTATACAGGAAAAGTTTTTAAAGCGATGTATAACGTTCCCAAAGCCAAGCAGTATTTCCACACTGCATTGAAGCAATTCCAAAGAGCTAAATCGAATAATTTCATTATAAAAACGTATAATGAACTGGGAGAAATGGCCTTATCTTCCGGTAATGAAGATTCGGCAAAATATTACCTTCAACGGGTTATTGATCTGGCAAAAAGCAACAAATCTACTGAGATAAAGCTTATTGCTTATCACCGATTGTCAAACATTGCGTTCAGTCGTGGCAACCTGTCCGAAGCACAAATCTACCTCAAAAAGGCCATTCAGTTAGCTTCGCAGTTAAATATGGACTACATCCCGGCACTTCATCTTGATTTGGGGAGAATATATCAGGAATCAGGAGAACTGAACACTGCATTGTCTATTTATTCAAAAGCTATTTCCGAAGCTTCCAAAAATAAAAATCTGCAAATAAAAATTGATGCTTATCAACTTATGGGTGATATTTTTATAGCCCAAAACAAATATCGAAAAGCTTCGAAGAGCTATCAAAAAGCCCTTCAATTAAAGGAGATACACCAAAACCAAAACAGTGTGAAAGAAATGGCCCGCTTTGAAGCCAGGTACAACCTCATGCAAAAAGAACAGGAAATCAAACTCTTAGACAGGGAAAGAAAGTTAAAAGAAGTAAAACTCAATAACGAAAAATTACGATCGAACATTTACCTGCTTGGCCTTATTGCTTTAGTTCTGCTGGCGTTGATCCTGTTTTTATACATAAGGAGCCATATTCGTAAAAACAAACAATTGAGCACCCAAAATGCAACAATCAATGAGCAAAATGAGGAGTTAAATCAAATAAATCAGCAGTTAAGCAACTCTGAAAATAAATTAATGCAGGCTTTATCGACAAAAAACAAGCTTTTTGCCATTATTGGTCACGATTTAAAAAGTCCGCTGATGGATATAAAAAACCTCATTTTTATACTGAAAAACAATCCGGAGCAATTTTCAGGAGAAGAACTTAAACAACATGCCGGTAATATCGAATACAGGCTTACATCTTTATTGGAATTGATGAACAACCTGCTGAACTGGGGCATGTCTGAACGCAACACACTAAAAATGGCGCCTGAAAATATCAATATTAATCAACTGATAGACAAAACAGAAAAACTATTCAGCCCACAGTTGGAAAATAAGCAAATACAACTCATTACCAATATTCCTCAAAATTTGCAGTGGGTTACAGACTATAACATGCTTGAGTTTATCATCAGGAATACACTTTCAAATGCCATAAAATTCTCACCATCGGGAAGTAAAATCAGCATTAACATCAGCACCGATAATGAAAAAATGAATATACAACTAGAAGATGAAGGTATCGGAATGGATGATAAGCAAGTGCAGGAAATATTCTCGCAAAGTGCAACAAAAGTAAGGCGGGGAACAAATAACGAAAAAGGCACAGGCCTTGGTATGGCGCTCACTTACGATTTTATTTCGCAAATGGGTGGCTCCATTAAAGTAACCAGTGAAAAATCAAAAGGTACGAAAATTGCTGTTTCTTTGCCTATGATTAAGGCTCAACCGATATAAACGAGTAATAACAAGAAGGTTCCCAACATGATAAAAATAGTAATTGCAGACGATCATGCATTGATTCGTGAAGGTCTGAAAACCATTATTGGCAAAAGCGATAAGTATGAAATTGTGGGCGAAGCAGCCGATGGAAAAGCGTGTATCAACTTATTGAAATTAACTCCGGTTGATATTCTATTGCTGGATATAGATATGCCCGAGAAAAATGGTGTAGAAGTTGGCAAATGGATAAAATCAATGCAGTTAGATATAAAAATAGTTTATATTACAAGTCATGCAGATTTTTTTAGCTTTTATCAGGCATGGAAACTCAATCCAACGGGATTTCTGTTCAAAGAAAATGCCCTGGAAGACATGCTCAGTTGTTTGCAGCATATCAACAATGGAAAAAAGTACTATTCAAGTCAAACCAAAGAATATATTGACCAAAACGAAGAAAAAATAAAACAATACGAAGCCATATTCGATAAAATACAACTACTCTCTGTTCGCGAACAACAAATATTGCTTTATATAGCCGAAAGTAAAACCACGAGAGAAATTGCTGATATTTTATTCAACAGCTACAAAACCATCGAAAATCACAGGTACAACATATCAAAAAAACTTGAAATTACAGGCTCAAACAACCTTATGCGTTTTGGCATACAATATTACGATCTTATAAAATCATTAGTGAATAGTAATATCAATAAACTATAACAGCCAGGTTTAACTATTTACAGCATAAATCTTTCCGAAAACAATACAGGCATTACAAATATACCTCACGGTCTTCCTTTGCATAGGCAACACATTTATTCCAGTCGTCGGCAAAAACCTCATTAACAGAATCAACTATTTCTTTGGGCAAAACCTTTTTGGCTTTATCTTTGGGTGGTTCCATCAATCCGGCAACATAGGCAGTAAGGTGCAATACCCCTCCCCCGAACTTCTGATAAATAAACTTCCAAATGCGGTTTTTAATATTTGAATGATCGTATTTATACCAGCGATTTAAACGACGGACATAATACAGGGCATGCTCACTATAAGCTTTTTTTACAGTAGAAATTTTTATGTCGTTTTCATTATATGTAGCATGAGTAAAATTGGCCAAAACATCAATTGCTTTCATCGGGTGCCGTTGAAACTCTTCCTGAAACATTACTAAAGGTCTGGTTTTAAAATACTTCTCCAATATTTCAATTCTATCAAAGAAACGAAGGTTCTTCTGAACTAAAATGCCATTTTCCCCATCCATATCAAAATAATCTTCAAAAGACAATGTACCGTGCTTCCGCAAATAGTACTTGTACTTAGAGCCAACCCAGGATGCATGTTTACGAAAAACAATAATTGGTTTGGTATTAGGATACTTATCGGCCACACTTACCAAAGTTTTGTAATCATTTTCATTACAGATATCCATTTCGATTGAAAGCAATACATAATCTGCATCACTTCGCGAAATAATTCTGTCCCGATATTTAAAATCGTGTTTTTTTACGAACCGAATACCCTGAAAACAAGGAAAGACCTTTCGTTGAAGAAATGTCGATGCTGTTTTGGGTAAACCTACATGAAAAAAAATTTGAGGTGTTTTGGTTGAGTCAGCCATGTGTCCTGGTCAAGTTTATTCGCCACAAAAATAATACTAAAAAACGATTCATAAAATAAACATAGCAATAACCCGACAAAAATATAAACAGATGAAAGGAAAAACTTGTGTTTATGCAATCTATTATTGGCATTTTGCTAATTTTGCCCCAGAAAAAATTGACGTGTTGATTGATTACACAGCGCGGAAAAAATGATCGACAAAGCTTGACTAAAAGGATATACATAAGCAATACCTGATAATAAAAGCTGAGAAATACCAGTTTTTTTAAAAACAATAAACCGGGCTAAACACTGAAAAACACACATTATGGGCAAAAAAAATAAATCATCATCACTAAGGTATTTTGGCGAATTTCTTCGATATGCAATTCCTTATAAATGGCGGCTTGTATTAAGCGTAGTGTTCAACTTTTTGGGTACAGCCTTTACCATTGGGTCGTTTGGTATGACAATCCCGTTTCTTAGCATCTTGTTTGGCCAGCAAGAAATTGTAACGGAAAGTGTGCCCTTTGAATTTAGTTCCAATGCATTAATGCATAACTTCAACTATTTTCTTAGCCAAATTATCCTCGACAAAGGTGAGCATGCTGCACTGGCAGCTGTAAGTGTTATCGTTATTATATCGATGACATTCAAAAATGCATTCATGTATCTCGGGAATTACGTTGTGGTTCCCTTGCGTACAGGAATGATCAAAGATTTAAGAAATGATCTTTATCGAAAAATAGTTTATCTCCCAATGCGCTTCTTTTCAGAAGAACGCAAAGGCGACTTAATTTCCAGAATGATTGGCGATACAAAAGAACTTGAAGAATCTGTTGTCAATTCACTCCAAAAAGCACTAAAATCACCCATTGAGTTTGTAGGATTCTTAGTCACACTCTTTTTCCTTAGCAGTCAGCTTACACTTATTGCCATTGTATTGATGCCTTTAAGTGGATTTTTCATTAGCCGGGTTGCCAAAAACCTCCGAAAAAAAGCGGTAAAAGGCCAGCAAAGACTTGGTAATTTGCTCATAAATATTGAAGAAACCCTTTTTGGAATCCGCATTATAAAAGCGTTTACAGCAGAGCACAAAGCACGAAGGCGATTTGGAGATGAAAATAACGGGTATACTTTTATCATGAATAAAGTACTGAGGAAAAAATTCCTTGCACACCCCATTAGCGAATTAATGGGAACCATTGTTATTGTGCTCATTATGTATTATGGCGGACAAATGGTTTTGGCTGACACCTCAACACTAAGCGCGGCAGAGTTTATTACGTTCATAGGTTTTTTTATGCAAATACTTACTCCTGCAAAATCCCTCTCAAACCTATATTTCGATATAAACAAAGGTATGGCTGCTTACGAAAGAGTTCGCGAGGTAATAAACGCTGACGAATCCATTAGAGATGAAAAAGATGCTGAAATAATTGAAAAATTCAGTGATAAAATTGAATATGACCATGTAACTTTCGGATACAACAGTGATGTTCATGTTCTAAAAAATATCAATCTCGAAATTAAAAAAGGACAAGCCGTAGCTTTAGTTGGACAAAGTGGCGCGGGTAAATCGACGCTGGTAGACTTACTCCCCCGGTTCTATGAAATTATACAAGGTGAAATACGTATCGACGGAAGGCCATTGAAAAAACTCAATATTGAGTCTATGCGCCAACTCATTGGTATTGTAAGCCAGGAACAAATATTATTCAACGACACAATATTTAATAATATAGCATTTGGGGTAAAACATGCCACGATAGAAGATGTAATTAAAGCAGCCAAAGTTGCCAATGCTCATGAGTTTATTGAGAAAACCGAACACGGCTATGATACTATAATAGGCGACAGGGGTGGCAAATTATCAGGGGGACAGCGGCAACGATTAACCATTGCACGTGCCATTTTGGTAAATCCACCTATATTGATTTTAGATGAGGCAACATCAGCACTTGATGTTGAGTCGGAAAAACTCGTGCAACAAGCAATAGATCATTTGATGAAAAACCGTACCTCAATAATAATTGCACACAGACTTTCGACGGTAAAAAATGCGGATTTAGTATGCGTTATGAAAGACGGGGAAATAATTGAATCGGGAAATCATAAAGAATTACTTGAACGAGGTGGTGCCTTTAAAGAACTGTATCAACAACAAATGGAATAAAAAAACCCGCTTCAACAATTGTTGAAACGGGTATTATATAGCTTTACTGTTATCTTTTATTCGACAACGCGCACGTCAACAGCCATAGGGCCTTTGTCAGCTTCTTTAAGTTCGAAAGAAACCTCCTGACCTTCGTCGAGGCCACGGAAAGAATCAACTAAACCTGTACGGTGAACGAAAACATCGTTACCATCTTCGATTTCGATAAATCCAAATCCTTTGGTATCGTTATACCATTTTACTTTTCCTTGTGCCATAGTTAAATGATAATTATCGGTTAAAACTTTCTTTGCGCTCTCTTGCTACGTTGACAACCATTTCGCGGTCTTCATAAGTTGCACCATTGAGTTCCTCAATAGCTTTGTTGGCAGCATCCTGGTCTTCCATTGTTACAAAACCAAAACCTTTACTCCTACCGGAGTATTTGTCCATGATAATTTTGGCAGATGTTACTGTGCCATAGTCTTCAAAAACCTCCTGGAGGTCTGTTTCATTTACCTTGTAATTAAGGTTTCCTACATAAATGTTCATTGTACTAAAAAAATTAATTGTGTTTAAAACTGCAGGTTAGTTCATTTGAAAAAACTTGGATGGATAATTATAACATCTTGAAAGAAGTATTGAAAATCCTTACTTTGTAATTTTAACGGCATAACCGCAGTATTTTGTTTGTTTTAAGGATTTAGAAAAAGGCAGATGTTTACTAAAACTGTGAAAGTAATTAGAAAAAAATGCACAAATCGTAAATCACATTTCAGGGGCAAAGGTAATATATATTTTGTAATGCAATGAACAATCGAACTTTTTTTTATATTTTTTTGATGAAACACTTATTTCGTTTCTTTTTGTACCTGACTTTCCAGATTCGCAAACTTTTGCGCGAAACACAATAAACACCCGTTTTTTTTTCTTTTTATTTTTTCAAAAAAACGTGCTTTTTCTTTTTTCAAAAACAAATTTAAGTTTATATTTGCATCCGCATTACGGAAATGTTCTTTGAATTGCGAGAATAGCTCAGCTCC
>CAYPSX010000030.1:0-27619 GCA_964413185.1 uncultured Bacteroidales bacterium
ATAATTTATCAAATATTATTGCAATTTATGGTTTGTATTATCCAAAAAATGAGACGGTTTTGTTATACGGCATTATTGATTTGTACTTTTTACCTGACAATTGCAGGTAAAAAATGTACGGGTTGTACGATTGCGGACAATAATCTTTTTTGTTGTAACGGCTAATGGAATACATAAATAAACTAATGGTCTGATAAGTAGTTTTTTATTGTTTTTGGCTGTGTATTTGCATTTCTGAGTAAACTATTAATGAAAAAGTATTTTTAAATGACAATAATTATGAAAAAAATCGTGAGTTTTGCCCTTGTTTTAAGTGTAACCGCAATAATTGTTTCGTGTAGTATGCAAAATAATGAAGAAAAAGCAATAGACAGGGCTGATATGGACTTGAGCGTTGATCCGGTGAATGACTTTTTTCAATATGCCAATGGCGGATGGATGAAATCGCATCCAATTCCGGCTGATAAAGCCCGGCATGGATCATTTACCGAGCTGGGCGACAAAAATGAGCAAAAATTACGAACCATCGTAGATGAAATTTCCAAAACGAACGCTGCCGAAGGTACGGTTGAACGTAAAATTGGCGATATGTTTGCAACCGGAATGGACACTACAGCCATTGAAAAAGCCGGTCAGACGCCATTGAAACCATACATTAAGGAGATCGAGAATATAGGCTCAATTAACGAAATGCAAGAGCTGCTCGCCCATTTTAAAACCCAAGGCATGGGCTTCATTTTTGGTTTTTACGGTTCGCCCGATAAAATGAATTCTGACTTTCAAATTGCTCAATTATCACAAGGCGGCCTGGGCCTTCCGGACAGGAGTTATTATTTTGATAAAGGAGACGATGCGGAGAAAATTCGCAGGGAATATGTAAAGCATGTTCAAAAAATACTCGAATTATCAGGCGAAAATACGAAAGACGCTACCAAAGCTGCTGATATCATTATGGATATTGAAACCAGACTTGCCAAAGCATCCCTAACTCGTGTTGAACTTCGCGATGTGCAAAAAACATACAATAAAATGTCGCTGGACAAAATCGATGCTTTAACGGACAATTTCAACTGGAAAACATACTTTACCAAAGTTGGATTGCCAAATCCGGGAGAAATAAACGTTGGAATGCCCGGTTTTTTTGCCGAGCTCGATAAAATGTTGGTTGAAGTTCCTCTGGAAGAATGGAAATGGTACCTGAAATGGCATTTAATCGATAAAAATGTATCTTTCTTAAGTGACGATTTTGTAGCTCAAAACTTTGATTTCTACGGAAAAACCCTGTCGGGGAAAGAAGAACTTCGCCCACGATGGAAACGTGTTCTTAATGCTACCAACGGTGTTTTAAGCGAGGCAATAGGAAAAGTTTACGTAAAAAAATATTTCCCGCCCGAAGCTAAACAAAGAATGGAGAAGCTTGTGGACAATTTGAAAGATGGTTTGCGCGACAGAATTAAAGTACTCCCCTGGATGAGCGACACAACAAAAACACTGGCACTTGAAAAGTTGGCTACAATGACCGTTAAAGTTGGTTATCCTGATAAATGGAAAGATTACAGTACGTTGGAAATTAAAAATGATAACTATCTGGCCAATATTATGCGCGCTCGTGAGTGGAATTATCAGGATATGTTGAGCAAAATTAATAAACCCGTAGATAAATCAGAATGGTTTATGCCGCCGCAAATGGTTAATGCTTATTATAACCCGCTATACAACGAAATGGTTTTTCCGGCCGGTATTCTCCAACCTCCATTTTTCTACCAAAACGGCGATGATGCTGTAAATTACGGTGCTATTGGTATGGTGATGGGGCACGAAATGACCCATGGTTTCGACGATAAAGGCCGTCTGTTCGATAAAGAAGGAAATATGAAAGATTGGTGGACAGAGAATGATGCCGTGCGTTTCAATGAGCGTTCAAAAAAACTTGTAGAACAATACAATAATGTAACAATTATTGATACCATAAAAGCCAATGGTGAGTTATCTCTTGGCGAAAATATTGCTGATTTGGGAGGTTTGAATATTGCATTAACTGCTTTCAAACATACTGATCAGTATAAAAATGGCGAAAAAATTGATGGTTTTTCACCCATGCAGCGATTTTTTCTTGCTTACGCACATGTTTGGGCACAAAATGTGAGGGATAAAGAAAAAATTCGTTTAACAAAAGTAGATGTGCATTCACTCGGGCGCAACCGTGTTAATGAACCGTTGCGCAACATGCCCGAATTTCACAAGGCTTTCGGTGCAAAGCAGGGCGATTATATGTACCTGCCCGAAGAGAAAAGAGCTTATATTTGGTAACTCAGAATTAAACATAATTATAAAAGGGCTGCTTTTGAGCAGCCCTTTTTTGATTAATACATTTCTTGCGTTTCAACTGATCCTACTTCAGCTCCCCTGCAATTACACACGTTTTTTTGTCGGTAAATTGATTTCCGTTTTCATCATACCATTCTGTGTAAACAATATATATGCCCATAGGGAGTTTGTGCCCGTTATCATCGGTGCCGTCCCAGGTTATAAATCCCTCTGTTGATGTGGTTTCGTTGTCGAATAAATTTCTTCTAACTGCACCTGTATGATCGAGAATGCGCACATTCATTACATTATTGCCACTTGAAAATTTGTAGTTGATTTTCAAAAAATCCTGATAGCCATCTCCATCGGGACTGAAAACTTCTTCTTCAAGCGAAATATTACTCTCCTTTATTTCTTTAGCATTATACTGCGAATTTTCCCTTGTGGGAGTAGCAAAACCTGCATCAGAGGCCGCAGAAAACCAATTTGCCGTGTTTGATGACGGTGCAAAAGGCGAAATGCGCTCCAGTGAAACACCATCGGGATCGTCGAGCAACCTGTGGTGCATGTCTTCAGTATAGCGCATTTTGTCAACAATATTGCCTTCAATATCGGTAATTGCTATACTGCCTTCATCATTTGACATAGAAGGTAGCGATGTCAAAATCGTTTGTTTTTTATAAACCGGGTTGTAGTTTTCTTCAAGGCAATTGTAGTTGCTTGTCAGAATGTAAGGCGTATCTGGCGGAAGAACGAATCGCTGATCAGTTATTTGCTCAAAATCCGTTGGTTGATCATCTTCACCAAGATTGGACGTGAGCATTAGGTCAAGTGCAATGTATTTATCGCTAATGTTGAGCAGTTCTACAAAATCTTCACAACCGGTTGGCGGATTGAATAATACTTCGTTGATTACTACATCGTTGGGTTCGGCTTTAGTTGGTTTTTCAAAATAGAAATGTGCCGTTTCCATTTGGTTTTGGTTGCAATCTGTAAACCCTTGAATTTCCAATCTGTATGGATTAAAATATTCAAGCGGTTCGTTTATTTTCATAATTATTTCATTGCCTTTCGGGTGGGGGATAGAAATCGAATCAATTTGTAAACCACTGGCAGTAATGTAACTTAACGATGTATCTGGCCACAACGGTGTGTCAAATAAAATATGAATACTGGTGTCTTCGGGTAAAATGTAGTAAAGTGCCTGAGGGTTATCGGTTGCTTCGGTTGTACCGGTTACGCTATTTTCGCGACCGGGTGTTCCATGGCTTTCCGATGTGCTTGTGCGCCAGTTCTCTTCGCCTCCGCATAAATAATCGGTATCAATTCTTTCCAGGGCGTAGCCTCCAAGTTCCGAAATTGAATTATCGTGCCAGTCGTCATCGTATTCTACCCAGGAAATTGTGTTTTGGTTTTGATCTTTGAGTATCAGCAAATCGCCTCCATTGTTCAAATCAGCATCATCAAAAAGATACATTGCATTGGTTGATGTGTCTGTTTCTTTTATAGATTCCGGGAGGATTAGCATATATCCGTTTGCCGGAATGGTGGCAAACGGCAAATCGAATGTTTTACTGCCGGCGTTTAATTGCCAGCTTTGGATGCTTACAGGCAGCGAATCGCGGTTATACAGCTCAAGGTATTCATGGCTTTCTTCATCGTTCTCAGCTGGCTCGGGCATAATTTCGTTAAATACAACCTGCTGAAAAGTGGCCGGAATCCGGTAGGAAGTAATTGTTGTATCTGTCATGGCATTGCCACAATAATCAGATAAATTTGATATGTTAACAGTAACGGGTTGCCTGATCGGGAAGTCTTCCGTAGCAGAAATAATCCATTGTCGCGTATTGTTTTCACTTTGCGTAAAAGTAAGCTCGCCCGGGTCAGGAGTAATCTGAATGTTTGTGGCACTAATTTGTTCGGGCGGGCAAATTTCTGACAGTTCCATGGTGATACGGCTTGTATCGGTTACGGCTAAACCGGTTACAAAAGGTGCTGTGTTGTCCGGGTTGTCATCATCTACCGAATTAATCTCTCCCGGCGTGCCGCCAATGCCACTTTCCGATGCCCGCCAATTATTGCTCATGGCGCACCATGTGTCCGGGTCTATTTGTTCAATGCTCCAGCCTCCGTCTTCTTTTTCGGGGTTGTGGTACCACTCTGGTGAATAGTTTATTTGATGGACAATGTTGCCTGTTGAATCTTTTATAACTACTTTTTTGCCATCATTTGTAAGTAGTGTAGTGGTAATCAGGTCGATAGTGTTTCCGTACAACGAATAAGCTTCCAGTGCCCCACTGCTGGTTACAATTAAATAATCGGATGCTGCAAGTTCGTAATCCGGAAAACTTCTCACATCGTCCCCAATTTCTAATTTCCAGTTTTTTAGGTTGATGTTAAATGATGTGCGATTGTAAAGTTCCAAATAATCGTATTCCGGCAGAGCTACAGGCGGGTAATTGTCGAAAAATACTTCATTTATAACTACGTCGCCTTCCTGTGGCACAAAGTAGGCAAAAGTTACAGAAGTGTCGTTCATGTTATTATTGCTCATGTCTTGTATGTCCGAAATATTTAGTGTTTCATCTTCGCGTAGCGGAAACTCATTATTAAAAGTCAGCAATATTTGTTTGCCATATAGTTGATAATCGATTTGAGATGGTTCCCCGGTATTTTCAGTACTAAAGTTCGATGCTGAAATGGTTGTTGTGTCTATTGGTTCTGAGAAGTTTAGTGTCAGTTGAGTGGCATTGTCCACAATTAAAGATTCGAGCACAGGGGCGATGGTGTCGTCTATTATTTCGCCGGCATAAATATTATCCATGTACACGACTCTTTCTTCGGCAGGCGATCCTATGTTGGTTGCAATGCCAAAATAGCTTCCTGTCGTAATTTCGCTGTCTGTGGAGGTTCCGCGTAGCGTGTAAGCGCTTCCAAGAACGCCTTCATCAATGTATAAGTGCCAACCGTCTGATGCTGTTCGGGTAATTTTAATGGTGTACGGAATCGATGTACTTCCGTCTGTTCCTTCCGGGAAATTGGTTTCAATAATGGGGGTGCTTTCTGTACCAGTCTGTTTGTAAAGTACGAAGCTGTCATCGCTGCCACCATCGTAATGCAGGTAATAGCCCGTAAAATCTTTATTGTCCGGTTCCAATACAGCCGGGTCGTTGGTGGATGCGTTGAGCAGTATGTAAAAATCGTTGTTGCTTGAAATGCTCCAGCCACTGCCATCGGCAACAGTAAA
The DNA here is from genome assembly GCA_964413185.1 of uncultured Bacteroidales bacterium. Lineage (GTDB taxonomy): Bacteria > Bacteroidota > Bacteroidia > Bacteroidales > Salinivirgaceae > Salinivirga. The sequence goes on from CAYPSX010000030.1 coordinate 5,555, forward strand.
ATTCCACTGACCAAAAGAGCGGATGGTTTGAAAGGTGATTGCGCTGTTCGATTCGTTCATTTTTGAGCGCAGCATGGCGCCGTCTGTTTCATAAGCGGGGTTGAAACTGCCATTCCCGGTCGTGGTTGAAGGGTCAACAATTTCGTATTTATCAGTATCGCCAAACCACTCTGGGTTTTCTGTAATATTAAAGTCTGTGAATGATTCTGTTATGTTGCTATTCAGAACATCGGGTGTTGTGAAGTTGATGGTTGTATCGAGCATGTTGCCTTCAAAATCTTCAACACCAATAATGTGCAGTTCAGATATAACTCCACCGTTCAAAGCATCGCTAAATATGAGCCTGACCTGAGTGTTCTGGTCGCCGAGATAATGAACCGAATCCGGGTTAATACTTTGGTTTAATGTATAGTGCGATTGCGTATTGGCCGAAAGTGAATCCGTAAATTCATCGTAAGTTATGTCTATGGTTTGTGGACTTGAAATTTGAAAGTTTGAAACTGTTGGAGGGGTTTCGTCTACAACAATGTCGCGGGTAATAATATTGTCGATATATGCAACCCGCTTCGCATCCAGTGTCGAAATGTTGGTTACGATGCCAAAGTAAGAAGATGTGGTAATATCATTGTCAGTGGCGCTGCCATGAAAAATTGCCGGATCAACATAAAGCCCTTCTTCAGCAAATACCTGCCATTCGCCGGAAGTTTGGCGTGTAACTTTAATGCTGTATGCCATTGATGCTGTTCCGTCTGTTCCCTCGGGAAAATTTGTATTTATAAGTGGTGTGGATGTGGTTCCTGATTGTTTATAGAGTACGAAATTATCATCGGCGCCTCCGTCAAAACGCAGAAAATAGCCATTGAAATCTTTGCTGCCATTTTTTAGCATGGCGGGGTCATTGGTGTCGCTCATTAGAATTATGTAGAAATCGTTTGTGCTGGAGATTGCCCAGCCTCGTCCGTCAGCGATTGAAAATAACCACTCGCCGTAGGCGCGGCTGGAGCTGGTAGTCAGCGCTGCATCGCCCATGCTGGGTTTCGATCGAAGTAAAAAACCATCCGGATTCCACGAGGCATCAAGGCTTCCATCGCCTGACCCTGGCGGGTCTATAATTTCAAACATATCTGTATCGCCCGACCATGCAGGGTTTTCCGTGAAATTTCCGTCTGAAAAAGATTCGTTGAGCTGGCTGAAAGTTATTTGGTTCAGGAATATGAACACAATCATGAATAAAGTCGCTAATATCCTCATCTTTTATTATTTTTGTGTGAATCTTGATGTTTTTTGCAAACTGTTTGTTTAAATAAAAAGGTAAAATACAAATAATTGTGGTTCGCAACAATCAAATCAACATCATTTATTTATAAAATAATTGGGTATAACTAATAAAAGTTTCTGTTTATGATGAAGTTAGCTGTAGTTGGAGTTACGGGTTTAGTTGGAAGAAAAATGTTGGAAATGCTCGAGATTTATGGTTTTCCGGTCGATGAACTGATACCTGTCGCTTCCATTAATTCAATTGGAAAAAAAATAAGTTTCCGGGAAAAAGAATATACAGTAGTCGGAATCGAAGATGCTGTTGTGCAGAATCCAAATTTGGCTATTTTTTCAGCCGGCGGTGCGGTTTCAAGAAAATGGGCGCCCGAATTTGCTGCTGTCGGATGTAAGGTAATTGATAACAGTAGCGCCTGGCGAATGGGGCGAGATAAAAAACTTGTTGTGCCCGAAGTAAATGCACACGTTCTGGAACCCACTGATATGATTATAGCCAATCCGAATTGCAGCACAATTCAAATGGTTGTTGCTTTGTCGGCTTTGCATGCAAAATATACAATTAAGCGGCTTGTTATTTCAACTTATCAGTCTGTTACAGGAACGGGAAAAGATGCGGTAGACCAATTAATTGCCGAACAAGAAGGGAGAAAAAATGTAAAACGGGTTTATCCGCACCCGATTCATCAAAATTGTTTGCCCCATTGCGATACATTTCTCGAAAACGGATACACGAAAGAAGAAATGAAACTGGTAAATGAAACCCGCAAAATTTTGGGGGACTATTCAATTGGAATTACTGCCACGGCTGTGCGTGTGCCTGTTACGGGCGGACATGCCGAGTCGGTTAATGTAACTTTTGGGGAAGATTTTGATTTGAATGATGTAAGGAGGGAGCTGAGTTCGTCCGAAGGCGTGGTTGTACAAGATGATCCTGTCGAAAATTTTTATCCCATGCCGGTAATTAGCGAAAACCACGATGAAGTATTTGTAGGGCGTATCCGCCGCGACGAGTCCTGGCCAAATACACTGAACATGTGGATTGTGGCAGATAATCTTCGCAAAGGTGCAGCTACCAATGCCGTGCAAATAGCTGATTTTTTGCTAAAAAAAGGCTGGTTATAAAAAAATCCGGTAAGAAATGTTTCTAACCGGATTCTTGCATTTTTTCAGTAGTGCTTGTTGAAAACACAAATTCTTAGAACATATACCTGGCAGCAAAAATCAATCGATTGTTTGTGCTTGTTTCGGTAGTTTCGTAAACGCCATATTCATCCGGGTCTTCTGTTCCATATTCAGCTGCATCATACATGTATTCAATTGCAAATCTGAACTTGCTTACCGTATAACTAATTCTTGGCGAAATGCGCATGAGTTGCATAATTTTACTGCCACGCGCATAAACATTATCCATATCAATTTTCTCTTTTGCGCCCAGGTTGCCAGTGAAACCGGCAAAAATTCCAGCCTGGAAGTTTTCGGCAAAATTTACAGAAAACTCACCCCAAACAGAGTAAATTTTATAAGGTGTGTAGCTAAATGCATCTGTTGCTGCCGTATCTTCTAATAAACGCCCGTAACCACCTAACATAACGTATTGGCTCATGTTTTCGCCGTACAAAGCTTTTGCGCGAATGGTAAACAAATCCGTAGATAGTTGTCCAAACCACTCAGCGTTAATCGTCTTGAGCTGTGTTTCGTTTATATCGCCTGCTAATGTTGTTTCTCTGGGTTCTAATGCCATTACTCCGGCAGTAATTCCGGTTGAGAATCCTTTTTTCTTGCCAAAATACGCCTGGAATTGCAAATCGGGCATTGCTGCATTACGCTGAGCTAAAGCGGGGCCTACGCTGGCATGATATCCGTGTTCGAGAGCTGCAACCGTGAATCGGAGTTCAGGAATTACATGGTAGTCGAAACGAATCTGTGGAGCACGGTTTAGAGGATTGTAAATAGCAGCAGCTCCAAATGCAATTACATGCGGGAAAACTTCGGGGGTAAACATCGGGTGCCAATACTGGCCCATGAGTAAGGAAGCTTTTTCCCATTTGAACTTCATGTATACATGGCGAATGCGAAACATGTTTTTGTATGCTTCGGCAGTTCCAAAAAAGTCGCCTTCAATATTTCCGGATGATGCGGCACCCAGTATTTTGGGGCCATTTATTTTCATACCCATACGCGATTGAAGCGTGAGCATGTTAAGTTGCGAATTGGCATTAAGATCCTTGCCATCTGCATCTTTGTTTGGAGCATCCGGAAATAATATTAATTCGCCATCTCTTGTTGATATGGCATCGTGAGAATCAAAAATAGATTCGTGCGATATATAGCCATACCACTGGATTTTTGTTTTCTCTTCTTGTTCCTCCTGGGCTAAAATAGTAGCCGGAAGCGTAAGGGATATTAGCAAAAAAGTAAATACGTTTTTCATATTTATATAATTTTGAGTTCAGTTGTAATATGGAGCTCGCCATGATACGTCCAATGTACGCCACATAATGTTTGTAGGTTTGTTATAATCATGCGAGTGTACTTCGGCACGCTCAGCATCAACTTCGGCACGCTCAGCATCAACTTCGGCACGCTCAGCATTAATGTGTCTAAAATTTTGTCATGGCTCGGGTTCATAGTTGATTTTTTTTTGACCAAATTACAGTCTTTGCATTACCCAAAAATGAGTAAAATTACCTGATCATTGGCAGTTTACAGTGCAACTAAACTACAACATTTGTATCAATAAAGAAAATCATTGTACGGATACCTTTTTGCATGAATATCTTTTACCTTATCATACAGCATCTCCCTTAGCTGGTCAACATTGGTCTTTTCTTTAGCTGAAGTAAAAATGCAGGAGTCGTAATTTTTTGCCATGTAGCTTCTTTTCATTTCTTCAAGCGACCAATTTTCTTTTGTGCGCTCAGTAAGATCATCATCATCTTTTTTCGTGTATGTGTACTGGTCTATCTTGTTGAAAATTAAATAGGAAGGAGTGTCGGTGCATCCGATTTCATTCAAGGTACGTTCAACAACTTCAATTTGCTCTTCGTGGTTTGGGTGCGAAATATCTACAATGTGTAAAAGAATATCGGCTTCGCGCACCTCATCAAGCGTCGATTTAAACGCTTCAACCAGCGTAGTGGGCAGCTTCCGGATAAATCCTACGGTATCTGACATGAGGAAAGGCAGGTTCTCGATTACAACTTTTCGTACGGTAGTGTCAAGCGTTGCAAATAGTTTGTTTTCCGCAAAAACTTCTGATTTGCTGAGCACGTTCATCATGGTTGATTTGCCAACATTTGTGTAACCTACAAGTGCCACACGCACCATTTTCCCACGGTTTTTCCGTTGTGTGGCCATTTGCTTGTCTATTTTGGTAAGCTGATCTTTAAGCCGCGCAATTTTATCACGGATAATCCGGCGGTCAGTTTCAATTTCCCGCTCCCCGGGCCCGCGTAAACCAATACCACCTTTCTGACGCTCAAGGTGAGTCCATAACCCGGCCAGCCTTGGCAATAAATATTGATATTGCGCCAGTTCAACCTGCACTTTTGCATGGGCAGTTTGTGCCCGTTGTGCAAAGATGTCGAGTATCAGGTTTGTACGGTCAATAGCACGGCCTTTTATTGTTTTTTCAATATTTCTTATTTGTGAAGGAGAGAGTTCATCATCGAAAATAATCATTTCAACCTCATGCTCCTCCATATAGTTTTTTATTTCGTTCAATTTGCCCGATCCGATGAATGTTTTCGGATGAGGCGTTTCAAGTTTTTGAGTAAAATGCTTTACCGGCTCAACTCCCGCTGTCCGTGCCAGAAATGCCAGTTCGTTCAGGTATTCTTCGGTTTGCTCTTCTGTTTGATGTTGACCTACCACACCAACCAAAACGGTTGTTTCTGCATTACTTTTCTGTTCAATTATATCTTTCACGTATCTTGCTGATTTTATAGGTTTAGCCAGCGAATTTAAGGAAAAATACCCGTTTGGGAAAGTATTAAATGTTTTTGTCAGAATATATTTTTATGTAGAAGTCTAAATAATAATATAGTTGACTTTTTTAATTCGTTATGAATTGATTACCTTTACACCTTTACTTGCTCATTTAGAGTAACTAATCAATTGTATTGTGTTTGATGGAGAGTTTTATTTTGAGTAAAAAATTGTTTAAAAACATTTTTAGGCCGGAATATAATTACTGGAATAATGTTTGCCATTTTAGAGAATTACTATATTTGTTCAGATTTTTATTATTGAAACCTAGCATTTTGTTTGTAATTAAACATATAGATTATGACCACTAAACTGCAAGATCTTACCGATAAAGTTTATAACGAGGGAGTTCAAAAAGCGAAGGACGAAGCTGAATCTATCCTGAAAGAAGCCAAAGAAAAAGCTGCCAATATTGAGAAAGAAGCCAAAGCAGAGGCAGAAAAAACCATTTCAGAAGCCAAAAAAGAAGCTGAAGAAGCCAAAAGGCATACAGAATCTGAATTGAAAATGGCAATTGATCAGGCACTTACATCCCTTAAGCAGGATGTCGCCAATCTTGTAACTATGGAGGCCCTCGAACCAACTACAAAAGAGCTTTTCTCAGACAAAAAGTACCTGGGAAATCTCATCCAGAAAGTAGTAGAAGGTTGGAGTAAAGGAAAAGAAGGAGACTTAAGCCTGATTTTGCCCGAAACCGACCAGAAGGAAATGGAAAAATACTACAAAAATGAATTGGCCGGCCAATTGAATAAAGAAGTTCAAGTTAGCTTTTCAAACCAAATAAAGGCAGGTTTCAAAATAGGTCCCTCCGATGGTAGCTATGTAATAAGTTTTACAGAAGAAGACTTTAACAACTTCTTTAAGACATATTTACGTCCCAAAACAAGGGAATTACTTTTTGAAGAAAAATAATTATGCCAACAAATTACTACTATCTCATATCCGGCTTACCTGAGTTAACCCCGGATGATAGGAAAATAAGTTTTACAAGCACAGAGCTTAAGGAGCAACTCAAAATTAATTTAACGGAAAAAGACTTTGAGTTGGCTAAACTATTCTATTTGCCGTTCGATCATATCAATTTACTGGAGGCTTTCTTCGAAGAATCAGATAATTGGGACGAGCGGGGCAACTTTACACGCGAACAAGTAAGCCAAATTACAGACAAAAAGCAGTTTGATACACTCAATCTGGATGAATACCCCGCATATATGCAAGATTTCTTATCGCTTATGTATAGCGAGGAAGCCCCGGCTGATAAAGTGGAAGCCTCCCGACTCTTATCAGAAAAATATTACACGTTTCTTGAGGCTATCAATAATGATTTTGCACAAAAAGTTGCCCAATATCAACGCAATGTATCAAATATCATTACAGCATTAAATGGGCGTAAATTTGAGCTTGATGTTTCAAAAAACTTAATTGGTAACGATGAGGTTGTCGAGGCACTGGAAAAAAGCCATGCCAGTGATTTTGGCCTTTCCTCGGAAGTCCACTACATTGAAGACATACTGCAAATTTATGATACTTCCAACATAACACAACGTGAATATAAACTTGATATGCACACCTGGAAGTTCCTTGACGATGCAACCTTTTTCAACTATTTTACCGTCGAAAAAGTCATTGCTTTTGTGCAAAAACTTTTCATTGTCGAACGGTGGTATGACCTTGATGAAGAAAAAGGTAAAGAAATGTTTGAAAAAATATTCAGCGACATAAAATCCGAATTTAAATTTCCCGAAGAATATACATTAACCTATGGAAAGAAAAGATAAAACAACCGGAACCGTAGCCGGAATAATAGCCAACCTGGTTATTGTAGAGGCCAATGGGCCGGTGGGGCAAAATGAGATTTGCTTTATCAAACACCGCGAAGAAACCCTTATGGCTGAGGTAATTAAAATAAATGGTAATAAGGCTTTCGTCCAGGTTTTTGAAAGTACAAGGGGCATCAGGCCCGGCAGTAAAGTGGAATTCGAAGGGCACATGCTCGAAGTAACACTAGGTCCCGGAATCCTTTCGCGCAACTACGACGGGTTGCAGAACGACCTCGATAAAATGGACGGTGTATTTCTGAAAAGAGGAGACTACACCGATCCGCTAAATCGGGAAAAAGAATGGGACTTCAAACCCCTGGCCAAAAAAGGCGATGAGGTCAAAGCCGGCGACTGGCTGGGCGAAGTTACCGAGAACGGAATGCCACACAAAATTATGGTGCCATTTAAATTGAATGGAGCTTACACCGTAAAATCGGTGGTAGATAAAGGCAACTATAAAGTAGATGACCAAATTGCCACCATCGAAACAAAAGACGGAGAAGAAATTTCCGTTACAATGGTGCAAAAGTGGCCCGTAAAAATGCCCATCAAAGCATTTAAAGAAAAACCACGGCCATTTAAGCTTCTGGAAACAGGTGTACGTTGTATAGATACATTAAACCCGATTACCGAAGGTGGAACAGGATTTATTCCCGGGCCTTTCGGAACAGGAAAAACCGTATTGCAGCATGCGATTTCCAAACAAGCTGAAGCTGATATTGTAGTAATTGCAGCTTGCGGAGAGCGCGCTAATGAGGTCGTGGAAATTTTTAAAGAATTCCCCGAACTTGATGACCCGCGTACAGGGCGGAAACTAATTGAACGTACAACAATTATTGCCAATACATCGAACATGCCGGTTGCAGCACGGGAAGCTTCCGTTTATACTGCCATGACTATCAGTGAGTATTATCGCGCAATGGGACTCGGGGTGTTAATGATGGCCGATTCAACATCACGTTGGGCGCAGGCACTTCGCGAAATGTCCAACCGCCTCGAAGAACTCCCCGGACCCGATGCCTTCCCGATGGACCTCTCGGCGGTAATTTCAAACTTTTATGCACGAGCAGGATTTGTTTACCTGAACAACGATGAACACGGATCCATTACTTTCATCGGTACTGTTTCTCCCGCAGGTGGTAACCTGAAAGAGCCCGTAACCGAAAGTACACGTAAAGCAGCACGCTGCTTCTACGGTCTTGAACAAGCACGAGCCGACAGTAAACGGTACCCGGCCATTGACCCAATCGATAGCTATTCTAAATACCTGGAATACGAAGAAGTGAAAAAAACACTGGAGGAAACAATGGGAGAAGAATGGCACAGTAAGGTAATAAAAACTAAAGATATATTGCTGGGCGGAAAAGAAGCTATGGAACAGATCAATATTTTGGGTGATGATGGTGTCCCAATCGAGTTTCATGAGCGTTTTTGGCGATCAGAGCTCATCGATTTTGTTATACTTCAGCAAGATGCATTTGATGATATTGATTGCTCCACTCCATTAGAACGCCAGAAATACATGCTTGAAAAAGTGCTGGAAGTGGTAGATACTGAATTTACTTTTTCAAACTTCGAAGAGGTATCCGACTTTTTCAAACGTATGATAAACCAGTTTAAGCAAATGAACTATTCTGATTTCAAATCAGACAAGTTTAAAACTCACGAAAAAGAACTGGGCGATATCATAAACGAACGTAAAAAAGAGGCTGTAGAAAATTAAAAACATCAGAATAAAAGATAATTGACCATGGAAAGCCAAGCATTTCAAAAAATATACACCAAACTTACCAATATCACAAAGGCCACGGTATCGCTTAACGCACAGGATGTTGGATACGACGAAATGGCTATTGTGGATGGCCGTATGGCACAGGTTGTGAAAATTATTGGTGATGAGGTCGTGCTACAAATTTTTTCCGGTACCGAAGGTATTCCAACAAATGCAGAAGTTACGTTTCTCGGAAAATCGCCGGAGATACAGGTTAGCGAGCAATTGGCCGGGCGTTTCTTCAATGCATACGGCGACCCCATTGACGGTGGACCGAAAGTAGAAGGTGAAATACGCGAAATTGGCGGCCCCTCCGTAAACCCTGTGCGAAGGGAACAGCCATCTGAATTAATTGCCACCGGAATTGCCGGTATCGATTTGAATAACAGTTTGGTATCGGGACAAAAAATCCCATTTTTTGCCGACCCTGACCAACCCTACAACCAGGTTATGGCCAGTGTTGCACTCCGTGCAAAAGCCGATAAAATTATCCTCGGCGGAATGGGGCTCACCAACGATGATTACCTGTACTTTAAAAACGTGTTTGACAATGCCGGTGCGCTCGACCGTATCGTGAGTTTTGTAAATACCACAGATAATCCACCGGTAGAAAGGCTGCTCGTTCCGGATATGGCACTTACAGCAGCAGAATATTTTGCCGTTGATAAAAATGAAAGTGTACTCGTACTCCTTACCGATATGACACTTTTTGCCGATGCACTGAGTATTGTATCGAACCGTATGGATCAAATTCCTTCGAAAGACAGCATGCCCGGTTCATTATATTCCGACCTGGCAAGGATTTATGAAAAGGCCGTTCAGTTTCCGACGGGTGGATCCATTACCATTGTAGCTGTTACAACACTTTCCGGTGGCGATATTACACACGCTATCCCCGATAATACCGGCTACATTACGGAAGGACAGCTGTTCTTACGCCGCGATACCGATATCGGTAAAGTAATTGTAGATCCATTCCGTTCACTTTCAAGGCTTAAGCAGCTGGTAATTGGTAAGCAAACCCGCGAAGACCATCCGCAGGTGATGAACGCAGCCATCAGGCTTTATGCCGATGCAGCCAATGCGCGCACCAAGCTCGAGAATGGATTTGATCTTACTGATTATGATGAGCGTACACTCGAATTTGCCAAAGAATATTCAGATCAACTGTTGGCAATTGATGTAAATGTTGATACCGACAAAATGCTCGACATTGCCTGGGAATTATTGGCCAAATATTTCAAACGCACCGAAGTTGGTATCAAGAAAGAAATGGCAGATAAATATTGGAAAGGCGAGTAAGTAAGCCGCCGATATTGCTGTTTTTTTACATATAACTTATAAAAAGGAAAGAACACGTGGCTATAAAATTTCAATATAATAAAACATCACAGCAAAAGCTCAAAAAGCAACTTGCCGTTCGCGAACGGGCTCTGCCTACGCTGAAAAATAAAGAATCGGCCTTACGTGTAGAAGTTAAAAAGGCCAAAAAAAAGGCAGAAGAGCTTGATGAACAAGTAACTGAAAAGCGCCGCGAACTAGCTGATATGATGCGTTTGTGGGGTGAGTTTGACCCTTCACTTGTGCGTATAAAAGACGTGAAACTCTCTTCTAAAAAGATCGCAGGTGTATTGACACCAATTCTTGAAAACATAGAGTTTGAAGTGAATGATTATAATATGTTTGAGGCACCGGCATGGTTCCCTGATGGTATAGATATTCTGGAACAAATTACTAAAATTGCAATTGAGCAAGAGGTATTTGTCCGAAAAACAGAATTGCTTGATTATGCCCGAAAAAAAACCACTCAAAAGGTAAACCTATACGAAAAAGTACAAATTCCGGGTTATCAGGATGCCATTCGAAAAATTAAGCGTTTTCTCGAAGATGAAGAGAACCTGTCTAAAGCTGCTCAAAAAATTGTTAAAAACAGACAACAGAAAATGGAGGTGCAATCATGATCGTTCCAATGTATCATTACTCATTCCTGGTTTTTCATGCCGACTATGATGCATTTGTGAAAAACCTTAAAGAGATAGGGGTTGCCCACATGGTTGAGCATAAAAACGACCCAACAACTGAAATGGAAGACCAGTTCAGGCTAATCAGCGAACTTTCGCAAAGAATAAAAAAGTTCGAAAAACGCGCTGACAAGGTCCAGGTTTCAGGCGATAAATACAAAACGAAAGATGGTAAAGAGCTTTATCGCCGGGTTAACGAGATTGAACAGGAAATTGAACAACTGCAGCAGGAAAAATCTTCCCTTGAAAAAGAGCATAAGCAGGTTCTGCCCTGGGGATATTTTACGATAGACAATATTCAAAAAATCGAAGATCAGGGATTACGTGTGCGTTTTCTTATTTGCCCGGTAAAAAAATACAAAGAAAACTGGGAGCAGGAATATCCTATAAGCGTAATATCCGATCACAAAGGATATTGTCATTTTGTGGCAATTGATGAAGATCAAGATCGCGATTATCCCGCATTATTACCTAAAGTAGATGAGGTTGGGCGTCCAACAGGAGAACTGAAGCAAATTGAAGAAGATATCAAACAAAATCAATCCCGGATTGATGAGCTTGAGCAAGAGTTGGATCAGATTGCTGTCAACGGCATACCATCACTAAAAAAATATCAGGCTAAGTTGGAAGATGAGCTTGCTGAAGTACAAGTACGTTTCCAAACCAACGATGAGGCAGAAGGTAAAGTAAAATATCTGGAAGCGTGGATTCCGGAAACCAATGCCGCAGAGGCAGATAAATGGCTTGATGAACAAGATGCTTATTTCTTGAAAAAAGAAGCTAAAGAGAAAGACAAACCACCAATTTTGCTAAAAAATAACCGGTACAGCCGGTTGTTTGAGCCGGTGGCCAAGTTATTCTCGTTGCCTAAGTACGGCGAATTGGATTTAACTCCGTTTTTTGCGCCATTTTTCATGATGTTTTTCGGTTTTTGCCTTGGCGATGCCGGTTACGGAATCATCATGTTAATTGCAACAGCCATTTATAAAACTAAAGTTAAACCCGATATGAAACCATTGCTCTCACTCGTGCAATGGCTTGGTTTTGCCACAGTTCTGTTTGGCATACTTACCGGTACCGTATTCGGTGTAAACCTCAATGAAGCCCATATTCCGATTCTCTCAGATGTACGGGAAATGTTTTTGGATGAACAACAAATGTTTAACCTGGCATTGATTTTTGGCCTTATTCAAATTTTGTTCGGAATGATTCTGAAGGCCATCAACCAAATCAGGCAAAAAGGTTTTCTATATTCGCTTTCTACCTGGGGATGGTTTACACTAATTGTTTCTTCGGGTATATTTTACCTGGTAAGCGAAAAAAATCCCGAGCTGGACCTGATGTGGAGTGTGCCACATTTGATTATTTTAGGTGTGGCCGGACTGGGAATTTTTGTTTTCAACGATCCGAAGCGCAATATTTTTATGAATGTAGGAGTAGGACTTTGGGATACATATAATATGGTTACTGGTGTAATCGGCGATTTGCTTTCGTACATCAGATTATTTGCCCTGGGACTTTCAAGTGCTATACTCGGGCTTGTTTTTAACCAATTGGCCTTCGATCTGAGCCCGGATCTGATTATTGTAAAGCAACTTGTTATATTAATAATTTTGGTGATTGGCCACTCAATAAACATCTTTATGTCAGGCTTGGGAGCGTTTGTGCACCCGTTACGACTGACTTTTGTAGAATTTTATAAAAACGCCGGTTTTTCCGGTGGCGGAAAAGAATATAAACCATTTAAGAAAGTACAATATTAATTTATAACCTTAAAAATTTATACAAATGACACCAATTATTTTAGCTTATATCGGCATTGGCCTTATGATTGCACTCGCCGGAATCGGAAGTGCTTACGGAGTTTCTTTTGGTGGAAACGCCTCAATTGGCGCAATGAAAAAGAACAGCGAAGCTTTCGGTAACTATGTTGTATTGAGTGCACTTCCCGGAACACAGGGTTTGTACGGCTTTATGGGATACTTTATTATTGCCGGAACCGGTGTTTTAACTGAATCCATCACATGGGTACAGGCCTCTGCTATTTTTGGGGCAGGTATGGCATTGGGTTTTGTCGGCTTGTTGTCAGGAATCCGCCAGGGACAAGTTTGTGCCAATGGAATCGAAGGAATTGGATCAGGACACGATGTGTTCGGTAGTACGCTTATTTTGGCGGTATTTCCCGAGCTTTACGCTATTTTGGCGTTTGCTGCAACATTTATTATCAGCGGTACATTGTAAAAAAATAACAGAACAAATAATAAAGGCTTCGCTTTGGCGGAGCCTTTTTTATTCAATCCACTCTAAAAAATTCTTCGGGTGAATGATTTTAAATGTAGCTTCAGGGTAAACTTTTTTCCAAGCTGATGGCACTTTGAATTTTTTTGTGGTATTTAGTTTCATTTCGTAGGCATGAAGGTGGCCTTTGTATTCTTCTATCCAATCTATTTCCTGCTGATCATAGGTTCGCCAAAAATAGTTGGCTGCAAAAATGTTTTTATACTGTTGGTACTTTATCCGTTCTGAAATAAGAAAGTTTTCCCATAACGCTCCCTGATCATTGCGTAATTCAAAATCATTCATGTTGTTGATAAGTGTGTTGCGCACACCATTGTCATAAAAATACCATCGGTTCATTTTGGTTACTTCCTTGCGCAAATTTCTGCTAAATCCCCCAACTTTAAAAAGTACAAATACCTTACTTAAAAGGTCGAGGTATCTTGCTACAGTATCTTTATGCAATGATAGACTATTGGCTAATTCATTAAGCGATACTTCATTACCAATTTGAAATGCCACTAGTCTGAGCAGGTCTCTTAGTTTATCTGCATTTTTAATTCCTTCAAAATCAAGAATATCTTTGAAAAGATAAGCATTTGTTAGATTGCGTAAATACTTCTCTTTTTCTGTTTTAGTGGCTAAATGAATAAGTTCAGGATAATTGCCATAAACCAGCCGATGATTTAACCGGCCGTAAGTCTCTGCAATATTTTCGTATTTACGATATTCAAGTTGTGCGAAGGGGTACAGGTTAAACTCTTTTTTGCGGCCTGTGAGCGGTTCTCCAAACTGATTGGCCAGGTCGAATGCAGAAGAACCGGTTGCGATAACTTTTATATGCGACAGATTATCCACTAGCAGTTTTAACTTTTTTCCAATTTCAGGTATTTTTTGTGCTTCGTCAATTATCAGTAATTCGATAGAACCGAAGTTTAATTTGTAGTTTTCAATTGAAATTGGGGAAAAGAGCTCTTGCATAACAATGTCATCTCCATTGAGCCAAAGTTGTTTTTCTGTTAGTGAAGCTGTAACTTTTTTTAATAATTCCGTTTTCCCTGTTCGTCTTGGTCCGGTTATCACTACTACCTTACCAGGTTCTAATGTATTGAGAATTTCAGCTTGAATGTATCGATCAATAAACATATTTGTCTAATTTTTACTATTTCATTAGCCAAATTTACATAAATTAAGCTAATAACGTAGCTAAATTTACATAAAAGTGGTCGTTTTGTTAATTTATAAACGAATGTCTCAAAATTATAAACATGACCAATTATAATTTGTCAACAGAAAATGCTGATGTTGCTTTATTTTGACTTTGTTGTGTCCTGTTTCGTTTCCTTATCGCCTCCAAAAATTCTTCTCCAAAGCTCGCCAAATGTATTGAATTCTTCTTTATAGAAAACACCAAGCCCCTGTTTAGTTTCTGCTTCTGTGTATAGTTCATCGTTTGATCTGGCATAGGCTTTTAGCCGGAGTTTGCCCGAACGGTTGAGTTTCACATCTACCTGGAAGTCGCCGGCTATATTCGATGTGTTTTCGGTCTCTGATGTTGAGCTGACTTGCTCGCCGCCAACACCAACGTTTGATTGGATAGTAACCCGGTTGTTGAGCAATTGTGTTGAAACCGCAACTTCGTACTCCTGAGACTCAACTTCATCGCTTGGCGTATAGTTGAACCCGATATCAAACGAGCTTGAGATTTGTGAAAGCCAATTGCTTACCTGATTTGATAATAGTTCGCTGGCATTGCTTTCCATACCAAAATCTTCTTCGTTTTTATTGGCTGTTTGAGCTCCCGGAAGCGGCAAAAAACGGTTCATAACAAGTAATGAAAGTACTTGTTTGTTCATGTCTTCCTGTGGCAGATTATTGAGCTGTTCTTGTATGTCTTCCACGCCGGTGGGCAGGTCTAAGTTGAAACTGATTCTCGGTGATTCAAGCCCGCCGGTCATCAGGAGGTGTGTTTCGACCGGTACAACAAGTTCCTGATGTTCGGGGTTGAATGTAAGGTCATAAACCGAAGCCCTTCTGACCCGATAAATGGCATCGATATCTACAACTGCTTCTTCGGGGTTGCCAGCCCACGATAGGTTGCTGCCTTTAGCTATCGTAAGGTGTTTTTGAAATACATCTTGCAGTGTAAACAGGTAATCTCCTTCTTCAATAATATAATCTCCGTATATGGTCAGGTCTCCCGATTTGTCCATGTTGATGTTCATATCAGCCGATCCGCGACTTTTTATGATGTCGCCAATTTTACTGTCGAAAATGATTTGCACTTCAGCTTCAGGGGTAATATTGAGGTTCATGTTTACGCTGATAGCATCTTCGGCTTTTTCTTCTTTTTGTGTCTCTTCTGTACTTGTAAGGAATCGTTGGTTTATGGTTGTATCGATGTACTTGAATTTTATAAAATCATATTTCGATACTTCTTCGCTGCTTTCAAGCGGGATGAAAAACTTCGTGTTTTTGTCGGTTTTAACGGAAACATCCACTTCCAAATCGTTGAGGGAGCCAACAAGGTTTGTTTTGCCCGATGCAAATACAGTTCCGAAGAATTGATCGTTGTCTTCGCGGCGGGTGTTCAGGAACATCAGGTTTCTTGAATTAAATTCCAGGTCAACAGCAATGTTTTCGAAGTTTTCGTGCGTTATTTTGCCATTGAGGTGTCCAAAGTGGTTAAATTTATCTGTAATGCGCAAATTATTGAAGTAGATGGCATCAGGAGCAATATCAAACCAATCTGTTATTTCATATCTTGTTTGGGTGTAATCGAGTGTAAAGGCTGTCCGGTCAAAGATTACAACACCTCTTAGTTCCGGTTCTTCTATTGTTCCTTTGAGGATAACTTCTGCAGTAGTTAATCCTTTCAGGTCGTGAAGTATTCCTTCCATGTAGGGCTCCAAAATGCTCAGGTTGAATCTGTCGATAAACAGTCTGAAGTTCATGCGTGAGTTTGCCGGGTCGTAATCGCCCATAATGTTTAGTACCTCTGTTTCTTGTATGGTTGACAGCCATTCGAGATGTATCATTTCCAAAAACGGATCCCATTCCGTTGATATTTCCGTGTCGCCAATTAGTTGGTCGTTTATGGTGAGTTTTGAAAGGTTGATTTTAGAACCTACAAAGGGATTGCTGTACACTTGAGAAACTTTCATATCGGCATCAAGTATGCCCTCAAGATACAAACCTGTTCCTTCTGTAAAAAGGTTTAGGGGCGATATATTTACATTACTTGCATTCATCCACAAGGTATCTGCATCATTTTCCGAGACTGCTCCATTTAGTTTCAGATATTGAAATCTGTTTTCAATTATAAAGTTTTTAAAAGTGTATGATGTAGAGTCGACGGTTATTTTACTTTTGCTGATATTCCACAGCGTATCTGCTATTACAATGTATGACGGATCAAGGTTGATGCTGAATTTTTCAAAATTCAGGCTGTCCTTCGTGTTTAGTTCTATGTTGGAGTTTATGTTTCCGCTGTATAAAACGGTGTCGTTTATTTGACTGTTGTCCCAATTTATATTAAGATCAATTGAATCGGGCTGTAAAGTTGTATTCAGTTTTAAGTTTGCAAGGGCAAAGTCGCCGGCATAATTGAATTTTTTGCTTGTAATTGTTGTGTGGATTCTATTTGGGGCATTAAAAGCACGAACAGAAAGATGGTTGAGTTTCATTCCGGCAACTTCAACTTTTTCACTTTCGCCTTCGATTAGCATTAAATTCTCAGTTTTATTATAAGATGCAGTAAAGTTGGTGTTGTTGCTTATGGAGATATCTGGTATGAAAAGATCGACAAGCGGTTGTATGTTCAGCATGTTGATGTTAAGTTTGAATTCTGTTTCAGGTGCAACCATTGATGATGTGTCCCAACGGATTTGGGGCGCATATTGGCTCACGAGCTCACTAATTGCAGGGCTTAATTCTGTGAGTTTATACCGCCCGGTTAAATCAATATTTAAAAAATCTGAACGTATGCTATGATTTTTTTTGTATGTTTCCTGATCACTTTTAATAACTAACTCATTGATCTTCATGTTTCTTTCGCCCCGATTGAAATCCAGATCCAGAATATTGATTTTACCGGATATTTTATCGGGTTCCATTCCTTTTACATTGGCAATTATATCGCAACTGAGTTGCGACAGGCTGTCTGAATCAAAATTGAGCGCAGCCAGGTCTGCATGTTCAATGTTCATCAGGAATCGTTGCACGGGTTTTTCGGCTCCATACTCAAAATGACCCGTGAAGTTGGTTTTTAGTGCTGAGTCATTTATTTGAATATCCCCATCGAATGCTTCTTGTGTTAATTGTCCCTGGATTTCGATGTTGTTAATCCTGTATTGATTAAAATCGAAATATTTGATAGAACTTTCCAGGTTGAAATTGAAATTACCCCCGGGTTTAAATATGCCCTCAAATTTTGAGGTGAGCGCGGTTTTTCCGAGCATTTGCTCTTCGCCTGTAAACTGATCTACAGCAATGTAATAACTGCTGACAGCTCCGTTAAGTTTGATGTCGTTGTTGTCTTCCTGCTTGTATGCCACATTGGTTTTGAGATTACCAACATTGGTTTTTATTGTGCCATTTGATACCAAATCATTGAAAAAACCACGAATAATTCCAGTGTACCCGAACCGTGTAATCTCTGGCGGCAGGGGCGGTTCTTTGTCATCATCAAGCAGTAAAGGAATGTTTTTAAGGTCTTCGCGGTAACCGGTTAGATTATGGATTTTTGCGTACAAAAAGGTATTTTCAATATCGGGGAGTCCGTTTAGTGAAAAGCTGGCAAACAAATAAGTAGAATCGGTTATGGAAACTTTGAAGTCTTCGCCTTTAAGCCTGCTTACGGGGCCGCTTATTTTTCCCTGAACGTTTGCTTTTAAGTCCATTGATTTGAAATCGGGGACAAACCATGCTATATCTTGTGTTTTGATGTGTGCATTGGTAATATCTGCGTCTATATCAACATTGTTGAGAAAATCGCCCATCTCTTCGAAATCAGAAAATACAAGTTTTTGATATTTAGCACGAATAAAGGTGCTGTCGATTCTGAGGTTGTAGTCCAGCAGCCTGATTCCGGCACTATCCATTTTATAATGGCCGTTTAATGTATCGATTACAAGGCCACTTTGTTCTCTAAATGAGGAATGATCAATTTTTAGGTCAATAAAAGCATTAATCAGCTCAAAATCATGAGCTTTAATCAAAATATTTTTGAAGAACATATCTTCGTAGTTCACTCCGTAAGTTTGCTGGGCGGGTTTGTAGTTTTTTAATCTGAAACTGGTTTTTTTTATGTCGATGTGGTTGATGCTGAGTTTAAACTGCCCCGGTGATGTGTCAACCTCTGTGGTATCTGCACCGAATGATTCAATAAAATGGTTAAGGTTCAGGGTACCTGAGCTATCTTGTGAAAAATAAACTTTTGCTGAGTCAATGGTAACTTCATCGAGATAAACCGAAGGGCCGTCGAGTTCGAGCCAATTAATTGATGTGTTGAGTTTGTGAACATAGAAAAGTGTATCGTTATTAAAATCGCTTACGTATACATTGTTTAGCTCGAGTGTCCGGAACGGTTTAAAGTAAATGTTGCCAATTTCGATTTTTGATTGGGTAATTTTTTCAAGTTCTTTGGTGGCAACTCTTGAAATATACAACTGCACATCGTGGCTCAACATTGCCATGTAAATCATGAAAGGCAATGCCAGGATGAATATCAATATCCAAAGCAGTATGTATCTTCTTTTTTTAATATCTTCGCGATTTTAAGTTGACTGCAAATTTATAAATCAAACGCGAAATATGCAGTTTCCATTGCCAATATAAACAAAAACAGGTATCATAACTTTGTTTTTTTGACACAATTCTGCTAAAAAGGGAAAATATGAAAGATATAATCATTTTAGGAATAGAATCATCGTGCGACGATACAAGTGCCGCAGTTGTCAGAAACGGTGTAATTCAGTCGAATATAGTTTCTTCTCAGTCTGTACATGAGAAATATGGCGGTGTTGTGCCGGAGCTAGCCAGCCGTGCGCATCAGCAAAACATTATTCCGGTAGTTGACACAGCCCTGAAAGAAGCCGGACTTGAGCCGAAAGACGTTTCGGCGGTTGCTTTTACCCGGGGACCTGGCTTGCTGGGTTCTTTGTTGGTAGGAACATCGTTTGCCAAAGGTTTTTCGCTTTCGCTGGATATTCCCATGGTCGAAGTGAATCATTTACAGGCACATGTGCTCGCGCATTTTATCAAAGATGATGTAGATGATGAAAATCAGCCCGAATTTCCATTTTTATGCTTGTTGGTTTCGGGCGGGCACAGCCAGTTGGTGTTGGTGAAAGATTATTTAGACATGGAAATTATCGGCACCACCATAGACGATGCTGCCGGCGAAGCTTTTGACAAATCAGCCAAAATAATGGATCTCGGTTATCCGGGTGGCCCTGTAATTGACAAATTGGCAAAAGAAGGTAATCCGGAAGCATTCAAATTCAATAAACCGCGCATAAAAGACCTTGATTACAGTTTCAGCGGCTTAAAAACTTCATTCCTTTATTTTTTACGCGACCGCATGAAAGAGAATCCGGAATTTATTAAGCAGAATAAGGCAGATTTATGCGCATCACTCCAAAAAACAATTATCGATATTTTGATGGATAAATTTCATAAAGCCGTAAAACAAACCGGTGTAAAAGAAATTGCAGTGGCCGGCGGCGTAAGTGCGAACAGTGGTTTGCGTAGTACACTCCAAACTTATGCAGAGAAAGAAAAACTCGGACTTTTTATCCCTAAATTCAGCTATACAACCGATAATGCAGCCATGATAGCCATTACAGGACACTACAAATATTTGCGAAAAGAATTTGCGCCGCAGGATATTACTCCACAGGCCAGAATGGGGTTTTAAGCAAAATACTCAAAAAAAAACGGGAATCACCCTAATTTCACTTTTTTTGGTAAGTTTGTTTTTGCTATAAAATTATTGAGGCTGTCCATATTTAACGGACAGCCTCAATATTTTTAATTATAACCCAAATTGAGCGATTCCGCTCAATCAATGTAAATTACAATGTGTATTTAATACCAAAAGCTACTGTTGAGAGGTTTAAGTTGAACCCAAATTTATTGTTTTTTTGTACGGTTTCAGGGTCATCATTATCATCAATACTCGAGAAACCATAACCCAGATAGCCGGCCCTCAGTTCAAGCTTTAATTTTTCAGAAATTGCATAACGCAAACCAGGAGCTACTCCTAAACTAAAATCAGTATAGGTGTTTCCGTCATTTGAAGTTCCTTCGACAGTTATTTTTTCCGTTCCCCTGGCAAATCCAATTCCGCCTTCTCCAAAAAACTCAATATTTTCGCTTAATGGGAAATACATACGAGTATATGGCGCTATTTCAAACATGAATAACGCCGTTTCAGTATCATCGGGGGCATCTTTTGTTTTGTTAAAACTAAAACCTATTTGGCCTCCAACTGAGAAATTATCTGCCAGCATGTACTCTACGTCTGGCATCAATTTGATATAAGTGCTCGAAGGCTCTTCAACGGTTGTTCCTTCTGAAGTCGATTTGGAATTATCACTTGAGAACCCAACGGATCCGCCTATGTGGATTTGTGCATTGGCGTTGAAATACAATGCAATTACGAAAATTAATAAGATGCTTTTTTTCATAGTTTTAAATTTTTGTTTATTCCTGCTTCGCAATATTACTAAAAATATGATCATTTGTACCATATCTTGATTTCCATTCTTTATCAATGGTAATTGTTCTTCGGAGTAGATGGTTTTATTAAAAAACATGATTGGAGCGTACATGTAATTTTTGAAAAAAATTACCAACGGGTGCAGCGTTTCATTTTTTCATGCGTCATGGGAATGAATATTAACCTTTAAAACCAATAAAAATGAAACGAATTGCTATTTTTATCGCACTCGCAGCTATCACTGTTACAGCATTTGCAGCACCAAAAGAAGATATTGAAGGAAACAAAAATGTAACTAAAGAAGATCGCCAGGTGAGTGATTTTCATGCTGTATCGGTTTCCAGCGGAATAAATCTTTATCTTACACAAGGAAATAAAGAAACGCTCAGTTTAGAAGCCGATGAGAATTTAATGGAGCACATTATCACCGAAGTGGAGAATGGAACACTGAAAATTTATTCGAAAAAGAAATTGCGCAAGTATGAAAAATTGGAGGCGCACGTTACTTTTAAGGAGTTGGATAAAATATCGGGTTCAGCCGGAGCAGATGTGTTTGCCGATAAAGGAATTAAGGCTGAAAAGATGTACGTTAACATGTCGTCTGGGGCCGATATTAAACTCAAGTTAAAAGCTTCCAAAATTAAACTGAACATGAGTTCAGGCTCCGATGGTATTGTCGATTTTGAAGGCAAAAATGTTCATATCAATGCTTCAAGTGGCAGCGATGTTGAAATGTATGCCAGTAATTTGGATGAGTTTTCTGCCAATATTTCCAGCGGATCAGACATCGATATTCAGGGATCAGCACAAAATGTAAAAATTAATGCTTCGAGCGGAAGCGATATGGATGCGTTTGATTTTACCGTAGCCAATGCAAATATTAATGCCAGCAGCGCCAGCGATGTTGATATTACTGTAATGGGAAAATTGAAAATCAATGCATCAAGTGGAAGCAGTGTAAGTTATAAAGGCGAAGCTCAGGCAACGCATGTAAATACCAGTAGTTTGGGGTCCGTTCGCAAATTGTAGTCAGTTAATTACTGCGTACATGGAAAAGTCAAGAATTTCTCCAGATGTACTAATTCTACTTTAACACATTTAAAATAATTCTCAAAATCAACCCGATTTGCCCTAAACCCTTCTATGTTGTAATCCAAATTTCTTTGCAACTTTCTTTTTCATTATTAGGTG
>CAYPSX010000031.1:0-26727 GCA_964413185.1 uncultured Bacteroidales bacterium
GCTCCGAAGCAGCAACAACAATCTCATCATCGGCATAATACCAGGCCGGACGAATTCCGTTTACATCGCGCATAATAAATGCATCGCCATGCCCGATAATTCCGGCAATTACATAACCGCCGTCCCAACCACGACTGGCATCAGACAAAAGCTTGCGAAGATCGAGTTCGCGGGCTATTTCTGCACTAATTTCCTTGTGGTTATGTCCTGCTTTTTTCAATTTGTCGAAAAGCGCCTGATTTTCCTCATCGAGCTGATGCCCGATTTGCTCCAAAATTGTAACTGTATCGCTATAGCCTTTAGGATGTTGGCCAAGATCAACCAGCGACTGAAACATTTCATTTACATTGGTGAGGTTAAAGTTTCCGGCCACTACGAGGTTTTTACTTTTCCAGTTGTTTTCGCGCATAACCGGGTGCACATTATCTATATCGTTCTTTCCAAATGTGCCATATCGCAGATGCCCCAGGTATAATTCCCCGGCAAATGGGATATTGCTTTTCGACCATTGTGCATCTTGGAGTAATGATTCCTTTTCCTGACGTGTTACATTTATGGGTTTGCGCACTTCATCAAACACATCTACAATGGGTTTGGATGAATTTGACCGTACACGATTTATGTAACGTGTTCCGGGCAAAGTGTCGAGCTTCACTGAAACAAGACCTGCTCCATCCTGCCCACGGTTTCGCTGCTTTTCCATCATCAGGTACATACGGTTGATGCCGTACATCCAGTTACCATATTTTGACTGGTAATATTCCAGTGGTTTCAAGAGCCGGATAAAGGCAAAACCACACTCGTGTTTAATAAAGTCGCTCATTGTTTTCTTTTCTTTTTCAGCACCATACGGGCTGCCTGGACTATATTTGTTGATTTTAACTGATATTTCTCCATTAATTCATCGGGCTGGCCGGATTCGCCAAAGCTATCATCCACCCCGATAAAAGCCATTGGGCATGAATGTTCCGTAACTATCACTTCGGCAACTGCGCTGCCCATTCCACCCATTTTCTGGTGTTCTTCAGCTGTTACGAAAGCTCCGGTTTCCCGGGCTGCCTTTACCAATGCCTTTTTATCTATAGGTTTGATGGTGTGTAAATTAATAACCCTTGCATTGATGTTTTCATTTTCCAACATTTCAGCAGCTTCCAGGGCTTCCCAAACTAAATGCCCGGTAGCTACGATTGTGAGATCGTCGCCTTTTTTCAAAACTTGCGCTTTTCCCGGTTCAAAAGGCATATCTTCCGGGATAAAATCCGGTACTGCTTCGCGACCAAACCGAATATAAACAGGGCCGTTCACATCGTTAACAGCCGATAACACAGCCTGACGAGTTTGTGTGGCATCGCAAGGCGAAAAAACGGTCATATTGGGTAAACTCCGCATTACGGCAATATCTTCCAAAGCCTGATGCGTAGCGCCATCCGGACCAACAGATATGCCGGCGTGTGCGCCACCGATAATCACGTGTAAATTATTGTAACAAATAGAAATCCGCACCTGGTCAGTCGTGCGCAGGGCAGAAAACACGCCGTAAGTGGCCATAACCGGGATTTTCCCTTCCAATGCCAGTCCGGCAGCAACGCCGGCAATATTTTGCTCGGCAATACCAAGGCTGTAAAACCTTTCGGGAAAGCTTTCAGCAAAATAGTTCATGTTTACCGAGCCGGTTATATCAGCACCAATCCCGATGATACGCTCATTTTCTCCGGCTGCTTCTTTCAAACCCAGACCAAATCCTTTTCTTGTTGGAATATTGTCGCGAGCCTTCATACGTTAGCCTTTTTTACCTGTTCTATAAATAATTCAGCTTCTTCGGCAGTAGGGGGTTTTCCGTGCCATTTATAATTATTTTCGATGGCTTTTACTCCGGCACCCATTTTCGTATGCGCAATAATAACTTGTGGTTTAGTTGATGGAGCACGCACATCTTTAAAAACCCGTAGAATATCATCAATATCATTTCCGTTGCACGAGTGTACTTTCCAGTTAAAAGCTTTCCATTTATCCGCCAACGGCTCAAGCTTCATAACTTTTTCTGTTTCGCCATCTATTTGAACGCCATTTCGATCGACAATGGCAATCATATTATTAAGTTGATGGCTTCCGGCAGCCATGGCGGCTTCCCAAATAGAACCTTCCTGCAATTCGCCATCGCCATGAATGCTGAATATTCGATGTTCTTTTTTATCGTGCCTGGCAGCCAGCGCCATGCCAACTGCGATAGAAAGCCCTTGTCCAAGAGATCCGGCAGAAGTTTCAAGCCCCGGCATTTTATGATCTGTGGCCGGATGCCCCTGCAATCTCGACCCTAATTTTCGCAAAGTTTTGAGCTCTTTCAACGGAAAATATCCGGCATGGGCCAATGCAGCATAAAATACAGGGGCCACATGGCCAATTGATAAAACCAAACGATCTCGATTTTCCCATCGGGGATTGTCAGGCTGATGCTCTAATTCGTTAAAATACAAACCGGTAAAGATATCGGCCAGACCAAGGCTGCCACCCAAATGGCCGGAACCGGCATGCAGTAAAGAATCGATAACGCTGATGCGTATTTCTGTTGCTTTTTCGCGAAGTTGTTTTGCTGTTGGATTCATAGACTTGGAATTTTCAACATTATCGCGATTCATATTTAACATAGTTATTTTTTCAGTTCTGGATAATTGATGCGTGTTTTCACGATATAGCAATCCGGAAACTCTTTTACAATATAGCGATAGTGCTCAAGCGCCTCAAAGCGTGTGCGGTAATCTCCCACACGAACTTTTATAAAGGGGGGCTCATATTTGGAATATACACGTACCGGGTCAAATTCCGGGTACTGCGACAGGAAATCAATTCGGACTTTTGTTGATCGTTCCCGGGCATCATTTCCAAATTCACTAAAGATTTGTATCCGATAACCATCTTTAATACCCCTTAGTCTTTGATTTCGGGAAATATCTTTATCGATGAGGAAACGAATTAATGGATCCTGTTGTATTGTTACCTGGCCTTTCCCACCTGTTGTGTCGCGAAAAATTTTGTATATGGATGTTGTATCTGATTGACCCATAAACAACAAAGGCATTAGAATCATAAGTGTGGCGAGGATCGACTTCATCTGTCAATAATTTTGAATTTAGTTAGCCGGTTGGCATTTTTTCTAAAAATAAAAACTTTTTACGTGCCTCATCCGACTGTTTTTTTGTTCCTGTATTGCAACAGGATTTTGCTTTACAAACGTACAAAAATATGTTGAATTTTTCTAGAAGTAAAAGTTTCTCGTGAACCATCAAATCGTTTTTTCTCACGATAGTTTGGGGTTAGAAGCAAATATTAAATCGGGTCGTTCTTAATAAGGCTGAATACTCAACACGGGAACGGGAGAATGATTGACCATTTGCTGTGCATAGGGCCCGAGCCAAATATTTTTGGTGCTTTCTGATTGTTCGGTCATAATGGAAATAAGATCGGCATCGCAG
Organism: uncultured Bacteroidales bacterium; assembly: GCA_964413185.1. Lineage (GTDB taxonomy): Bacteria > Bacteroidota > Bacteroidia > Bacteroidales > Salinivirgaceae > Salinivirga. The sequence continues at coordinate 3,471 of CAYPSX010000031.1, forward strand.
CGCATGGCGTAGTCAATGGTAATGTCTGTCAGGTTGCTTCCCACAATGGTTTCGGATACATATTTTATATTGTTGTTCGTAAAGAAGGAAGTCGCTTGTTTAGCATATTCTTCGATTCGGTCTATAACGCTCTCTTTTTTGGTTTCGCTTACACAAATCAGATGAATTTCGGAACCGAACTGTTTGGCAATACGTGCTGTATAGGGGATTTTCTGTCGGGTTTCGGGTGTATCGTCTATTGGTAGAACGATCCGGTTAAACATATGTCTTTTATATGAATTTCGCAGGCTCAAAACCGGGCAGGGAGAATTGTTTACCACTTTGTATGCATTACTACCGAGCCATAGTTCCTCGAACCCGCTTGTGCCGTGCGTTCCAATAACTATGAGTTCGGCCTCGCCGTATTTTGCCTGGTTAGCTATTTCATTATAAACTTTTCCGCTTCTTATCCGGAAATCGATTTCGTTTTTCACTTTTCGGCCATATTGTTCAATAAGTTTTTTGAGGTTTTGGATTACTTTCTCATTTTTTATATCGACGAGGTTCGAAAGTGAAAAGTTTCGTTGGTAAAATACAGCGTCCTTAATTACATGGATCAAGCGCACATTGTGGTCCATTTCGTTGGCAAATTCAACTGCCATTTCAAGGGCATTGACTGAGTCTTCGCTAAAATCAACCGGAACTAAAACATGTCTCATACTTGATAGACTTTAAATAATAGCAAACTTTTGCTAACAGGTAAATATAGTAATTTACCATAAAAAAGCCAAACAAAAAAAGGGAGGCGAAACACCTCCCTTTTGTGTGGCAAAAAAATATTATTCAATCTTCTTTTTTGATGAGTAGTTAATTTTTAGCGCATTGGCTTTTCTTAGTTCCTGTTTAATATCGGTTACAATACCCATTCTTACTTTTTCATCAATTTTGAGTGAAGTTGTCATAAACGGGCGTTCGTTTTCGTCGCGAGCTTCGCGTTCTGCGGCGATATAATCAGGAATATCTTTTACTTGTTTAAAGGCATCATTAAGCTGGATACGCGGTTCAGACCCAAAGAATTTCTGGTAGTTTCTTTTGGGTTCTCCTACATAGATATAGCTTACGAGCGATTTCTTTTTGAGTTTGGTAAGTTCTGTTGCTTCGGGAACAGACAGTTGTACTTTAAGTTCTGTTTCCCGCATAGTTGTACTTACCATAAAAAAGAAAAGCAGCATAAAAACAATATCAGGTAGTGAGGCAGTGTTAATGCCTGGCGTACCGCCGGATTTACCTTTTCGTTCGAATTTAGATGCCATAATTAATTTCCTATGTTTTTAGGTTCAGCTTCTGAAATACGTTGAGGTATAGCTTCCCTGATGGCGCTAACGTCCTTATCGTTACTAAGTTCCTTTAACGGTTTCTGGAACATTTGCCTTGAAAGGTCGTTACGCACTTCGTTGTAGGCAGCTACCAACTCATTTTGCACTTCGATATACCGTTTGTAAGAAGTTCCCCTGTCGTTCTGCAGAGATACAACCCCTTTTGAAATGGGGTAACCTTCAGGATAGCGTTTTTCAAAAAGTTCATGTGGAATCTTTTTGGGCAAATCGCTACCCTCGTAGTAGTCGGGGTTTTTTACCTTGACTACTTCATATTTTTTCTCTGGCAGATTCTCTTTATTGCCGGGGTTTTTGATAAACTCCTTCGCTCTTTGACGAAGCTGGTTTACCTGTAACTCCTCACCATTAACAAGTAATCTGTCGTTCTTATTAATCAATACAATCAACAGGTTTCTTTCCTTAATTTTGTTATCTTCATCTTGCTGATCCTCTTCAGGCATTGGAGGCAATTGCCTTGCCAAACCCGAGTCGGTATCCATTGTGGTTGTTACAAGGAAGAAGATCAAAAGGAGGAAAGCAATGTCGGCCATTGATCCTGCATTGATTTCTTGTTTATTCTGACGAGCCATAAATTTCGTTTTTTAAATTCACGAAATCGCGAATTCAATTCATTATTTAAAAGCGCCTCTAATCTCAGTATAAAGAATACCGAGTACTGCAAGCACAAAAAACAGGTACATCGAATACAATCCGGTACCTACACTTTGCGAAACTGCCGGTGTGATATCAAAATTTTCAGCATTGTAAAACTGAGGTATTGTATCTGAAGAAAACATGTAGGCAGTAAAGATAATCAAACCTAAGACTGCAATTGAGACCAGGCTCCGTTTCGCAGTTCTTGCACTTTTGAAAATATTTACGATACTGAACAACACCGTAGATACAGCAGCCAACCCTATGAGAAGGTACACTACATATACGAAATTATCCAGAGATGATCCCATTTGCTCCATTGTGTACTTGGTTTGTTCCAATGGTACAACAATATGCTCCGGTACAGGGTCCATAGTTACTACTGTGTAGTAATAAGCCACACCGAACACTATTGAGATAGCAAATAAGATATATGATAATATGCTGGTGATTTTTGAAATACGATCAGACATAATCAGTCAAATTATTTTTTATTCACATACTTGGTTACAATATCAACAAGGGAGATGGAAGCATCTTCCATATTGTTTACAATAGCATCGATTTTTGAAACGATGTAATTGTAGAACACTTGCAGGATCATGGCTACGATAAGACCAGATACTGTAGTAATAAGGGCAACTTTAATACCTCCTGCTACGAGTGAAGGAGAAATATCACCGGCTGCTTCGATTGAGTCGAAAGCGCCAATCATACCAATTACCGTACCCATAAAACCGAGCATCGGTGCAAGTGCGATAAACAGTGAAATCCAGGTTAATCCTTTTTCGAGCAATCCCATTTGTACACTTCCGTATGAGATAACTGATTTTTCAACAACCTCGATGCCTTCATCGATACGGCTCAATCCCTGATAGAAAATGGATGCAACAGGGCCGCGCGTATTACGACAAATTTCTTTAGCGGCTTCTACACCTTCATTTTCTAGCGCTTCTTCCACACTCTCAAGTAATTTTTCGGTATTAGTTGATGCGAGGTTAAGGTAAATAATACGTTCTATGGCCAATGCCAACCCAAAAATAAGAGCAAGCAAAACAACACCCATAAAACCGGCACCACCTTCAATAAATTTCTGTTTCAAAATTTGATGAGGTGTTTGTTCTTTTTCCTCTTCTTCTTCTACAGCAGCTACGGCTTCTACATCGGGATCATCAGCAACAACTGCTGTGTCGGTAGTTGTTGTGTCAGACATCTCGGTGGTGTCTGCTTCAGTATTTTCCTGTGCAAGGACCATGTTGGATGCTGCAAAAGTAAGCATCCCAAAAACAGCGAATAATGCAAGTAACTTTCTCATGGTTTAAAATTTAGATTTAGTTTAATGTTCAATCCGATTATCAAAATTAATTAGTTTTTATTAAAAAACAAAAAAGCGGAGAGAGAGGGATTCGAACCCTCGATACCCTCTCGGGTAAACACGCTTTCCAGGCGTGCGCCTTAAGCCACTCGGCCATCTCTCCAGTTTATGGTATACCTTCCATAAAACAAGCGGCAATGTACAAAAAATTATGAATCTGCCATGATTAAATCCCCATTAATTTCTCCACTTAAAGGTTTTTTAAAACATGTCTCTGCGTTATGTCGATTCATTTTTTCGCCTAAAACGTACATCATTTTTGTGATGGCCGCTTCGAGGCTTATATCGTAACCACTCCATACTCCGGCATCGACCAGCCCTTTACTGCTTTCGTATTTTCCCATACGAACACCTCCGGCTCTGCATTGCGTAACGTTCAAAACATATTTTCCGCTTTCTACGGTTCTCTTCATAATATTTGTGAACCAATCATCGGTCATTACGTTTCCCGATCCATAAGTTTGAAGAATTATTCCTTTAAGGCCGTCCATGGTACAAATATGCTCCACTACTTGTTCGGTTATGCCCGGAAAAAGTCTCAACATTGCAATTGATTGATCGAAGTTGGTATGCAGCGCAGGCCGTTCATTTTTACTAACGGGCAAAATTGCGCTTGTATTGTAATGTATTTCAATTCCGGCTTCTGCCAAAGCCGGGTAATTGTCGGAACGGAATGCGTAAAAATATTCCGCATTATGTTTGGTGGTGCGATTTCCCCTGAAGAGTTGGTTTTCGAAATATACGCAAACTTCAGGTACGCGCGATGCTCCGTTTTTTTTGTCGGCTGCTATTTCTACGGATGTGATTAAATTTTCTTTTCCATCGGTGCGAATTGTGCCAATGGGTAGTTGAGAGCCTGTAAGTACGATAGGTTTGCTCAAATCCTGTAAAATAAAACTCAATGCTGAAGCTGTGTAGGCCATGGTATCAGTTCCTTGTAGAATGACAAATCCATCAAATTCAGTGTATCTGTCATATATCATTTGACCCAGTTTTATCCAATATTCGGGACGCATATCTGAGCTGTCGATTACAGGATCGAAGGTAATTGCCTCAATATCGACGCCCAGTTTATATAATTCAGGAACCTGGTTGGCCAAATGTTCAAAATTGAACGGCATTAATGCACCTGTAACCGGGTTGTTAACCATGCCAATGGTTCCGCCTGTATACAATAATAAAACTTTTGATGAACGGCTCATAGTTTAAAAAGGTTTTTTGCATTTATTGTGGTTGCTTGTTTCACCGCTTCAACTGTAAGATTCTTGTTTTCGGCAAGTTTTTTTGCGATATATGGAATGTATGCGCTTTCATTTCGTTTGCCGCGCATGGGAGTTGGTGCCAGATATGGACTGTCGGTTTCAAGAATTAATTTTTCGAGAGGCTGATCAGCAATTATTTCGCCGATACCGGCATTTTTGAAAGTTGATATGCCGCCTACGCCGAGGTAAAAATCCAGTTTTAAAGCCCGTTCGGCATGTTCCCGCGTTCCGGTAAAGCTGTGTAAAACGCCCCGAAGCCCGCTATTTTTATACTTTTCAAGCACATCAAGTATTTCACTGAACGAATCGCGCGCATGTACGACAATGGGCAGATCGTTTTGTAAGGCAATATCTATTTGCATTTCGAATGCCTGAACCTGTTCTTTGTAAAAAGTTTTGTCCCAATACAGGTCGATACCGATTTCTCCAATTGCAATATAATTGCCTGTGGAAAGTTCCTCTTGAATATTACCAATTTGTTCCCGAAAATCGGGTTCTACTGATGTTGGATGCAGCCCCATCATTGGTTTAAAGACATCGGGGTATTTGCTACACAATTTTTTCAACGGATCAATGGAATCACTGTCAATATTAGGCAAAAGAATGGTTCGCACATCATTCTGCAAAGCCCTTTTCACAACGGCATCAATATCATCTGCGAATTCAGGCAGGTATAAATGAGAATGTGTATCGATAAATGACATATTAAAAGGCTTTGGTGTATTGATTTCCGGGCAACGATTTTACTTTATTTTTCAGTTCCAGGCTTAATAGTATTCCTGACAGCTGACTAACCGGCAGGGCCAATTTTGCAGCCATATAATCTACAGCTATTGTGCCATCTTGCATTATTAATTCAAAAATTGTACGTTCTTCTGTTGAGAGCCCGTCGAAAAGTGATGCCTGAACAGGTTCACTCATTTCCTGCTCGGGCGGCCAGTTCATAAAATATTCAAAGTCGGTAACAGACTCGAGCAATGCGGCTTTTTGTTGTTTGATAAGTTTATTGCATCCGGCTGAATATGTATCGCCGACTTTTCCGGGAAAGGCAAAAACATCGCGGTTATAAGAAAAGGCCATATCGGCTGAGATTAAAGCGCCGCCTTTCTCTCCTGATTCGGCAACGATTAAAGCATCGCACATTCCGGCAATAATTCGGTTCCTGGAAACGAAATTCCCCCTGTCGGGCTTTGTTCCTTTGGCAAATTCAGTAATAATTCCGCCATTTGGCAGCATGCGTTTCACAATACTTTTGTGGACAGAGGGGTAAATAATATCGGAGCCACTTCCCATAATACCCACTGTGGGCAGATTATTATTCATTGCAGCTTTGTGTGCAACAACATCTATCCCATAAGCCAGCCCACTGATAATCATTGCATTGTGCTTATGTTGAGCCAGTTCCTCAATAAACTTCTCAACCAGACTGGAGCCATATACGGTTGCATTTCGTGTACCGACAATTCCAATAGTTTTGCGATAATTCAGATCGACATTTCCCTGGTAGTATATGATGGCGGGAGCGTCTTTACAGTGTTTCAGGCGTTGGGGATATTCACCATCGGTAAATGCCAGAACTTTAATATTGTGTTTCAGGCAAAAATTCAATTCTTCTTCGGCTTGCTCCAGGTATTTTTTTTCGGTCAGCTGGCGAATCAACTTCGGATTGATATTTTTTTCTGGCCGGGTTTTGTCTGGTTTATATTCGAACACAGCCTTTGCCGAGCCAAAATGCTCAACTAATCTCCGTATTGTAGTGGGGCCGATTCCCTGAATAAGTTGCAGGGCAATTAAGTATTTATGATCTGTTTTTTCCATTGGGCAATAAAAAAAGAGGTTGAGATTAAATGCCGTAGCACCTCCTCAACCTCCCTGTTCTTTATCTAAAACCTGTTAATAGAACTTAATTCTGTTATCTTCGATTTCAGCATTGTCTTTTAAAGCTTCGAAAACTTCGTTTTGGGCACGTGAAACATAAGTGCGTTCAATTGCTTTTTTCTCCATGGCAAGGTTTTGGTTCTCTCCGGCTTCCTGAACATTTGTAACCTGCAATACATACACAGCGTTATTTCCTTGTATGGGTGCTGAAATTTCGTTTGCTTCGAGTACGGAAGCTACACCCTGAACTTTGGGCTCCATACCTAATCCGGGAACGCTGAAAGCTGCAAATGATGCGCCCTGAGTTTCTTTCACCTCGGTTCCGAGTGATTGAGCCAGTTCATCAATATTATTACTGTTGCTTAATGCTTTGTTGATTTTTTCTTTAAGTAATTCAGCTTTTTTCTCTTTTTTCACTGCACGTTCAACAGTAGCGCGCACTTGTTCAAGTGGTGCGTAGCCTTTATCGCGTTTCTCTGTAACCACGCCAATAACATAGTTGTCGTTAATTTCAAAAATCGGGCTTTGGCTGCTGCGGTCTACAATAATTTGCTCTGATTCGGTAAAGAAAGCCTCACGAATTAAATTGCGTGCAATGCCCAATCCGGCAATCTCCCGAGATGTTGATTTAAGGTTGTTGGCCTGTTTCTTAGTGAGGTTTGCGTTATCTTCAACACCTTTATTAAAAGATTTAAATGTGCGGTGGTTGCCGGCAAATTCGCTGGCTTTTCTGTATACAATGTCGTTTGTTTCTTCGCTTGGAGTGATATCGCGCGAAATAACTGCCAATTGGACCTGCTTCACTTCCTTGCCTTTTTCTGTCATTTCTGCAATTAAAACAGCTTGTTGAGTGGGGAATTTCACAATTTCGCCTACCCCTGCATCGAGAAGGGCGTTGCCATAAACGATCTCTTCCGGGTTTTTCCATCCTGTATTGCCACCTTTAACGGCAGTTTCTTTGTCATCGGAATGTTTTTGCGCCAGTTGTGCAAAGTCTGCTCCGTTTTCGATTAATTGCGTAAGACTGTCGGCCAATTGCTGGGTTTGCTGTCCATCGCGTTGCTCACCGGGTACCAAAACGATATGGCGGATTTTAATTGTATCGGGGCGTGTTTCGATCTGTGCAATTTTTGCCACTTTAAAGCTTTCTCCTTCGCGATAAGGGCCGTAGATAAATCCTTCTTCTTTTGTGAACATGAGCGAGTCGATCAGCGGGTTACTATATTCACCTTTTTTGTAGAATTTAGGATCGAAGGCCTGATCGGAGGTAGCCGTTACAAATTGTGCTTCTTCATCTGTTTCTTTGAGTTCAGGTACAAGAGACTCAATATCTTTTCTGATATTGTTAATATCTTCTTGTGAGGGTTCAATTGGAAATGTAACATATTCTATATTAACCGATTTTTCTTGTTCAAACAGTTTTTTGTGTTCGTTATAATATTTTTCAAGGTCGGCTTTTTCAATTGCGATTTCCTCATCTTTCAGCTCAGTGTAGGCCATTGCAACGTATTTAAAGTCTACTTTACGCTGTTTGTTTACAGCCGTTTGCCGGGCTTGTAAATCTGTTGCAAATAGTCCTTTTTGAACAGCGGTATAATATTTTGTATTTATGCGCTGTTGTTTAATGCCTTGTTCAAAGGCTAACCAGGACTCACGAGCTTCGGGATTCTGCTCAAAACTTGCAATGAAGCGTTTTACGAGTTGGGGGTCAAACTGACCGGTTTGTTCATTTTGGAAAATGGGTATCTGGCGGATTTGCGGGTGAATATTATTACCGGTTACCATATCGTTCAGTTCCTCAACGCTTACATTGATACCGGCTTCACCAATCTCCTCGCCCATTACTTTTTCCTGCAAAAGTTGCTGCCAAACCTGGTTGCGCACTTGATTCATTGTGCGCTCATCGAGTGAACTTTGATCGCTATTACGTTTAGCGTTTTCCATTGCTTCATCGAGGCGGTTTTGATAATTGCGTTGGTCGATTGAAACTCCGTTTATTTCAGCGATCTCAAATTGGTCTGAGGAAAGATTAGTTCCTCCACGAAAAAGGTCGCCCAGGATAAAAGCCATCAGGGCAAGTCCAATTACTATTGATACTAACAATCCTGCACGATTCCGAATTCTTTCTAACGTAGCCATATTCTATTCAGTATTACATGTTTTCTATAAAATAATTCAGGGCACGAAGATAATAAAAAATGATAAAATGAAAGCTTTAATAAAAATAATATGTTGTCAATGTTTAATAATCATGAACCGGGCAAGGAAAAAAATAAAAAAAAAGCCACGCTTTACTGCATGGCTACATTATTTTCTCTGATTTTCATTCAAATTATAGATAATAGGTAAATCCACCTCCAATAAAATGATATGCATTGCCGACAAACGCATTGTGCCCGGAATGTTTCACTACATTAATTTCAACTTCAAAAATCAAAGCCAGGTTTCTTTTAAGACCTATTTCAAGGCTAATGGGCACCCAACCAACAAATTCTGGTTTCATAACTTCTGTGGTGGTTCCATTTTGGTTTGTTCTGGTGGTGGATACAAAATTAAGATCAGAATCGAATCCTGAGGAGATACGTACATCGCTTCTGATGGGATATGTAAACAGGAATGTTCCATCGAGCCCCATGTTTCCGAAATAGTGAGCTCCGGCTGCGAATGAAAAGTAGCGTCCCAGGGCAAATTCAAGATCACCGCCCAAATAATTACTATACCCCGGACTGGCTCCTGCTTTCAGACCAATATCAATTCCTTTTTTGAGACCGTAGCCCAAATGGGCAAAAAACATAAAATTGGGACTCCCACCATCAATAATAACCGATGGTTCTGCTCCCACGCTAAACTGACCGGCTTTAAGTGTTTGGCCGGTGTTGAAAATCTGACTGAAACCTGCTGAGGAAAACAGTGTCAACATCATAGCGAACAGTACGAATCTCTTCATAATGATTAATTTTGAATTAATAAATTGCAATATTACTTTAATTGAGCAATACAAATGTTACCTAATGATTAATTTTAACCAACACACCAACTGCTTTTATTAACTGATGAAAGTCGGTTTTGTTCAATGCATTTACATTAACAGGCGGGTATTTATATAGTTCACCATGATCTTTTCTAAAAAGAATGAGCATTTTTTTCAGGCCGAAAAGTTTTTTTTCAATTTTGTAATTGACTACTTCTGATGATTTGATTTTGAATGCTTTGTATTCTTTGTTCAGGGGTGCTAAACCAAAATACTTAACTACAACTGATTTTTTATCAATTTTGATTTTCAAATAATTAAATCCCAGAACATTCATTAGCAGGTACAGAATAACAATTGCAACAGCAAAAGTTACAATTATTTCAAAGCCGGCATCAACATCAAAGATAAGCAGGGGGCCTACTGTGAGTACAAATAAAAAAGGCAGGGCAAAAAAGATTAATTTAATGCGCCTGGCATTTTGGCGGTTTTCAATTTCCATTGTCTACTGTTTTTTTGCGTCTTTTTTTCTCTTTTAAAATAAGTGATAATTCGCGACTGGTTTGTCCGGCAACCGATGTATTTTCTTCTGCCCTCCTGATCAAATATGGTGCCACATGGCGCACGGGACCGTAAGGTATGTATTTAGCCACATTATATCCGGCATTGGCAAGATTGTAACTTATGTGGTCGCTCATTCCATACAATTGAGAAAAGAATATACGTGTATCATTCTTTTGAAGTTTCTGTTCTGACATTAAATCTACAAGAATTTTGCTACTTTCTTCGTTATGTGTACCATTAAAAATGTGGAGGATATCAATATTTTCCATGGAAACGCGCAGGGCATCATTATACATTTGATCGGTGGTTTCTTTATCGGGATTGATGGGCGACGGGTAACCTTCCTGTTCTGCTCTGGCACGTTCTTTCTCCATGTAAGCACCCCGGACGAATTTCACACCGGCGAAAAACTTTTTTTGCCGTGCTTTTTCTACTAAATCTTTCAGGTATTGCAACCTGTCGGTTCGGTACATTTGCAGCGTATGGAACACAATTACTTCCTGCTTGTTGTATTTTTCCATCATCTGCTCTACTACATCGTCGATGGCTTTTTGATACCAATAGTCTTCGGCATCTATGAGCAAACGAACACTGTTTTTAGCTGCAGTTTCAGCAAGTTTGTCGATGCGTTGTGAAAATTCATCATATTGTAATAAATCCTCATCGGTGGTTTTCTTTTGAAAAGAAATTTTCTTCAACACTGCCGTATCGATCATGGCTGTTGGTTTGAATACAGCAAAAGGGATATTCGGATTTTTGCCGGCATTTTCGATGGAGCGCAAAGTTTCCTGAAAAGCGTTATTAATGCCCTTTTCGGTGCTTGTTCCTTCTACGGAATAATCGAGAATTGACTTTACATTTGATTTGGCCAACCGTTCCACTACCGGAAAGCATTTTTCAATAGTTTCGCCTCCTACAAAGTGCCTGTACAATGTTGGTTTAATTGCCCAACCAATGGGGATGCGCATAGTAAGGGCAATTTGCATCATTATTTTCCCAAATTTTACAAGCCATGGTTTTTCAATGGTGCGAAACAAAAACAGGGCGCGGTTTAAATCTTTGTTTGATTTATCCTGAAAAGCTATCTTTGTGTTATTAAAATCCATAAAGGTTATATTTGAATGAAGTTTACAAACGATCCGGGCAAAGTTATTTCAGACATCATTGAATCAAACAGTTATCCTTCAATTTTTGTTTTAACCGATTCCAATACATCGGAAAATTGTTTACCCGTTTTAAACCAAAATCTGGCTAAGTTCAACATCAAAAAAATGTCTGTTTCTGCAGGCGAAAATACAAAAAATATAGATACGTGCATACTTCTATGGGACGAGTTAAGCAAACAAGGCGCTGACAGGCATTCTTTACTGATAAATTTAGGCGGCGGCATGATTACGGATTTAGGTGGGTTTGTGGCATCTACCTACAAACGCGGAATAAATTTCATAAACGTACCCACGTCGATGCTTGCCATGATTGATGCTTCGATAGGCGGGAAAAATGGCGTGAATCTGAATGGAGTAAAAAACCAAATTGGGGTGATAAAACAACCACAGGAAGTCATTGTTAGTCCGGTGTTTCTGCAAACACTTGACCGGCGCAATTATTTATCCGGTTACGCAGAAGCACTCAAACACGGGATTTTAGATGATTTCGACGCCTATGAAAAAACACTGGGATTTGCCCGGCCCGATTACCGGAGCGAAGCTTTCTCAGACTTCCTCAAAGAAAACATTGCCATAAAAGAACGAATTGTAAACCTTGATCCTGAAGAAAAAGCCGACCGGAAAGCATTGAATTTCGGTCATACAGTAGGGCATGCGTTGGAAACCTTTTCGCAAAAAACAGATAAACCCATGCTCCATGGCGAAGCTGTAGCCTGGGGCATGCTGGCTGAAATGATGCTTTCAAACGAATTGCTCTATTTTCCGCAAAAACTGGTAGATAAATACCGGCATTTAATACTGAAACACTATTTAAAACCGCAAATTGACGGTTCAGATTATGCTCAGCTTATTGATTTTATGAAAAAGGATAAAAAAAATTACGGCAAAAACATAAACTTCACATTGCTTAAAGCACCGGGCATTTACCACATTGACCAGAACGTAGCAGAAGAAAAAATTCTCACGGTCCTGGCAAACTTTGTTTAATCATCATTATAAATTATATAACCAGATGAAAATTACATACACACCCAACACAAAAAAAATAAAAACCATTTTGCCCGGATCAAAAAGCATCAGCAACCGATTGTTGCTGATTGCGGCTGTGGGGAACTTTTTACCCGATTTCAAAAATTTATCAAAATGTGAAGATGTACAGGTGCTAAATGCGGCTCTTCACTCAAACACCAATGTTTTGAATGTTCGGGACAGCGGTACAGCCCTCCGATTCTTAACAGCTTTTATGTCCGGAATCGTTGGAGAATGGGTAATAACCGGGAGCGAACGCCTGCAGCAACGCCCCATAAAACCGTTGGTTGATGTACTGAAAGAGATGGGCGCCAATATTGTTTACAACGAAAAACCGGGCTACGCGCCACTCACAATAACCGGAACCAAAATGAAGGGCGGCGACATTTCCATTGATATTTCAGAAAGCAGCCAATATGCCTCCGCCATTTTGCTCATTGCGCCCATGCTGGAAAAGGGCTTAAAATTAAGGCTGGAGGGTAAAAAACGGTCGTTGCCCTACATTGATATCACCATCAACATGATGAAAGAATTCGGCATTAAAATAATGAAATTTGATGATGAAATTGATGTTTTGCCCAACCAGGAATACACCCCAATAAAGTATACTGTGGAAGCCGACTGGAGTGCTGCCGCGTTTTGGTATGAATTAATTGCTTTGAAACCGGATACTTCGGCAAAGTTGCTTGGTTTAGACCCAAAATCGTTTCAGGGCGACAAGGCTGTAATTTCGCTCTTTAAAAAGCTTGGAGTTGAAACACACATTGGCACACAACATATTACCCTTACGAATACGCAAAACAGCAACAAAAGCCTTTTTAAGGCAGATATTCGGCAAACACCCGACTTGTTTCCTGCGCTGGCACTAACGTGTTTCGGACAGGGACGGCCATTTGAAATTACCGGCACAGCTAATCTGGCACTAAAAGAAAGCCACCGACTGGAGGCCGTACGCAACATTGGCGAGAAACTGGGAATTAAACTGCATGCAACGGAAGACTCCATTGCCGGGCAAGCGCATGACGGCAAACTAACGTGCAACGAAGAATTCAGTGTTGTCAATGACCACCGCATTGCCATGGCGCTGGCTCCGCTGAGCGTACTGATGGGAGAAGTCAACATTGACAAGGCAGATGTTGTATCGAAATCGTACCCGGAGTTTTGGGATGATATGCGAAATGCAGGGGTTGTTTTGGAAGAGTAAGATTGTGGCAACGCCACAAAATTGCCGCGTTTCAGTAGTTCTTATGAGACTATTTCGTGCTTTGCAGCAGAGGCTAATATTACCTCAGCTCCGTTTGTCAATAAACGTAACAGGTTTGCGGCTGGTCTCGGGGAATTGTATCGCGGCAATTTGTTTCGGGTCTAAAAATTCTATTGATGGCGCCACACGAATACGCGAACGGAAATAATCTTTGATCTCTTTTTCAAATTGTCGTGTTTGATTTTTGCTTCCTACTTTCACGAGAATATCATCGGTACCGATATCGTTTGTTGAAACTTCTACAACGTAGTTGTCGATTGTATGAATATCGTTCAAGATATCGTAAAGTGCCGGCGGATAAAGCGTTGTTCCTTTGTATTTGATCATCTGTTTTTTGCGGCCAATAACAGGGCCCAGCCGCATGGTATTGCGGCCACACTTGCAGGGTTCATAATGATGATGGCAAATATCGCCGGTTTTGAAACGCAGCAGCGGCATACCTTCTACTCCGATGTTCGTAATTGTAACTTCGCCGGCTTCGCCTTCTTTCACAGGTTGGTTGTTTTCATCGAGAAACTCAACGATAATTATTTCGGGGTGATGATGTCCGCCGTGCCCCTCCTTACATTCGGTAAAGGCTGTTCCCATTTCTGTGGAAGCGTAGGTTGAGTAGAGGTCGATATTCCATTTTTCTTTAATACGCTTACCGAGTGTATTCAACTCAAAATTGGCATTACGAATGGGCTCACCAATGCACACGGCTTTGGAAATGCGTGTTGCATTGAGGTCGAAATTAATTTTTTCTGCGTAGCTGATGAGTTTGATCAAAAAAGAGGGCACCGTAACAACGGCTGTGGGCGACAATCTTTTGATGGTGTCGAACTGGAGATCGGGATTTCCCGGCCCGACCCGAACGATGCCCGATCCTAGTTTACGGATACCGGAATAGTAAGCCATGCCGGCCATAAACCGCTTTTCGAGTGTTACCATTAATTGAAAAATATCGTCTTTTGTAGCACCGGCGCAGGAAAATGAAATGTACTCATTGTAAGCCAGACGTTCAAGGTCGTTGTCGGTCATGCCGAAAATAACGGGTTCTCCCAACGTGCCTGAAGTGGTGAGGTAATCAATAATTTCTGATTTATCGACACACAAAAAATCCTGATTTTGTTCCTGCAAGTCGTTTTTTGTGGTAACCGGTATTTGAGCAAGGTCTTCGAGGGTTATTATTTTTTGGATATCGATGTTATGCTTTCGAAAATGCTCCTGATAAAATTTTGAATTTTCTTTCAGGTAACTCAAAACAGCGGGGAGTTTGCTCTCCTGAAACTTTTTTATTTCCTCTTTCGATTGTTTTTCAATTTCTGGTATATACATTTTTCGAAGCGTTTTACTGAATAGCTTAGACCCCTTTTATGGCATCTTGAAAAGTACTCGAAGTTAAAATTTATCTCTTCAATTTTTCTATCTTCTCCAAAATTTTTTCCCGGTCGCCCTGATAAGGAATTTCTTTCTTTAGCGCCTTTTTGTAATAATGATGCGCCTTTTCCGCATCCCCTGCTTTGTTGAAAAGTTCGCCGGCAAGAAAATATCCGTAATAGTACTCCGGATTTAATTGAAGATAAGATTTTATAGCCGTTTGATCGATTTTATCGATATTTTCGGCATTTAACATTTTCTCGTATTTTTCACTTCGCTTTTTGAATGCCAAATAGTTTTTGTAATCAGCTGAATGCAGAAACGCATCTTCGGCAATTGTTCCGGTTGTATCGGGTACGGGATGCTGCGGGTTCAATGTATCACTGAATATCTTTTTCAAATCGTAAAGCATGTATTTCCCTAATTGATAAGGTGGCGCGGCTACCCACATTTGCAATGTTTGGGGTTTGAATATCACAGAGTGATGCGCAATAAGCTGGTTTACTGCCTTTTCGTTTCCCATTCCAATATTTTCTTCGTGCAAACCTTTTTGGTCGCGCAAAATATTGGCAAATGTTTGTACGGTATGTTTCTCCTGTTGATTGAGCAATTCAGCTGTTCGCTCCCAACGATATAATGAAGGGTGATTTTTTAAAGGTTGATTTACCACTTCGGGTCTTTTTAACGCATCGCTTTGAAAATGGTTTGTAAGGATAAGCCTGTCGCCTGGTTTTGTATAAAGATGCGTTTCAGATGTAGACTTTTCTATGACCGCCATCTGATTATCCTTTGCAGAGGCTATAAAAAAAGATTCTGCCACAAATGTTTCGTGATTTTTTGCAATTTCATAAGCCTCTGAAATAGTGGAAGCGTATTGAACAATTTTGCGTGCCAGGATAGAGACCGGTGTTTTTGCAGCAAACGGGATGGAAGACTTGGCAGCGTTCAAAGAAACCGTCAAACCCTGATCGTTCATACCGGAAAGTACACCAATCATTCCTCCCCAGGTAACAAATGCAAAGTTATGGCCTTTATCGGGATGGTAAAAAGCAACGATTTTGTTTTCTGCAAATTTATCGCCCGAGTAAAAATCCATATTCCGCCCTATCAGCAATGAACTATCTGCAGATGCACTGCCTTTTACACCAAAAGCCGTGCAACCCACGAGATTGAGGTTTTGCAAGGTATGGCCGATATCGTGAGCGCCATGGTAATTAAGTAACCGTTGATAATTGGGTGCAATAAAATCAAATTCGTTTGAAGCAAACTGAGAGATTCCGTAAATTTCTTTTTGATACTCCGTCGGAATATGTTTATCCATGTTTTTATTAAACCAGGCTACAAAATATTTCAGGAAATTCAGGTAATTGTCCGATGGCACAAGTTGTTTGATGAACTCCACAAAAGCCACTTCCTGGTAATTGATTAATTTTTGTGTGAGCATGCCGTTTTTGTAGCCCCGCTCGTAGGGTTTGCCGGCAATATACATTTCCCAAAGGCCGTAATTGTTTTGTTTTAACCACGAATTGCCCACCATAGAAAAATTCCGGGTGGGTTGGTCTTTTACAAATCTGTTTGGGTCTTTTTGGACAACTTCGGGCGGATTTAAAACAACGGCAAAGCGAAAAGCAAATATGCCGGCTATCAGCAAAAATGCAATAATTCCTAATATTTTTGGCCACCGGTATTTTCTAAAAAAACTCATCGTTGTGCCCTTACTTTCTTTAAAACTTTATTAATATCGATAATCGCCGCACAGGTTTGAAAGCCCGAAATTATCACACCCAGAATCCCATGCAAATTAATATTTTGGCCTGTGAGTAACAAATTGGGAATACGTGTTTTGGGCGATAAAATACTTCCTACAGGGTCGTTGCAATCTTTAATTATCCCGTACAGCGATCCATAAGGAATATTGTGATAATCTCTATATGTTAATGGTGTTGCACTTTCCACATAATCAAAAGCGTCTTCCAGTTCTGGAAACTTTTTATAAATCAGTTTTAATAATTTCTGCTGTCGTTCGTGTTTAAATGCAACATAATCGGCTCCCCGCTTTTGAACTGTTGTATCTTCCCATTTCTTCACATCTTCGAAATTCATCATGGTAATAACCTCAATACTTTCAGCAAAGCCCGGGTTCCCCTGATCTTCGGTTGTATACAGCATATAACCTTTGGGCCACGACTCGTGATTGTATTCATAATCCCACACATCATCTGTATCATAATAATACACATTGGAGTTGATGTGCTTTATGCTCCTTCTTTTTAACACAACATACATTGTGAATGACGACATTGTATTTTCCAATTTTTTTATTCTGGAGGTATATGCTTTGCGCAGTTTGCCGGGTTCAATCATTTTGAACAACGGAACCGGGTGAATATCTGATATAAACTGATCGCCATAAAAAACATCGCCTTTAGCTGTTGATACGGAAACAATTTCTGAACCTTTAAAATTTAATTTTTGAACATCCTGACCGGTTAAAACTTCTCCACCGGGTGTAGTAATAATATCTTTCAACAAATCGGCAATATTGGCACCTTGTTCTGCAATTCGCCATGCACTTTGAATAAAAAAATAGTTGATATTGGCGTGTACAAACATTGAAGTTTTTTTACGATTTCCGGCATACAATGGATTGGTTGCTGCCAGCACATTTCTTAATTCCCGGTTTTCGGTTAAATTTTGTAAATATTGCCAGGCATTCTCTTTGAAAGTGTTGAGCTCAGGAAGTACAGCATAACTCACATCTCTTAAGTTTAATAAATCTGAACTATCCCAAACTTCGCGTAGTTTATTTGCATAGGATTCGATAGCTATTTTCTCTTCGGGAAAGTCACTAATTAATTTTTGGGTGAAACTCTCCAAACCCATGGCAAAGCAATACTCTCGATCTTTAATATAGATTTTATCAAAGCATTCCGGATCGAGTTTTTTTATATTTAATTCTTTATAAATACCAAGATATTTGAAAATTTTGTATAAAACCTCTCCCTTATCAAGCGACCCGGCATAATGCATTCCAATACTAAAAAGGCAGTTTTTTCTTTTAAAAACCTGTAAATTTCCTCCTATAGAGTTATTTTTCTCTAACACACATACTTTTTTGCCGTTTTTAGCTAATAAAGCACCAGTAAAAAGTCCGCCTAACCCACTACCAATAATGACTATATCAAATTTATCCATTTTTATATTTTATGATTTTATTAACGAGATAATCTGCGCCCAAAATTTCGGAACAAGTAACAACCGCACCTATTGTTACGCCCAAAATACCATGCAAATTTAGATTTTGACCTGTATAGTACAGATTTTTTATGCGCGACTTAGGCGTAATTATGGTTGAGAAAGGGTTATTGGAATCTTTTAAAATACCATAGGAAGAACCTTCAGGTGTGCCTGTATAATCGCGATATGTAAGCGGTGTTGAAGTGTAGTATTTATAGATTGATTTTCGTATATTTGGAAATTTCTGTTCAATGGAATCGATTAACTTTTCTGCCTTTTCTTGCTTAAATTCTTTGTATTCGGCTCCGCGGTTTTCAATATATGTATTTTCCCAATTTTTGACTTCACTGTACCTCATATAGCTCATAGCTATAATACCATCTGCCCATTTTTCCGATTTTGACGTTGCCGGTGTGTATAAAAAATAATGCTCCGGCCAGTTTTCCTCTTTGTAACCTGTGGTCCAAACATTTTTTGTTTTAAAATGATGAAAATTGTGGTTAATATATGGGAATGAATTTTTCTTAAGCACTATGTAGATGGTAAACATGCCAATTGTATTATCGAGCGACAAAATACGAGATTTATAGTTTTTCTTGGTCAGGTTTTCCGGAATCATTTTCAAGGTGCTTGCCGGATGAATATTGGAAATAATTTTATCGGCAAACAGTTTTTCTCCATTGCTCAGGCGAACAGAATTCACTTGATTATTATTTCCCTCTATTGCTTCTACTCTGGTAGACAGCATAATTTCGCCGCCATTTTCTTTTATAATGCCGGCGATGGCCGATGCCATGTGCGAGCTGCCATCGACAAGTCGCCACGCACTTTTTATAAATGAGTAGTTGATGAGTGCGTGAATGTACAAAGGGGTTTTGGATGCAACACCGCCGTACAGGGAATTCATTCCGGCCAGGACTTGCTGTAATGTATGATCAGGATCGACCGATTGCAAATAGTGATATGTATTTTGCTGCAAGCTTTCCTCTGTAATTGATTGATTAGTTGTTTTATCGAACGTATACAACGGAAAAACCTCAGTCATTTGTTTTAATTCCGACAGATATTTTGCAATATTTGCGCGGCTTTGCGGAAAAAATCCGGAAAGTTTTTCGATGAAATTATCGTGCCCCTGGGCAAATGGATACTCAATTTCTTCAGTTCCAAAACTAATTTTATTGAAACAAGCTATGTCGAGTTGCTTAATCTTCAACTTGTCCATGATGCCAAAATACTTGAAATACGTATTCAGCACCTGTCCCTCACCAAGGCATTCCGTGTAGTTTAATCCTGTGTTGAAGATGGTTTTATCGCGGGCAAAAGACTGAATGCAGCCACCAGGTTTTTTAGTTTGCTCGAGCACACAAACATGGTATCCTTCCCTGCTTAAAATGTTTCCACACAATAATCCGCCGAGGCCACCTCCAATGATAATTATATCATACTTCGAACTCATCTGCTGCTCCTATATTATCGCTAAATTTTTTGTTGGGTGTTGGGAATATTTTCACGATCAGCATTACAAACATAGCATATTCCTGCATTTATCGGAATACAAATGTTACAAAAAATTCCAAATCTAAAAAATTGTATGGGTTCTAAAGCCTTTTTGAATATTAAGGATTAAATGTTGGAGGTTTCGGATTTGCCAATTCTAATTGTCCGGAGGCACCAAAATAAATGTTACGTTTGGCGTACGGTTGGTTCTGTCGATACGGGTTAAATTAAAATTATTTTCACGTGCAGCTTGTTCTATTTTTTCTCCTGATATAAATGTGAGGTTATATTTAGTTTTATTGAAGCTTAGCAATTTGGTTGAAAATAGTTCCGTTATTTTAATATTTCTGGTTCTCTTTTTTAGTCGTGCATCGGCGTCTCTTATAATTATCATTCCCTGTGGTTTAAGACTTTTCATGCATTTTTCCAGCACTGCCATTTGAATTTCTTCAGTCAGGTAATGCAACACATCATTAATAATAATTACATCGGCTTCTTCTATAGGATCAACGGAAATATCTTTCAGTTGAAAATCGAGTTCGTTATCGTTCCGGGCTATTTGGTTTGCAATGGCAACTTTATCTTCATCGTAATCGTATCCGGTTATTTTGCGATCTTCTGACAACTGTCTGAGCATGTACGACATGTATCCATAACCACAACCCAGGTCAATAATTCTTGCTTTGCTAGGAATAATTTCGTGAAGTACTTTGTAATTATTTTCGAGCCGCAATTTTATTTTCACATACCATTCCAGCACGGGACCTTTAAATATGTACTGATTGATGGTTTGTTTGCGGAAAAATTCCGGTGTTTCGCATTCTTTACGTAATTTCAGGAATTCATTGCGTGCAAAAGAAGTAAAACCTTTGGCCTGTTTACGATAAGTTTCGTTGTTTTCAATATTTACCGGATCAACCTTAAACCGATCGAAATACTTTAATGTAATGTTTCGCGGTCGAAGGAAAAACTCATCACGCGGCATTGCGTTAAATGCCCCGTGTATAAGTATGGGTTGCACTTCTAATTTAAGGTCGTTGGCAATTTTAAGTACTCCCTGATGATATCTTTTGATGGACCCATCATTGGTTCGGGTTCCTTCCGGAAAAACCAAAACGGAATATCCCTCTTCAACCTTACGCCTTATCCTTTCAAAATCATAATCCAAACCTTTGTAAACGGGGTAATAATCGGCAAATCGTACAATAAAACCAAACAATTTGCTGTGCCATACCCAGTGATTTGTAAGAACAATTATTTTGGGATTCAATTTTAACAGGAACATCAAATCGAGATGGGATTGATGGTTAGAGGCTAAGACAACCGGTTTGGAAAAATCAAGCTTCTGTTTATCAATTTCTTTAACATTCACATGAAAATTCATCACATTAACAATCAATTTACTTAGCAGGCTTATCAAAAAACTAAAAAATGCTTTCACCTGACGCCTCGCAACCATTGAAAACAATAAGAACACCGGAAGAAACAGCGTAATTAAAGCAATTGAAGCCAGAAAAACAATTAATGTAGCCAGGCTGGCCAGTGTATTTTTTAATGTAACGGGCTCCTGTCTGGTTTTTCCGTTGAAATGAATCAAAAACCGAAAAAGCACAGGCAGTACAATATAAGAAATAACCACTACCGAGGCAATGCCAAATACCGATACAGAAGCTATGGATTTTAATGCCGGATGCTGTGCTAATATTAACACGCCGATACCAACGGTTGTAGTGATAAATGATAATAAAACAGACAGTTTATAAGGTGCAAGCGAGTGGTTCCCGTATTTATAATTATTAAGTAATCCGCGCGTAATAAAAATGCAGTAATCTACACCCAACCCAAAAATAAATGTTGAAATAATGATGTTGAAAATATTGAGTTCAATATTGAATAGACCGATCAAACCCAAGGTCCACAGCCAACTCAACAAAATGGGAAGAAATGTAACCAACGCCAGTTCAAACCGCCCGTATGCGATGAGCAGCACAATGAACACAACTAAAATGGTTATCCAGACGAGTTTATCGAACTGGTTTTTAATAATTTCAAAAAAACGATTCGAAAAGTTCTGTTTACTGAATACGGTCAAATCAGATTTATTCTCAAATAAACGATGCATTTCTTGTTTGTTCTTGTTTGCGACTTTCACAATAGCCACAACGGAATATTGCCCGCCATTTTCAAAAAAATAAGTGTCCAAAAAATTCTCCCTGATAAAAGCAAATTCCTGAATGGAAACGGGTCCAAAGTTTTTAGTGAGCAATTGTTCAAACGCATCAAAGGCATGTTGATTGAATTTGAATTTTTCGCCCTGCTCCCGCAGGTTACTGAGTAATTTTTCACGCCCAACGCGATCCCAGAATACATTCCATGCAAATATTTTCTCGACTTGTTGTTCGAGCGGCAAAACAAAATCCTGACCGTTAGAAACAGAGGCAATGAGGTTGCTGTCTTTTGCCTGCTGAATAATTTCCTGATTGGCATGAAGTTTCTCAAGTGCCTGTTTGTAAGAATTGCCCGAAGCAATTAAAAAGACTGTACTATTGGTGACCGAGCTTATGGATTGCAGTTCTTTTTCTGCTTGCTTCAGTTCGGGCGTCAGGTAATTGAGCGATTCAATATTGCTGTTAAAACGAATATCCTGAAAAGTAAAAATAAAAACCACAGAAAGCGCAAGAACAAAAACAAAAGCCGGGTTTTTCGTATGAATGGGGTATGCAGCAATTTTGTCTAAAAAAGATGGTTTTGAGCCCTGATTTAAACGAATATCTTTTTCCGATAATAATTGAGGAAGAAACAATAACACCGAAAGCGCAGCAACAAAAACACTTACAGCGCCGAAAACTCCTAGTTGACTCAATGCTTCCGACCTGAGCACCACCAAACACAAAAATGCAGAACCCGTTGTAATGCTGCTGATGACAATGGGCGCAGCTACATCTTTTAACGTACGCGAAATGGAGCCGCTGCTTCGGAAATGAGTGAAAGCATGCAACGAGTAATCAATAGATATTCCAACCAAAATGGCTCCTATGCTCAGCGATATGGCCGATATTTCGCCATAAATAGCTGATAGCAAGCTTATGCCAATTCCGGCACCAATAATAACCGGAAAGAAAAAAAGCAACAATATTTTCAATCGCTTAAAAAACAGCAGAAAAAGCAGAAAAATGAACACCACCGCAATTGAAACGGTGTAAATAATATCGGACTTAATTCGTTTTGCGTTGGCAACTGCAACGGCAGTTCCGCCGTAATATTTAACATCAATGTTTGGCCAGGTGGCTTCTACGGCCTGAACGGCAGTATCAATATTTTGAATTAGCCCCTCGTTTTGCTCAGTATTGCCCGATTTATATTCCGGTTCAATAAATACGAGTAGATGTTTTTTGTCGGATGAATAAATGCACGATTTGTAAATCGTAAAGTCATTATCAATTTGTAAGTTTTGCAGTTTTTTTAGTGCCAGCGGCGTAATGCTCAGCGGATCTTTAAACAAAAACTCTTTGGTTACCATGCCTGCGGGCGAAACCAGCGATTTGTAGTTTTTCCTGAGCTGATCGGCAATTTTCTCTTCAGTAAGCTTTGCTTCTATTTCTTTATAGTCCTCATCGTTGAGGTAAAACGGTAAATGTCGATAGAA